>JARXAH010000032.1 GCA_029865945.1 Bacteriovoracaceae bacterium | reverse complement strand
CTTCATCAATTACAAAGAAATTTAAGTGGAGTCGTAGCTTAAGAATTCAAAGTAAATTCATCTTAGAAACGAAAATGTTAGGATATGTGAAAAGCTCGATCCACAAAGGGTTTTATCATTTCGCGACAGCGACTAATTAGTCATAAAATTAAATTAAAAAGCTCTTTTTTTAAAAAAAAATGACGAAAAGAATTTATAATGAAGGAAAAACTCATAATATATTTTCTTATTTTTATACCAACTACAGCATTTGCATTAGAAGATTTACCTTGCAAATTCGATCCTGTAGAAATTGCAAAATTGAAATGTGTGGACAATAAAGAAAGTAATAATTTATCACAATCTAATATTGGTTCACACCGTTTTCATTTAATTAAAATCTACAGTCTCATTAACTTATTATCAAAAAAAAAATTGATTAACAAAAAAAATTCAATCGATGGTATTAATTATGGAGAACGAATTGTCCGGAAGAAAAAATTATTTAATAAAGAAAATACAGAAGTAGCATTACCTCTATGTGGTATTAAAATGGTATTTAAATCAACAAATAAAAATAAATGTAAAACAAAATATAATAAAAACGCGTCAGTAGTTATCACCGGGGGAACTCATGGGGATGAAGTGAATGCTGTTGATGTCGTTGTTAATCTCATGGAAAATTATGCAAGTGGACTTGATTCCGAATTAGATTTAAAAAATGATCTAGAAATCTATTGGATTCCTGTAGTACATCCATTTAATTACTGTAAAAAGGTACGTAGGCAGGGATATGTCGATCCAAACAGAAGCTTTGAAGTAAGTGGTATTTCTGAGAGGAAAAAACAAAAAACTCCTGTAGAAATATCAAGCTTGTCTAGTTTCTATACGAATCTAAACCCTACCATTTCTATTGATTATCACGAATCTCATGGAAATGGCTTTGTGTTATTCCCACTTGCAAATAAAAAATATGTAAGTAAAGAAACCAATGAGAAATTTAATAACGGGGGTGAAAAAAAATTAAGAGATACTGCATTGAAAATAAAAGAAAGTACCTCATACAGTACCGGCAGGGTTACTGAGATGGGTTTCTATGGAGCACAGAAAGCTACTGCCAGTTCAGTTGATTATTGGTATGAAAATACAGACTCCCTTCCTTTTGGAATCGAACTTCCAAGGAGTCTAGGGGGCATTAGGAATATTAACGATGACTACAATGATAATTTAAGAATAATTAAAAATTTAATCCAAATTGCAATCTCAGAAAGTGACGACTGTAAAAATGAGGATTCTAAACCAAATACACAGCCTAGTAATGATGACTCAAATAAAAATCCCAAGGGTGGTCAACGTAGGTAGTCCGATCTCCCTTACTACATCAACCTAAGCACCGGCAATTTCTTCTTAAATTCCGACTTTTCTGCTTGCTCTTTGCACACCACACAAAATTCCGCCGTTGGCCTAGCTATCAATCTTGAAACGGGGATGTCGCAACCACAGTCTTCACACTTGCCGTACGTCCCATCGCTCATCTTCTGCAATCCTTGCAAAAGTTTTTTGCGGTACGCCACGGCGCGGTCGCCCATTTTTAAAAGCATATTTTTGTCTCGCTCGGCGCCCCACTGATCTGCTTCATCGCCTCCGCTTGCGAGAGAAAATTCTTGAGATTGCACGGATTCAATCGTTGAATCCATTTCTGAAAGTAAATCAATAAACTTTTGCTTCATGCTTTCCGTGAAAGATGCATTCATCGAACACCCCTCTTTTTTCATTTTGGCCATTATTATCAATGTCCATTGAGACGCTGCCCCAGGTCATCCTTGACCATTTTAAAGCAACCTTGCTTTGGGCCTCGTCTTACTTAGGGATAGAGCAAAGGGCGTGCCAATCCACGCTCAAAATTCTTAACGGGAAATCACGAAATTAGGGATATCAGAGATAATTTGACTCTGCCAAAAGGTCACTAGGTAAAATAAATAAGGGGTCAAAGCGCACTCGATGTCACTTAAGTTAAGAAAAAGTTTAATTTTTGAAATGAACTTTATTAAACCTTGGAGGAATCGACGCTTTGCCCACTTTTCCATCTCTTCGTTTTTCTTAAGAGAGAGAAACTCATTACCTAAAAATATTTCTTAAAGGAAAAGAAATCTGTAAAAAGGGCAATGACATAATTTACACAAAATTCGGTCTGAGAAAACTGCTTCGTAATTTTCAGGAGATGCTCTTTATAAATTTTTAAGTAATATATTTCATGAACTGAGAGTTTATTTGATGCTTGAGTCAAATCGACTTGAGACAATAATTCAGATAATTTTCCTGGAACATCTAGTGGATCAAGGAGGTCAACCATTAAATTAGTAATGTGCTTCGCTTGGTAAACGTTTCTTGCGCCGTAGTTTAAATCAACAATCATTTTGAAATAGGAATTTATAAATTTTAGCTTTATTTTTTTTATCACAGATTCAGGAATTTCTGGAGTTCCTGCAAGCATATCAATTAAGGGATGATCATCAATGGTGGGAATCAAAAAATCATTATTCGCAAGCTCATTCGCCAAGTTTAATCGATGAGAATGTAAATCAAAATAAGTCGTGCGCACCATTAACCGATCAAAATATTCTGGGATCAATTTTGAATTCTTAGCGTAGAAATTAATATAAACGGTGAACCATTCGTTCACAAGGTTTTCCAGCGCTAAGTCTTTGGTACTTAAATTAGTTGACGACCATAATAGATCGAGAATGCTGCCTTTGATGAGATGATTTTTTTCCGAGCTTGAAGAGATGGCCTTATCGATCTTTTCCAATTGCGACGAGTTACATAACTTAAGCCAAGGTGTAATTTGATCTAACGAGAGCAAGGGAAAATGCTTTATGAGAATATCAATAAATCCCCGCTGGGCAAATTCTTGAAATATATTGATGGATGTTGAATCATAGAGAGTTATCCATTTTTTGAGGAGATCCATTTCGCTTGCCTCTAGTTTATGAAAATGCTTCATATTTGAAATCAAATAGGTCTTCATCTGTTTTTGTTTATCTAAGTCAGAAGAATAATAATAGGAAAAATTAAAAATAAAAGATCGCAACCTAGGCCAACTGCTGGAATCTTTTTTAATCGTTTGAAATAAGGATTCAAACAATTGATTCGCCTTAGCTCTACCGTAACTTTCGTCGACAAACGAAGCACGACTAAAATCATCACCAGAAATATTTTCCGTAGTCCCAGCTGAATTGTTCAGTAAGGAATAACGAAATAGGTCTTCCATTTCATTATTACTAAGTCCAATAGTGCGAAAAAAGGCCAAAGCTGTTTTCGCGATTCGGCGACTATCCACGCCAGGAAGATTGTTTCTCTGCAAAAGCAAATCTCCCTTATTCATTGCAGTTGATTCCTTAACGGTTAGAATCGGCCGATTTCCCTTGTTTGCTTGGGACGAAAGATAACGAAGGGTAGAGGTAATCACTTTCGCCATCAACAAAAGCTCACTGGTAGACCGTGGTGGTGTGTGTGCACGATCTTCGATGAGAGGCACTCCCCCACCAAGACCAGGGCGGTGGGCCACATATTTTGGTTTTGTTGTTTCACCGATACGATTAAAAATCAAAAAATTTTCAAAAATGCCAGCGAGTGCCTTAACAAAACTTGGAAAATGGATGGGTGAATCTTGGACAAAAGAGCGCTCGAAGAGCTTACTCGTCTTATCTAATTTGTCCTGGACGCTCGTATTCTCTTGTAAATTTTTTTCTAATTGCACTAAAAAATCTTTCCAGCCTTTGTCATGAGACGCGATGACATCTAGAAATATTTTTTGTTGATCTATACTCCACCTAGCAAAGGGAACTGCATTGTAACCATCGCCAGTAAAAAATCCCATATCCAATTCTGGGTGGTTGGCCATAAATTGAAGATAATCGCGATAGAGAAAAGTATCACTTCCGAAACCTGAAAAAGTTATATGCCCACCGGTTTGCTTAGGAAATTTATTGATGCCTATTTCATTTAAGGTGTTAAAGATAGACTGATCAAGGAACTGAGCAAGAATCACTAAATCAGAATAATTTTTGGGTGTTGTCTGAAACTCGAGTGACCCTGCATCAGTGGAAATCCCTAGAGAAAAATTTAAATGCGGTATTCTGAATGAATAGGAAAGTTCGCCGTGACTATCTACGACATTCACAATTTCAGCAGAAGGAAATTTAGTGCGAATGGATGCTAAAAATTTTTGTTGATAACTCTGACCTGTCGGATTATTAGTTGCTAAAACTCCCTCCCCTGATCCCAATACTCCTTTTTGAATAATGCGCCAAACGGTAATGCGCAAAATTTTGTAATTGGTCCCAGTTGGCTCAAATCCGAATATAAATCGTTGATCAAAATCATCTGTTGCCTTTGCATTAAATGAGGGGAATGAATAAAACATAAAAGAAAATAAAAGAAAGAATAAATATTTTAGTTTGTTACTCATTGATAAAATCTTGCCCCTTATTTTCTAAAAAATATCAAAAACCAATCTAACCCATCCTTGAATTTATGATCTTCCGCAACTGGGGTTATTTACTCAGATGAATTTGCTCCATGATTTCTAACACTTTTTCCCTGGCCTGATTGAGTCTGGCCATGGGAATCACTTGCTGATCTAAAATTCCTAAAATTTTCTTTTGAGTGATTTCAGGCAAAATGGCAATCATTTCCAGACGCTCTTTGGGATCAATCGGCATGAGGGCGTAAGCGATATCTTCAAATGAAACATTCGTAATTAATTCCAGCCACTGAATATCAGTAAATTTTTTAAGATCGCGAATGGATACGATTTGCTCGCGCAAGGTTTTGGCAAGTTGGGAATCAGATTTTGAAACTTGATTTAAAAGTCGCTCTTGCTCCTTAGGATTAAGTCGCTTAAGAAGATCCAGAGCACCTTTAATACCGAAGTTGGCCACGAGTGACTCCCTTCACAAACATATACTGATGCGGTTTTGATTTTCCAGTGCGTCGAACTTCGGTTCGACTGTGCGTTGGCACAGTCTCAACATCGCCTGCGACGTGCAGGAGCACGTCTCGGCGCTTCGCCCTCGCTTCCGATTCAAATCGTTGAATCGGAACCCTTCTTGAAAACCAAACCTGCATCAGTATAGATCAAACTATCTCACCACATAAAAATCAAAATAAGGGGTATCGTGCATAAGATAGTTCTTAACATAATCTTGAACCGAATCTTCGAGAGTGGCAAAAGAAAAGCCTGCAGGCAATTTTGTCAACAATCGCTCCGTCGAAGCTTGAGTAAAATACTGATACTGAGATCTTATAGGCATTGGCATATCAATATACTCAATTTTTGGTGCCAACCCTTGCGCCTGAAATACGGCGGAAACAAAATCTAAAAACGTGCGCCCTTTACCTGTTCCTAAATTAAAAATTCCGTTATTCTCCGGCAACTTAGTTTTGAATAAATGAATCATGACTTTGATCACATCTTTAATGTAAATGAAGTCGCGAATTTGTCCGCCATCAGAAAAATCTTTGTGATGGGATTTAAATAATTTTACACTTCCCGAGGCCTTAATTTGGTGAAACGCCTTAAACGCAACAGAGGACATATCGCCTTTGTGATATTCATTTGGGCCAAACACATTAAAAAATTTAAATCCATTCCAAACCGGTGGGCCGTGCTTTTGCTCCATGACCCATGCATCAAAAAGTTGCTTACTAAAGCCATAGGGATTAAGCGGACGAAGTCTTGGAATGAGCGCGACGTCATCATCGTATCCAAGCTCCCCATTGCCATAAGTGGCCGCAGAGCTTGCGTAAAAAAAGGGAATGTTGTTGTAGGTCGCATGATCAAAAAGAATGGTCGAAAACTTAAAATTATTTCGGTATAAAAAATCCCCATCTTTTTCGGTCGTAGAAGAACAAGCACCCATGTGAAAGATCGCCGTCGCTCGCTTAAAGCGATTGCGTTTTTCTTCAACCCAAAAATCGTCTGGTGAAACAATTTCAAGAAATTTTAGGCCTCGCAAATTGAGCCATTTATTGTCGCTGCCCATCCAATCCACCACAATAATATCTTGATGCCCTTCGCGATTGAGCGCGTGGATGAGAGCACTACCAATAAATCCCGCACCGCCAGTTACTAAAATCATAACTTCGTCCTTACTATTGAAAAATAAACTACCTTTAAGTATAACCTAGAGATGACAACAAACACACATTGGTTATACGAAAATTTTCATCATGATAGTTATAGTACTGGAATTGCCATAAAGCGCAAATTACATAGTGAGCAGAGTCAGTATCAAAAGATCGAAGTATTTGAAACAAAAAGTTTTGGAAACCTGCTCACCCTTGACGGAAAAACTATGGTTTGTGACCTTGATGAATTTGTTTATCACGAAGTCATGGCCCACATTCCTTATGCCGTTCTGCCCAAATGTGAAAGCGTGTTGATCATTGGTGGTGGTGACGGTGGAATTGTGCGGGAGTTGGTTAAACATAAGTCCATTAAGCAAATAGATTTAGTAGAAATTGATGAGCGAGTCGTACGGGTGTGCCAAGAATTTTTCCCTGATTGCACGTCTGGTTTAAGCGATAAGCGGGTGACGACCCACTTCGCAGACGGTTTCGTTTTTATTGATAACGTTTTGAGAGATAAACTTTTATACGATTTAGTCATTGTGGATTCCACAGATCCAGAGGATTTTGCGTCCCAACTTTTTACCAGCGATTTTTACGGTAAGGTTAAGCGAATTTTAGCTCCTCACGGAATTTTGATGAATCAGACGGAAAATCCCTTTCTCGATACTTATGGAATCAAAAATATTTATGCAAATTTGAGAGAGCATTTTAAAAATGTTCATTCTTTTAGTGCCCCGATGCTCATTTATCCTGGCGTCTTTTGGACGTTTGGTTTTTCTTCCATGGAAAGTATTCCCACAGAATTTAACATCGCCCATGTTAATGAACTTCAAACATTCGAATCAACTTTGAAATGGTACAACACCAATTGGCACCAAGGGTGTTTTCGTTTGAGTAATTTTCACAAAAATATAATTGGAATATGAAGAGATGAAAAATTTAAATAAGAATTCCTATCCCATCCCCTTTGCCATGGATCCGTCGCGTCCCTTTTTTGCGACTAAAGTGGCCGATCATTTTTATGCCAACTCCATTCACTTACTAGGTTTTTGTTATGATGGGACGACTAGTTTTCGCCCCGGATCTCGTTTCGGCCCTGATGCGATTCGCGATGCGGCCTTTGGCCTAGAAACTTATTCGCCCTACTTAGAAAAAGATATGGAAGATTTTTCCATTTATGATTTGGGAAATATTCCTTTTTATCCTAGCCGCCAAGATATTTTGCACGACCTTTTTGCGCAGGCGACCGAATCCTTAAATTTAAAAGAAAACAACATTCGCATAGTAACCTTGGGTGGAGAGCATTCCATTTCCTACTCTCCGATCACGCTGCACATGAGGCATTACCCTGATCTTGTGATTTTGCATCTTGATGCGCACACAGATCTTAGGAAAGAATTTATGGATGATCCTCTATCTCACGCCTCAGTCATTTACCGGGTATGGGAAAAAATGAATCATCAATCCCAAGAGCTCATCCAGTACGGAATTCGCTCTGGGCAAAAAACAGAATTTGATTTTATGAAGCAAAATAAAACGTTGCGAACTTCTCTTGATACGTTGATTGCCGATGTGCAAAAAATTCCTGATGGCCGCCCCATTTACCTAACCCTTGATTTAGATTTTTTTGATCCAGGATATTTTCCCGGCACCGGAACTCCTGAGGCGGGTGGCGAAAATTTTGGAAACTTTATGAAGATTTTAAAAATTTTAGATAAGAAAAATTTCGTGGGAGCGGATGTGGTGGAGCTTGCCCCTCACCTTGATGCAAGTCACAATTCAAGTTGTTTTGCTGCGAAAGTGACGAGAGAAATCATGTTAGCGCTTAAACCCTAAGCCGAATGGGGTAGCTAAAATCGTTTCAAATCTTAAACTTCTTTCTCTTTTGCTACATCCTTATTTTGTGCTGGTCCCATATGCTTGCGCTCTAAATACGGATGCACAATTAGCGCCACCAACATCACACCCAGCTCAAATAAAACAATTAACGGAATAAGCATCATCAATTGTGAAATAACGTCGGGAGGAGTAAAGACGGCCGCCACAATCGTTGCACCGACGTATACATATCGCCTCATGGCATGCAATGACTGCTTCGTCACAATTCCCATAAAACCGATGATCAGCATCGCCATGGGAATTTGAAACATCAGCCCCATAAAAAACATAACCTTAATGGTCATTAAAATAAAATCTTTCATATCAATATTGGCCTTGATATCGGCGAGACCAAAGGAGGTGAACATGTTGATTCCGAAGGGAAGTAAAATGTAATAAGTGAAACAAACTCCTGCACAAAAAAGAAAAAATCCCAACATAAGGATCGGGCGAACCATTTTTTTTTCTTCGTCGTGCAGGGCCGGGCGAATAAATAGCCAAACCTGCCAAAACCAAAGTGGGGATGAGAGAATCGCTCCGGCCACAAAGGCCAAATGAAATTGCACGGTCACTTTATCAAAGATAGAGAGATAGATAATGTTTTGCTTACCCACCACGGCCACCAGTGGCGCCAATAAAAAATAAGTAATTTGTTCGGAGAAATAGTAAGCAGCAAAAAATCCAAGACAAAGAGCGATGACAACTCTGATCAAACAAGCTCTTAGGTCATCTAAGTGCTCCACTAAAGTCATTTCTTTAAAGTCTTGCTTGATGGCCATACACGTTTCCCTATAAGATAGAACAATCATGAAAATAAAGATTGCAAAATACAAATACTATATTCTTACCATTTTTTTTCTCTCAACTGAAATGAACATTAAGTCCCAGGCCGAAAATTCAGATAAAACCTATGCGGTCACTCGGTGTCTGGGAAATGAAGAAAGGTTTTATCATCTCAATAAAATTAGTGGGCCACACTATCAATTAAATCAAATTCTCATCAATGAGTTTGCTGATCTAACTGGTGTTACTTTTAGGCCTGAAATTTTAAAAAAGTTATGCGTGGCACCCTATGATAAAAAAATTTCTCGAAATCTTTGGGACGCGCTCTTTAGGCTTAATGATCACGGCATTTTGGAAGTTGATCCCAAGTCCGATACCGCAAAAAAATTAAAAAAAGATTTTATTAGTAAATTGCCCGCACTTTTTGACCAATATATTTTAATTTTAGGAAATACCGCGCCCCGTGCAAACTGTATGCTCGACTTAATTCCAGAGTTAAAAGAAATTCAAGAAGAGAGAAAATACTTAGGAGACAAGGTACCCTTTTTTGATCAGGCAAGAAAAAATGGTGTTCTCACGAGGGCGCTCGATAAGTTGCAAAAAATTCCCAAATTATGGAAAGATTGCCCGGAACCAAAATCTATTCAAAATAAGGCGCCCAAAACTTAAGTTTTGGGGCATCCATCTTTAAAAAAATTTATTACCCACTCCTCACCAAAAAATGGGATTTAATTCTCAAACTAAGGAATAGCAAAAACTGTCTCTACTAGCCCTTCCGCTTCACTAATTTTCCCCATAAACTTTTTTCCATTTAAATCAACTACTACGTCTCCAATTTTTTTTCCAGTCTTTAAAACTGCATTTGCAGCTGCCAAGGATAAATCTAACATCTCATCGAGCGTAATTTGTCCTGCCCCAGAACCAATATTATAGATTGTTTTCTTGATTTCAAAATCTCTGCCGCCCATCTTAAATTTACAAATAACTTGATGTGCAAAAACTTTCCCATCTTTTATAAACTCTTTAAGAGGTATTTCATTTTTGCTCTTTAACACAACTCCAGGAATCCTACTTATGGTATCGATGGCAGTTTCAAAGGCGGTCCTTGTATGGGCACCAGAAACACCTCTTGTTAAAACTTTTACGATATTTGTTTCATTAATTAATTGGTCAACTGTGGTTAGATGTTGCTTTAATCGTTTACTAATTCTAAAGCCTTTTACCCAATGAGCGGCATCATCTCCTAGCGAAAATAATTTTATAATTTTCGAAAATCTGGCCGAATACTTGGTAGATTCACGAACCGCTAAAACTAAATTTCGAGCTAATTGTGTTTTTGATGTTTCTTTGCTGGCCTTAGTAACTACTTGCAAACTTGATTTTACGACTACTCCGCCTTGACCAATTGCTGGAGCATCATAAACAGGAACTGCTAGATCACTATATAATAAAATGGGAAAACCATATTGATCTATCGCCATGTTGGTCAAGGGCAATTTTAAGGAGTCATAATCGCTCCGACTAAACAAATCAGACCAAATAAAAATTCCTTTGTTTGAATAACTACGAAAAACACTTTTCCATTCATTGTTGTTTTCATCATTCCAAATAACAAGAACAACTCCTCCATTTGCTGCACGATTAATGGGAATTTCACTTGGACATTTAATGCCGTATTCAGAAGCTCTATTTGCAAAATCCACAATATCAAGATCTATGTTTTTTACTTCAACATGTTGGGTATGATCGGGATTTTCAAAGGTAGGTGACTTTCTTGTAACATAGGCATTTTCTTTTAAAAATTGATACCAATGAGAATAACCATAAGGATCTTTGCATTCATAATGAAAGCCTGATCCATCTTCGTAGCTATACATTCTTATGTTTGATACATTCGGATTGTTAAGTAGTTTATTGTTAAGTAGTTTATTGTTAACAAAATTTGCTGCTCTACCTTTATGTAATTCAAAAAAGAAATAATTTTTAACATCGGACCAGAACGATACTTCTATTGGCTCAGTTACCAAAGAACCATCTTTCGATAGCAATTCACTCTCTGGATTCACAATTAGTCCAGTATTCAGATAGTAAAGTTGATCAGCTCTTGCTTCGTTATAATTATTTGGGTAAATGAACTGTGCTTGAACATTTGAATTTACAAAAAGGTAAATAAAAAAAAGAGAAAAAAATTTTAAAACTAAAAATTTCAACATAAACCCTCCAATTATAAATAAAAATAATTAAAAATTTAAATAAATTGATGATAAAAAGATAGATGCGTTTTGATTTTCCATTGGTTCGAACACCGTTTTAAAAGTGCTCTCGTATAATCACTACATCACTTGCGACGTAACCGATTTTGAATTAGTAATATACTTTCAAAACATCTAATGTTCAAACTTTAGCTGCTGAATCTTTTAAAAATAAATCTCCCAAATCTCTCCAAATGACTGCTGCAATTCTTTTTTCCAATAATTTTGCTCAACGACAGATAGCTCCTCTTGAGAGAAAAAATGCACTTCGTTTCGCTGCACTTTTTTTAATAGAAGTGTAGAGGAATGTTGCTTAAGCCAGGTATCAAAAAGGAAACCCCACTCCATCCAACTTTTTCCTTGAAAATAAAAAGGCCGTTCTGATAAATCGTTTTGAAGGATCCCTCCATCCTCAGGTTCGGTTAAGCAGGTTTGACAATGAACCCCCATCATCGGGTACTGAGATCGAGGGGCATCAACTAGGGCATTCATAAATTTTTCAGGAGTAGTTTTAAAACATTTACAAATATATTGGTCTTGCATTTCGTTAGAAAATATTTTTTCAAAAAAGGGAGTATACTCTTCTGGCCTTAACGTATACTTCAACCACGGCCACGACAAAATATTTTCCACTAATTTGGAACATGAACCACAACCAGTAGTCACTTTCGTCATTTTCTTTAGTTGTCCCAAAGACACCTTGGACCACTGAAGAGAATCAAAATTTTTCTTGGTCAATCCATAACAAAAACATTGAATGGGATCATCCATTTGGGAATTTTTGGATTCCAATTTCATTTGCAAATTTTCTTCCACACCTAAATAATCACGCAAAATTTCGGTGAATAAAAAAAGAGGGAAAAAATGGATATTATCTACTTCAGAATCCGCGACAGAATCCATTTGGGTAACGATGTTGACGGTTTTGTTTTTGGCCCACGCCGCTAACTTAACAAATTCTTCGTTTAAAATGTGCTCGCTCTCAGTAAAAAAAGAAATATCTAAAATTTTTTCTTGGGAATCTATGTCTAATCCCAAATGAAATTCCCTTCTTTTCCAAGAAGCTTTTTTTTGAAAGGGGGAATTTTTAGGATGGGTTTTCCCAAAGGTAGAATTTTTATTCAATGGTAAGTATTTCGCATCCATGTTGAGTTACCAATAAAGTATGTTCAAATTGAGCAGAGGGTTTTCCATCGATCGTAACCGCAGTCCAACCATCAGAAAGTACCCGCGAGCGATGCGACCCCATATTGATCATGGGCTCGATCGTAAAAATCATCCCGGCCTTCAACTCTACACCCATCCCTCGCTTTCCGTAATGCAATACTTGGGGCGGTTCATGAAATTCCAATCCTATTCCGTGGCCACAAAAATCTCGCACTACCGTAAAGCCATTCGACTGGGCAATTTCTTGAATGACTGCACCAACATCCCCTAACCTAGAACCGTCGCGTACTTGTTTGATCGATTCCATCAAACATTCCTCTGTCACTTGGACTAACTTCCTGGTACCAGGATTCACATTGCCGATGAGATAAGTTTTACTGGTATCGCCATGATATCCATTTAGCCTAACAGTGATATCAAGATTGATAATATCTCCGTCTTGAATGACTTCTATTAAGCTTGGGATTCCGTGGCAAATGACATCGTTTCTCGACGTACAAATGGATTTTGGAAAGCCGTGGTAATTGAGTGGCGCTGGATACGCCCCGTGGGCGGTAATAAATTGATGAGCAATCGTGTTGAGCTCTTCAGTAGAAATTCCCATTCGAAGCGAATTGGCGACGTGATTCAAACACTGAGCGGCCAATTTACCGGCGGCACGCATTCCAGCGATATCAGTTTCGTTTTTAATAATGATTTCGGATTTAGCCATAGATCTTTACAGTTTAGTTAGATATCTTAGACTTATCTCATGTCTCCCATAAATAAGCTACCCCTCATGTATATTTTTAGGCCCCATTATTCTTCCTATTGGCCGACCAATTATAGGGATTTGGAAAACAACAATTATCAAAATATGCCGCTCAAAAAGATTAGTGGGCAAGAAGATTTTCCCAAGCAAGCTGCGCCTTGGATTTTATTGTCCAATAGTCAGTTTAAAAAAGAATTTGTGCCGACGGATTGGTGGCAATCGTTAGCACTGATCATTCATAGTAATTCCGGTCACGACTCACTCGATGTAGTCAGGGAAGAAATTAATAAAAAATCTATTCCTGTGATACTGGGAAATGAACTGAGGCAAAAGTCAGTCGTGCAATATTACTTGCAATGTTTAATGGATGCGTGGGGAGAAATTCCTTGGAAACAAGAATGGGACAAGAGAAGACAATTTGAGCGAACACTTATCTGGCGAAAAAAAATTTTAATTTATGGCAACGGGCATATTGGAAAATTGCTTGCTTCTATTTTAACTTTGCTTGGGGCGGAAGTTTTTTCTATTGATCCTCTCTACCCTACCCTTCCTAAATTTGAGGGGGATTTAAAAAATATAGACGCTGTTTTGCTATGCTGCTCGCTCACAGATTCCAGTTATCATTTAGTAAATCAAGTATTCTTAGAAAAATTCTCAGAAAATTTAGTCATTATCAACGCGGCCCGTGGAAAAGTTATTTGTGAAGAGGGTTTAATCTCCATTTTGAAAAGGCGCCCAAACTGGAAAATATTTCTCGATGTCTTTGAGAAAGAGCCAGCTGATTTTCAAAAGTGGCCAAAAGCTAAAGAGAATGGGAGCGTTTCACAAGTGAAACTTTCAAGTCACGTAGCAGGTGTTTATCGAGAGCTTCCTTATGAATCTTTAAAATTTGAATTTGATATTTTGTCTCACTTTTTTTCATTGTCTCAAACTTCCTTTCTTGAAAAATATAAGGCCCAATTATGGCACCCATAAAAAAAACTACGTCATTACTTTTTTCTACCCTGCTTCGGCCACCAGGAAGCGGATTGCATACCGTGAGTTCTGGTAATGATGTCAAAAGTGAATTTTGGAATTCTTTCTATCAAACCAAAGATTATGCTGCCGTAGAAGCAAAATATGCACACAGCTGGAAAGAAATCTTTAATTCTAAAAAAATAAATCAACTTTCTTCTACGACTTCAAGGATAGGTCTACTCGGTATGCCATTTGATGGCGGCGCTGGCATTATGCGAGGGAGTAACTGGGGGCCACTCTTTATCAGGCACCACTTTCAACAGTTATATTCTAAACGAACGAAGGCCAATCATTTGCACGATAACGTTTTTGATCTCTTTGAACTGTTTGATCTATTTGATCTGGGTGATATTTTTGTGAATCCTCACCTCATTGTGGATGAAATGCTCAGGCCCAGTGTCGTTAGTAAAATTCGCAAATCCATGAATCATCCTCGCCTGTCGCGCTTTCCAGTTTCCCCCTACTCTTCGCTCATGGCAGTTTGTGAAGAGTGGCACAAAAATTTTCCTCTTTTTCCGCTGGTGACTTTGGGAGGGGATCACGGAATGAGTTGGTTTACTTTCCAAGCTTGGCTTAAGCATGTGACCAAGAATCGAAAAATTTCTCCCAAAAAATTGGCGGTCATTCACTTTGATGCCCACACCGATTTATTAAAAGAAAGACTGGGAGTTGATTTTTGCTTTGGAACTTGGGCGTATCACGCTTCAAAGAAATTAAATCCTAGCGAGCGCTTGATTCAAATTGGAATACGTTCGTCGGGAAAAGATAAGAAATTTTGGGAATCGACATTGGGTGTTAAGCAATATTGGACAGATGAATTAATCAAAATGGGAACGCATAAATTTTTAGCTCAACTAAAAAAACATCTGGAGCAGCTCGGGGTGGAAGAAGTTTATTTGAGTTTCGATATTGATGCACTGGACGTTTCTTACGCGTCGTCCACAGGGACAGCAGAAAAAAGTGGTCTATCACTTGATTTCATTTGTGAAACGATTTCTTTTTTATCCCACATCGTCAAAATTAGTGGTGCTGATCTTGTTGAAGTCGCCCCTTGGATTCAGTCTCCCATGAGGCCACTTGGACAACTTGAACCTGAAACGACACTCAATTCAGCAAGCGTGGTACTTCAAAGTATTCTCGCGGCCATGGCCCGTGGATTACCAACAAAGATTGCGCTTCAAAAATGAAGCACTACTATACCTTTCCTCCCGTCCATCTCGCTAATGAACATGGAATTATAGGCGTTTCAACAGAAATTAATTTAGATTTAATGGAATCGGCCTACATGCAAGGGATCTTTCCTTGGCCGCAAGAAGAAGAAGAAGAATCCCAGTCTACGTTCATACCTTGGTTCGCCCCCAACCCGAGGGCCGTTTTTGAGCTGAAGGATTTTACTTTAAACAGATCTTGGGTTCGAACTATTCGTAGAAACGAATGGACAATAAAAGTTAATACGGAATTTGAGAAAATATTAGGGGAATGCGGAAATCATAAGCGCCGACCAGAAACTTGGATCACCAAGGAGTTGAGTCGAATTTATTTACAAATGATGGCGCGTGGTAAGGCCTACTGTATCGGTGTTTACGTTGACGATAACTTAGTCGGTGGAATATTTGGAATTCAATTGGCCAAATTTATATCAGCAGAGTCCATGTTTTTTGAGTTGAGTGGGGCGAGCAAATTTGCCCTTGCGGCGCTGATGGCGATTGCGAAAGATTTGGAGATTGAATGGATTGACTCGCAGGTAATCTCGCCTGCCACTGCGACACTTGGTGTTTCTGAGATTTCGCGAGAACTTTTTATGGAGCGATTACAAATTTCGCTCGCACAAAATTTAGACAAATCACCAATGATTAACGACTGGCATCAACAGAATATAACGCTGTCCAAAAATTCCCAAACCCTTAAGGCCTTTATTATTGACAAGCTTTCCCCAAAATTGGCATTATGATTTTTTCTACCCATTTTATTTATGTGCCCGGATGGCGGAACGGTAGACGCACAGGATTTAAAATCCTGCGTTGCGAAAGCGATGTGCGAGTTCGAGTCTCGCTCTGGGCACCATTTTGACAAGTACTCGAACACGCACGAAAGCCGACAAATATTTCAAACACTTTTAAAGTTGGCCATGAAGTTTATGCATTGGGTCCTCCCCAGCATTCAAAACTCGACAAAACTCTTCCAGCATTTTTTGTTTTTGATATTTTGAAAATAAAATAATATGTACGAGACAAGTTTCTATTAAATCTCTGACATTAAGAATTGCATAAACCCATAGTTAGTCAAAAAAATTTAACCGCAAACAAAACTCAGAAAAGTACTATAAATTTCAGGCGTTGGCATATTTTTATTAATATTTTTTGGGTGCATAGGGTCGAAACTTAGCCTATGCACCCAATTGTTACCAACTTAATAGATGCAGTATCACTGGAAACGTTAACCGATCTACACACGCTTGCAAATCTTGATTAATTGTCTTACAGGTCCTTTAATCAATACTCCTTTTCTCCCGTAACATTTTTTTCATCAATGGTGTTACATCTCAACCAAAATAACTCACTCAAAACAAAAACTAATACAGCCAGCAAATTAAAAATACTGGGCGTCCTCTTATTGAAAAATATTCATTAATGCTAGGAAAAAAGAGCTTCGAAGTACCCAACAACCATTACATTTTTATTCTTGAAGAATTTTTTTAAAAAAATAATTTAAATAAAAAATTTAATCCTAAGATCACTCGTTGATTATTACTTGCAAAAGATCGTTATTATTGTTAACCATTGGCGTTTAATTTACATTACCAAGGGGGTACTCATGAAATCATTTTTTTTAGCAATAACCTTATTTACCACATTTACAGTTTTAGCCGGTGAAGTTATTACTTTTTCAGGAGATGCAGCAGAAAAGACCTATAACGAGTTAAAAACTATCTATGAAAAAGGAAAATCAAAAGTTTCTTTTGATACTGATGCTGAAGCAAAATATCTGAAAGCTCCAAACATAGAATGTGAAAACAACTTTACTGAAACATTTAAAGGTTATTACTGCAGGTTCGTATTTGATACAAAAGGCAGAATGTCAGCTCCAAAATAATTCTACAGAATCCTATACTCATTGGAATTTGGTTTTCAGGGTAGTGGATGATGTTCCAAATCAAAGGTTTGGAAGGGTTCGCTCGGTCGAATGGATATACGACGACGACGGAAATGATCCAACGATTTGGATCATTTCCGCACCCTGAAAACCAAAGTGCGATGGGTTTATAAGGAGATAAATTCAACTTTTACCGTAGTATAGATCGTAACGAAAATAATTTCAGCTAAGATAGAGTTTTGAGTTATCGCATCGCTTAAATATTCCGCGAATTTTTTTGGAATCCATCGACATATTTTTTAATTTTTTCTTCGTTAACTTCTTGAGACCTTTCAACGTTGTCTCCTGATGACTTTTTAATTCATGGTTTTTCAAATGCGCCCAAACTTGTTCATCTGGATTGAGTTGGGGAGACCTCGCAGGAAGATAAAATACATGTAATTTTTTTTGTGACTCAATGAATGATTTTGTTTTTTTTGAAAGATGGCAAGTCGCCCTGTCCATAACAACTACCAAGTGCCTACGTGAATGGTGCATCAACATGTTGGATAAAAAATTAATTATATCATTTGAATTAAATCTTTTCCCACCATCAAATACATTAAAAATTAATCTTCCATCATTACTGATGGCAGAAATTGCAGATATCGAACCTCGGTTTCCTGTCACCTTGTGTATAATTTTTTCACCAACTGGCCCCCATGACTTGCCCATTACAGGCGAAAGCTGAATACAAGATTCATCTGCGAAGTATAGTATTGATCGATGTTTCTTAATCAGATTTTTAATTTTTACTAATACGTCTTCCTTCCACTTTTCCTGAGCATTAACATCTGTCTCGTAGTATTGTTTTTGAACTTTTTTAAATGACTGCTCAAATTTTATTAAAAATCTCCAAATGGCCATTTTCGATAATTTAATTTTTAGATTTTTTCGGCACACAATCTGCAATCTTGTGGTATTCCACAAGTCAGTTTCAAAACCGAAATTAGAGGCTGGTTTTTTGATAAATTCTAGAAGTTTTTCTCCGTTAAGAGGACTGATCTTCGATGGTCTGCCTCGGCCATCGGGACCCTCGTGATCAAGAGTACCGCTTAGTTTATATCTTTTTAACCACCCATAAATCGTACG
Organism: Bacteriovoracaceae bacterium; assembly: GCA_029865945.1. Lineage (GTDB taxonomy): Bacteria > Bdellovibrionota > Bacteriovoracia > Bacteriovoracales > Bacteriovoracaceae > JARXAH01. The sequence continues at coordinate 1,551 of JARXAH010000032.1, read as the reverse complement.
GTCAGTAACATTAAAGACTTCCACAAGATCCTCTATGGGATGTCCATTCAAGTAAGATTTTACTATTTTTAGTTTTTGTTCGTGAGGGGTTTGTTTTTTATTTTCCATTTAACTATTGTTAAATAAAAATCACAAAAGGCCAACATAAAATGCTAGATAACTGAAATTATTTTCGCTACGATCTATATATTTAGTCGACTAGCATAGGTAATAAAATATGAACGTTTTGTCACTTGATTATAACTATTTGCCTTAGTTCCTCATAAATTCATTTCATGGAAAAAAATCTCGCAAATGGAATTGCAGATTGATGAATATTGCTGGAATAGATGGCCACCTTTATTTTGTCATTCCTTTGGATATGTAAATTCTATGTATGTTGACGGGTGATCATCGTAAAACATTGAAGATCATGTAATCATTTACCAATTATACCATATATGGACGTGCGCACAGATGAAATTGCGAAGGACTATACAGGTGCTTTAGCTGTCACGGTGCCACTTTTCCCTTTCGCACAAGTTAAAGATCCAGACGAGATTAATCAAAGAAAGTTTAAAAAGTTAACTTTCCTAACAGGGTTCAACATGAATAAAATAAAATTAATCATCATATTTTTTCTTTCCAGCAATCTAGTATTTATATTCCCAACACTTGCTTTTGATTACAAATTCGCACCTGAGACAATTCTTATGATTACCCATTATTATGGGTACGCTCAAGCGGAGCAACAACAAAGAGTAAAGGATTTAATTCATGAAACGCTTTTAAATGATGGAAAAGTAATCATAAATTATGACCAAGATATTTTGATAGATAACGATTTCAGGAGCGAAACGCAAAAAAAATATACAAATTTTTTTGATAGTAAAAAACTTATTTTCATTAATTCCAAGGTAGGCGAATTCATCAATGATACTTTTCCGTCACTGGGAACTGGTTTGCCAATCAAGGAGTTGCAAGAATACTTTCAATTAAGTAAAAATTCTTATGTCTATGTTATTGGAAATTATTTCGGAGCTTGTCACAAAACATCATTGCTTCAAACGCTCGATTTAATGTATCGCACCGGACTTAAAATCGATGCGCCCATCATCAATATTGATCTTAATTTAGTCACTGGAAGAAAAAATCTTTCGGCCCATGCTCTGATCTATGACGATCGACATGGTCTACTTGCTGGCAACTTATCTCGTCCTTTCGATATTATCGTTGTTAAAACGAACAAGAAGAAGAAAGTTACAAGAGCAATAACTCAAGTCACTGAAGAAGTTGATTACAATCTGAATTTTTCATTTTAATTTTCTACAGGGAAGAAAAATTCCTCTTATTTCCACCCATACTAGGTTTACTTTTTTTCATGGTTTGCTTTGGCATCTATGAATAAGTAGCAAATCTGACTATAATTCATTCATGTGCGCTAGGCGCAAGCTAGCGTTGACCAGCAAGAACCCAAGAGATTTTATAATGTAATTCTGATTATGAATCTCTCGGACTAACTTGCCAAGGTAACTGTAGGGATACAGGCCTTGTACCGAGTTTTGAGTAGTT
>JARXAH010000030.1 GCA_029865945.1 Bacteriovoracaceae bacterium | reverse complement strand
CCGGTAATTGTCAGCATATATGTCGCCTAAATTATTTTTACTTAGAATCCTTCAACAATACTACCTCATCTTTTGGCTCGCTGGGGCCATGTTAATTGGCCCACAACGCTCGAACAATTAAGCCGCAATCTTATTTGTTCTTCGTCCTGGATTTAACTCAACTTCTTTGATTACTGACCAATCTCTTGTCGTTCGTGACCACCTTAATGGATTTTTAATACGTGCCGCTTCATAAACTGAGTGACGATTTTTTAATATTTTTTCATCTTCTCCACTATGCTTAGAAGCAGGAGTAACAAAATTTATTCCACTGTGCAGATGAATATTATTGTACCAGTTAACAAATTTCTCGACCCATTCTTTGGCGTCTTCCAAACTTGCAAAACCATTTTCTGGAAAGCTTGGAAAATACTTTAATGTTTTAAAGAGCGATTCTGAAAATGGATTATCGTTCGATACACTTGGCCGACTAAAAGATGGTGCAATTCCCAGACGGTGCAACGTCGCAAGCATCGTTGCTCCCTTCATTGGGCCTCCATTATCGGAGTGAAGAACAATCTCACCTGCTTCAATCTTATGCTGTTCACACGCCTTAGTTATCATTATTGAAGCATTAGCGGCACTTTCATTATCAAAGACTTCCCAACTAACTATGGCGCGCGAAAAGATATCCATTGGCAGGTAAAGATAATAAAATGTTCCTTTTACCGCTGCTTTTAAATAAGTTATATCCCAACTCCAAATTTGGTTCGCCTTCGTTGCCACAAATTCTTCTGGTTTCTTATGCTTACATGGGTTTGATTTCAACCGATGGGCCAACAATTTTTTCTCTCTTAATAGTCGATAAAAACTACTCTCACTTCCGATATATTTTCCTTGATCGGCAAGACGCGGAACAATTTGACTAACAGGCAAACTAGCAAATTCTGCGCTATTAGCGGTGCTAAGAATCAAAGCTTTCTCCTCTAAGGTCAATGCATTTATGGGTGGTTTAATTGGCCCACGACGTCGATCGACTGGACATTTTTCCCACCGTTCGATTGTTCTCAAATTGATTGCTAAAATTTCGCAAGCCTTTTCTTTTCTTGCCCCTGCGAATACCGCATCACTTATTAATAATAAACATTCGGCGCGATCTTCAGCACTCACTCGTCGTCCCCAGAACCCCAAATTAAATCGGCTTTTTTTTTAAGAATTAAAAGAGCAGATGCTTCGGCCAATGCGCTATCTTTACGACGAAGTTCTTTTTGTAGTTTTTCAACTTTCTTTTTCTCGGCAATCAACTCATTCCGCTCAAGAAAAGATTTTTTGACGGGAGATAAGGCCTCTTCAATTTGCTTGCGCCAAGCATTTAAATGTTCAAGATGAAGACCGTTTTTTCGAAGATACTCGCCTTGCTTTTCTGCATCAAGTGCATCGTACTCCGTTAACAGTTTTAGTTTTTCAGAGCTGGATCTAGAGTGGGGTGTTGATTTTTTATTCATGCCTCCAACTTTAGCAAGTTGGTTGCGCCAATAATAGATAGTCTGAATATTTATTCCGAGCTCTTCAGTAACTTGCCCAACTGTTCGATTCCCTCTACCTAAATACTTTTCAACTGCTGCCTCTTTAAACTCTAGTGAATGTCTCATTTTGAAATCCCATATCGCCCCCTAACTGTTTTTTATGGAGGCGACATCTATCCTGACACAGGGGGATGTAAGCATTTGAATTAAAGCCGTTGCCGATTTGCGAAAGCATCCTAAATTGAACATTCTCATTTTGAATTTGCAGATCAATAACATCAGGTAACTTATAATCTTTTTTACTAAATCTATTTCTAGAAAGCGCTATCAGATATTCTCTCACAATCCGAGGCGGCAAAGAAAGTAACAAATCTTTGGCCTTTTTAGTTTTTGAAATTTTATTTGATGCTGGGTAACCAAGATATATCCCTTTCTCAATTATTTTCATAAAAACATTCTTATTCAAAAAATTTTTAAATAATTTCTCATAATTTAATTCTCTTTCAGAAAGACTATCTAGATAAATCCCAGAATTATTGTGGAGCAATTCTCGTACTTTCGAAGAAGAAATACTTTCAAATTTTGTTTTATTAATTTGGACAGAACGATTCATCCTCCTTAATAAATTTAGGTTTGAACTTTTAATGATATCTGCATCTCTAGTGAATACAAGAAAAGTGTTTGGATTATATCCTCCTAAACTTAGTTTCAGTAATGAAATCTCACTATTAACGGTATCAGAGCCCATCAATACCGCAACTTGCTTGGCACTATTGGCGACAAATTGGTTGAATAAAAATCTTGTACTATCTGGATTTTTCAAATAGCTCTCTAGGACATCTCCACGGTAAGGATAAAAAACACTTTCATTTGCCTCAAAAACTGAATGAATTAAGTCAGCTCTAATATTAAATGGTGCCGGCACTTTTGAGTAATTTCTAGATCCGGGCAATATAAGAACAGCATCAAAACCTATAGTAAGGGCATACTCTACTATATGCTGATGTCCCAGAGTAAAAGGGTCAAATGTTCCAAAATAAATTGCAACTTTTTCTTTTCCTCTAAGCTGATTCCAGTTATCCAAGGGAATACAATATACATACTTAGATATAACAAGGATGACTAAAATTATATATTTGTAAATCAACATAATTATCACATCTTTTGAATTAATTTTTCGGATTATGCCATTAAAACATTAGGGAATTCCTGTTCTAAGAATACGGAATATTATGAACTGTTGGACGCATGCTTAACAAGATGGTCATGTGAAATAGTCGCTCTGTTTTTTTAGCCATGAATTCGCCTCGTAAGGACGACGCTTCGAGACAAGAATCTTAATACGATTCAAAGTAAGTAAAAAAGGGCCGACGATTTTTATCGCCGGTTTTATTGAGCTCAAAATATTTCGAGTTCTAGTGAAAAAATTATTTAAATTATTGTTGATTAACAATTTCTACAATCACATCATTCTTAATAACTACTTGGTGATGGAAAAAGCTCCATTTTATAGAGCCAAATTTGAAAATATGATTACTTTTCAGTTTTTATTTTCATTGAAGATGAGTATTTAATTGGGCCGTGGGCGTAGGTTGGAGTTAGGTCTTCTAAGATACTCACCGTTGCCGTAGACGGCTCACAAAAACATTGACGAGTAAAAACAAGAGTATATTCAAATACACCCGGTTTTACTTCTGTGATTTGAGCATCATTCAAGTAATCTGAATTATTTGCTTTTAACTGACTGACAATTTTAGGATTGTTAATAAGAGCACGAGCTATTTTTGTGGTCTCAATCGCAGGAACTTCTGCAAAAACTGAAAGAGGTAATAAACAAGCAACAATAGAAGTCATAATAAATTTCATAAAAACTCCTTTAAACGAAATTAATGCATTTGTATTTTTTAATGGAGTTGTCATGAAGAGTCAACATTGAAGCCAGGAGCTTTTTTGTCTCCCAGCTTTTATGTTTGCTGACAATTTAAATCTCTATCGTTTTATTCTTTTTACTCGATATTTTTCAACTCCCGATCTTTCTGGCATGCAGTAGGTACGGCGCAGTTTAATCACGACTTTTCCATACTGATTACCACGACGGCAGTTATAAATATACTTCAATGATTATCAATTATTATTGAGCTTAAGAAATTTGAAAGGCGGCCTGTCCATAAGGAAATTAATGAGATAAGACTAGACTTGAAAAAATGCAATTCTCATAAATTTCAAGGTATTTTTTTAACGGTCATATAAGAAGTGTCTAATGATTAGACACCCGTAAATAAACTACTGCTTTATCTTCATTCTTTTCTTTGAGTGCTCCCCATCAGTTAAAATCACATCATGTCGAAATTTGGATTGTTTCAAATATTCATCTTTTTGTGGTGTGGTCTTTTGGGCCAATTCGCTATTAGTCAACCGGTAATTGAAAGCATCAAAAATAAAAAATATAAGGATGTTTACGAGTCCATTTTTCTCATTAAAAGTCCCTCTAATGAAGTAGCTGATGGGATAGTGCTCAACCTTTCTAATAGTGAAGAAACTAGTGATGTTACTATTGCGGTGCCATTTCATTTGGCTATTTTTTATCTTGCAAAAAAAGACCCTAAAGCTAAAAAAATTTCCTATCGATTTGAAACTTTATGTGATTTTGAGTCGCTAAATACAGGATATAGAATATTTAATATTAAACTTAAAATTGAAGATCCGTTGAACCCAAATTCAAGCTTTGATCCATTGGATGCCAAATTAAAAATACCATGTGGCTTAACAAAAGAGGAATTGGATGACAAAAAATTAATCAATAGAAATAATTATGCCAACGCGAAAATTAATAGATTTTACGCACGTTATCTTCATTATAAATCCATGGAATACGCAAAAGAATTAGCTGATAAAAATAAAATAAGTTCCAAAGATGAAAATAAAATAAGTTCCAAAGATGAAACTAAAACACTACCAATTGAGATTCCCATTCAATCTCCGATTGAGGATCTGGGAACTCTCTGCTCTGAAGGAAATGATTTTTCCTTAATTGAAATATCGAAAGATAAATTTAAACAAATTAGAGGAAAAATACCTGATGGCTTAAAACTAGGAAGTAAATCAGAAAAAATTGGAAACTATGGAAATTTTCAATTAATAAGTTATTATGAAAAGCAGGGTACTAAAAGTCCTGCTTTCTATACTCAAGCTCTTACTACTAAACTCGGTGACCCTCCATCACTACCCTACATTAATGATAATTTTTTAACCATTCCCGTCAGCATTGAAAAAGGTCAATCAGGAGGCGCAATTATTGGAAACCTTATAAGATACGTTAATAACGAAATTGACGATACGAATTATTTGCTTGGCTCTCCAGTTTGCTATCTCAACAAAGAAAAGAAAATGACGGAATTATTAGCAGAAAAATTATACGGACCAGAAGTAGTTAGTAACTCAGCTATTTGCCAACAGACAAATGATAAATCAAATGATGGAAATATTGTAAGCTGCGTTCGCACCGCTGATGGTCGTATTCCGGAAAATCCTTATGGATTTAATTCCTTGGCCACCAATTTTAACAATTCACCCAATTTTAGAACATTTCTTAGTACGATTTATGAAATTAAGTAGTAGTGGGATACACCAACATTCAATCCCACTACTTCGCTTACACATCACATTAAAAGAATTTATAACTATTTCAAATACGGATGCAAACTCTGTCCGAGTAAATTTTGTTTCAAAACTTCATCATTTTTAAAAATTTCTAAATAACCAATCATCGATCCTTCCATCAATCGCTGAGGGCGATAGAAAGAATCGGCAAATTGATTAACTAGATTTTTAATAAACGGTGGGATGGGAATAAAATCTAAACCAATTTGGCCCAGCCTCAAGTAAAGACGAAACATTTTTACGCGATTGGGTTTTTGATAATCATAAGCGAGGGCAGGTTTGCTACTAAACATATGAACATTATTGACCATATTTAAAATCCGCTTATCACTTCCGGCCTTGCTCGACACAACGGCAAACGCCATATCGATTCGCTTAGAACTTTCATCAAGCTCTCCGATACGGATAGCATTATTTAAGCGATTGTCTGTCGTTCGCGCCACCGTATAATATTCATTCCAACCATATCCCATCCAGCGTGCTTCAATGTTACGAAATTGATTAAACGCCTCGAGACCTAGATGACTTACATAGATGGAAGATAAAACCTTATTCACTTCATCATCTGTCATGCCCAAGTCTTTGGACTTAAAATTAATTAAGTAAGCGATGAGAATATTTTGTTGATAAGTTCTTTGTTCCGATAAAATATTTTGTACATCACCTAAAATTCCTTGCAGCAACCCTAAATATGGTACAGAGGGTAATCGGTTAACAGCTTGCGTAAGAATAAAGCTTACCAATTTTTCAATTAGCATTTTATTGAAATAAAATTTTGGCTCGTCGGGTTTGGCAAGAATGTCGGGGCGAAGTTTCGATAAAATATCAGGAAGCTTCGCTTCAAATTCTTTTAAGTCAGGATCTTTGGCCAACTGATCGATGAGCGGACGCATTTCCATTTTTGGCAAATTATCCAAAGATTTCTTTAACTGTTCAATTCGCTCTTCTTTGGTGGGTTGCTCGGGATTGTCTCCAAAAAACTTTGAGCTTGAAGAATAATCTTCATCCTCTACTTGCGCAGCATAAAGTTGGTCGATAGTTTCATTGACCATCACTTGGTACGCATTAGTTTGCCCGCTTTTTTGTGCATGAGGAATCTGAGCGATATGATCTAGTAAGAGTTTCAAAAATGGAATGAGGGAAAAAGTGGTAATAATCTGCTTTGATCTCACTGCAACCAGAACGCCTTGCGGATTTCGATCGATCGTAAATCGCTTCGCAAAACCATCCTTGATAGGAACTTGTTCGGCGTTTGTCGCAAAAGAACGAAAACTAAAAGTAGCGAAGATGAAACATACTAGTAACGGCTTAATAAATAGCTTGGCCATTGATGAATCCTCCTTGATCAAAATGACTAAGATTCATCTTAACGATTTTTAAATTGGAAACCCAAGTTACTTTTCCTAACAGTAGCAACCGAACTAGTTTTTTATTAATAATTCTATTTTACGATAAAGCTACGATTCGAACTGCGCTGTACCCCATTTACAATTCCAGCTTTTTTGGGAAGGTTGGAAAACTCTTCGAGTGCTACCATAAATTTTTGAAAAATAAACCTATTGGTTACATCGTTATAGTTGAGTGGCTTTTTTGCTGAAGGATTGTAATCATCGCAAAAAGATTCATGTATGGAACATTTCATTTCTTTTAGATTAGAGGAAAACATATTTAGCTGCATATTAAATTCGCGCGTTGGATCATCACTTTGAGCATCCTCAATTTTCTTGACTGCCTTAAGCGATCGCTTAGGAAAACTTAAATAGATTTGATCCATCAAATTGTCGAATCGACCATTATCATTGATAGGTGTTTTAAAAATGGGCACAAAAGGATTCTTTATTCCGGACTTGATAAAAAAGTGGAGATGAAAAGCACCGTTAATTCTTTCTTTATTGTTGACCGGAAATTTAAAATACATTTGATACATCCCACTTCCGGTGGGAGTTTCTATATTTTTAAAATCGGTAATATGTCTTTTTTCAGCATAATTGGCAATACTGACAGAGTTTGGCACATCTCGCACATCGCTACAGTAAAAAGAGCTGTAGGCGCGCCAAAAAGTATTGGGAGCAACTTGCGATGGATAACTATTCTTCTTACAAACTTCCGCAATGGCGATCAAGATACTGCGACTCGCGCTAGGATCTGCTTGTAAATTTCGTCCGTAACAATCGGGCCCCAAAGCAACAAAGTAGAAAGATCTACAGTAATTTTGCGCAATGACGGAGGTAGAGATTGTCGTAAAAAAAACAATCAAGAAACTCAAAGAGCTGTGTAAATTTTTAATATTTGTTTTCATAGATGGCGGTCTATAGCATAGGCCACGAATTCGTAAACAAAATTAAAAAGAGTTGAGTAAAATTTACTTAGTAGTTGAGACTAAGACGATAATTGGCGCGCATAGTCCTACGAATTTCTTCTGCCAATTCTCTCACTGGGCGCGAAAGCTTAATTTTTTCACCCTGAAGCTTGGCCATAATCGCTTTCTGTAAATCGTGATAATTTGTATTTAGTTCTTGCGCTAATTGCTCACAACGCTTCTTAATTCTCGCATCTGAGCTCATGATTATTTCCACTTGTTTCAAAAATTCTACTTTTAATGAAGTGGTATTGTAGATATGTTTAATTTTCATCACGCGCAATTTTTCGCCTATCCAGATATAAAAGTACCCCACATCAAATTCGTACCAGCGATGACGGAAAGAACATGAGTGCTGCTCTTTATGATGATTATTGTGATCTAATTCTCCACAAATAACCCAATTAAGTGGGAAGAGAAAACCTAAATTCCTGGAATTATCTTTCGTGTGATGATTGCGGTAACCAAACTGATGGGCCAAAGCGTTGACACCTCCCACTGCGAAAAGTGGAGAAATACTAAAGCTTAATACGGCGGCGATGGATCCAAAAATTGGGCCAAGAGCAAAGATCCAAAAAATTGTCAAAATACTAGGGCCAAGGAGCGTGTGGTTACTAATAAATTTTTCGTATTTGGTTCCCTGAATTTTGCTTCGAATTCGCAATACATCAGGAGAATTTTTCGCTTTCACATAATCGGCGACACCCAACAGAAAAACACGCCACAGGCCCTTTTGCACTGGACTGTGAGGATCTTTTTCATCATCGGAATGCAAGTGATGGTAGCGGTGAACTGATACCCAATCATACTTGCTCATACCGGTAACAAACCAAAGAACCGATTGTAATATCGCATCGAGCGCTGGATGAATGATGATGGATTTATGAGTATGAAATCGATGAAAAGATAAACTCATCGCCGAAATGGTCACGTGTGCCAAAACAAAATAGGCCACCACAAACCACAACCAAGACCAGTGGTGAACGAAGGGCCCAAGCCAACCTTCAAATCCCAAGAGTTCATAGGAAAAATAGCTTATTCCTAGGTATCCTGAAAATAAAATGAGAGATAAAAAAAGGGTGCTGGAAAATAATTTTTTCATAGAAAAATTATCTCTTATTCTCAAAAGAAAGTCCATGGAGCGGGAGTTTGAGGTTGCTTTTTTCCTAGCAAAAGCGCACTAAAGCAGCTGAAATTCGCAAAGAAGCCGAGCGATTAGGTCGCTTATTTCGAAGCAGGAATTTAAATTTTCTTTAACCCGATCTTGAAGCTTACTTAAGAACTCTTGGGATTCTTTTGGATAAAGATGAAAAATATTTAGGCCACGAGAATCTTGGTCACTTTCGTCGTCTTTAATTTGAAAAAGAAGGCCAACTTGATGGGCCAACATGATGGCCGACTTGGGAAGCTCTTTTGACTTGGGATGAAAAAAAAGTGGAGCTAGAAATGCAAAAAGAAATAATCGCCCGGTTTTCAGCTCATGAACACGCAAAATTTCTTCAAAGCTTGGACGATACGCGCCATTTTCTTCAATTTTTTTTGAAATTTCTAAATCCATTAACTGACCTGCAATTAATCCTTTGCCGCCGGTACAAAAATGAAAAAACGGTATAAGTGTCGGCCACTTGGTTAGCAAAGCAAACGATTTGATGATTAGGGCGTCTCCGGCCAACACAGCCGTGGACTCAGAAAATTTTTTATGTACCGTCGGGCGGCCTCTGCGGTAATCATCATTATCCATACAAGGAAGGTCATCATGAATGAGGGAGTAAGTGTGATGAATTTCTAAGGCCCATAAGGCAGAAGCGATATCCTGGATGGGATCTTTTTTATATAAATCATAATAAGCGGCGGCCATAATGAGGGGCCGTATCAGTTTGCCCGGATTTTCCAAGGCGTAAAGCTGGGAGGCAAAATCACTTCTCCTTCCAAATTCTCGGCCGACGAATTGGAGGTAGGATGCTTTTAGGCGAATGGAGAGTTGATTTAATTCCACATCTCCACTTTAAAAAAGAGATTGCGTTGTGAAAAGTTTAAAAATTTAATTTGATTTAAATTCAGTGCGGTAATCGATAACGCAACTAACTTTGCTTCCACTGGGAATATTTTCCACTAAACGATTAAAATCTTGAACCAACCTTCCGGGCGGTGAAAATGGCCTTTGTTTTATGAACGCCACTCCCACCTCATTATTGAAGGCAACCATCTCAAGCTCAGCTATGTTTAAAAGGATATATTTGATTTCTTCTTGATTACCAGTGCAAGTAATATAACCCGTAGGATTATTATATTGCCAAGTGGCTTCATTGACGATGGCGGAGTAGTATGATTTTTTCGCGGCCTCATCCCTAGGAATGAAAATCACCATACCGTTCCTTTCTCCAACTTTTTGCCCCATTGTCGATTCGTCAAATTCGTTGGCCCGCACTATTTTACGATCCGATTCAAAAACATTCTCGCCGGGCAAAGATAATTTTAAGGAATAACCGGGATAGACTCCGAGGTTGGCCAAAATGGCCAAGACTTCAGGATTTTCTGAGGGTGTGGGAATGGGTGTGGGATCTGAAGACGAAGCGTTAGCTGAATTTGAATCGTCATCTCCACTGGAAGCAATTTCTCGATTTTGCATCCCCTTGGCGATTTCATTTTCGACACTTTTTTTCAGTTCTTTTAAATCATCATTGCTGGAAAAAACGTTAGAATTTTTTTTCTTCTTAGATTTTTTTGCCACATTTTGCGAATCCCCTTTTTTAAGAGACGAAAAATGTTTATTTCCTAAAAAGAAAAGTAAAACGAGGGCCGGTATGAGAAAAAGAATAATGTAAGCTTTACGCATCCTGCGACCTGCTCTTT
>JARXAH010000068.1 GCA_029865945.1 Bacteriovoracaceae bacterium | reverse complement strand
ACGACTCGTATCGTTCGTGAAACTTTATATAATATGGAATTCACCGAAGTAGAAACTCCTATTCTTTATAAGACTACGCCCGAGGGGGCCAGGGATTATATTGTGCCGAGCCGCGTGCATCCTGGGAAAGTTTATGCGCTTCCTCAATCGCCGCAAACACTGAAACAGCTACTCATGATCTCCAATATGGATCGCTATTTTCAAATTTGTCGTTGTTTTCGCGATGAAGATTTGCGGGCGGATCGCCAGCCTGAATTTACCCAAATTGATATTGAGGTGAGTTTTGGAACCCAAGAATTTATGAAATGTTTGGCAGAAGAAATGCTTCGCAACATTTTTGGACTTGATGATAATTTTACGCTAGCACAAATGACTTACGCTCAGGTGCTCGCCGACTATGGTTCAGACAAACCTGATATACGCTATGATCTTAAACATAAAAACGTAACGGCGCTTTTTGCCAACAGTCCATTTCAAACTTTTAAAAATCTCTATGATCAAGGTGGAATGGTCAAGATGATGTTTCTTCCGGGCGAAAAGGGAATGCCATCAAGAAAGCAAATTGATGAATTGCCGCTTGTCGTAAAACCTTATGGCGGCAAAGGGGTCGCCTGGCTTAAGTATGATGGCAAAGACTGGAGTGGGCCGATTGCCAAATTTCTTGATGATAAGCTAACTAAATTTTTGCAACAGGTGAGAGAGGAAAACAAAAGTACTTCCGGGACTTATTTTTTCATGGCCGACGCCAATGAAAAGGTGGTGCACGATAGCTCGGATGCGCTTCGCCGATCACTCGCAAAAGAGTTTAAATTATTTGATGAAAATGAATATCGATTTTTGTGGGTCACAGAATTTCCTCTTCTCGAATACGATTCAGAGTTGAAACGTTTTTTCGCCTGCCACCACCCATTCACGGCCCCCATGGAAGAAGATTACGCTAAATTTTATTCTAAAGATGTGGAGCAAATAAAACAGACGCGCGCTCAGGCCTACGATCTAGTTTGTAACGGCTATGAATTGGGTGGCGGTTCCATGCGTATTTTTAATCAAAAAGATCAATCTCGCATGTTTGATGTCCTTGGGATGGCCGAAGGGGAAGTCAAAAATAAATTTGGTTTCTTTATTGAAGCGCTTAGATTTGGAACACCTCCTCACGGTGGGATGGCCTGGGGACTTGATCGCCTTATTATGATTTTGGCCAAAACTGATAATCTTAGGGATGTGATCGCTTTTCCCAAGACGGCCAATGCTACTGATCTTATGGCACAGGCCCCTTCTGTTCCTGGAGATGATCAATTGAAAGAGCTACACATGAATTTTATTAATCAATCTACTACTAATCATACCTCTACTAATAATAAAGAATAACGAAAGGAGTTTTCACATGGAATTCCAAGGTAAGAATTTAAAAACTGAATTTGATGGGACGTTTCTTAATCTCATCTTTGGCCGCGAAGGTAGTGCACCTAATGTTTTAGGGGCCGATACCCTTGCTGAGTTGGAAGTATTTTTAAGTAAACTCAGTGAGCATGCTTCAAAAGTGAAAGGCCTCCTTATTAGTTCTCAAAAAGATCATTTTATTTTGGGGGCAGACATTACGGAGTTTCCTCATCATTTCAAACGAGAAAAAAATGAAATGATGAAATGGCTCGGTCACGTCAATAAACTTTTTAATCAATTTGAAGATATGCCGATTCCCACCGTATCCCTCATTAATGGGATGGCCTTCGGCGGCGGTTTTGAAATATGTTTGGCCACGGATTTTCGTTTAATGAGTACGGCCCCTTCAGCGAAAGTGGGATTACTTGAAACTAAATTAGGAATCATTCCTGGATGGGGTGGTACTGTTCGACTTCCTAGACTTGCGGGTGCTGATAATGCCATTGAGTGGATTACCAGTGGAAATCAGTATGGGGCCAATGAAGCGTATAAAATTGGCGCGGTCGATGGAATGGTTGCTCCTGACCAACTTAAGGCAGCGGGCCTAAGTTTACTTACTCGCATTCATAAAAATGAATTACCTGATTGGGAAAAAAATCGCAAACGTAAAAAAGCTCCCATGCTTTTAAATAAAGTGGAAAGTCCCATGGTGTTTGATGTTTCCAAAGGTTTTGTTTTGGGACTCACGAAAGGACAATATCCTGCTCCCATAAAGGCCATTGAAGTGATGGAAGCGGGTTCTCGCAAAAATCGTGATGAGGCACTCGCTATTGAGAGTGAAGGATTTGCTGATCTCACATCCACAAAAGTGGCCAGTTCTCTCGTGCAAATTTTTCTCTCTGATCAAGCGATAAAAAAACAAGCGAAACAGGTCAGTGAAGAAGCAAAAAATATTGAAAACTTCGCCGTCCTTGGTGCAGGTATCATGGGTGGTGGTATTGCTTATCAAGCAGCTTCGCAAAAAGTTAGTAACGTGATCATGAAAGATATCAGTCAATCCTCCATCGATACCGGTGTGAAAGAGGCCGTGGGATTATTTACGAAATTAGCGGAAAGAGGAAAAGTTACTCCCGCGCAAGTGGCGCAAGGACTTCAGCGAATCAAGACTTCGCTCAATTATGATAACTTTTCTTCCGTACAATATGTGGTTGAGGCCGTCGTCGAAAAAGAATCTGTGAAGGCCCAAGTGTTAAAGGAAATTGAAGAAGTCACAGGCCGTGATACTGTGATTACGTCCAATACTTCTACTATCTCAATTGCCAAACTTGCTCAAAATTTAAAATATCCGGAGCGCTTTTGCGGGATGCATTTTTTTAATCCCGTTCCTAAAATGCCGCTAGTAGAAATTATTCGGGGGCCAAAAACTTCTGAATCCACCATTAATCAAGCGGTAAAATTTGCGCTGCAACTGGGTAAAACCCCTATCGTGGTCAATGATTGTCCCGGGTTTTTGGTCAATAGAGTTTTATTTCCTTATTTTTTTGCTTTTAACGAATTGATTGCCGATGGCATTGAGTGGACGCGCATTGATAAAGTGATGGAAAAATTTGGATGGCCCATGGGCCCAGCGTTTTTGCTCGACGTTGTAGGAATTGATACGGGAACCCACGCCGCCAAAATTATGGCCCAAGGATTTCCTGATCGCATGATCATGAGTGCGGGAAATATTATTGAGCTGATGTTTCAAGCCAATCGCTTCGGTCAAAAAAATGGATTGGGATTTTATGAATATAAAATGGATGCCAAAGGAAAACCCGTTAAAGAATTAAATCCAACCATATTCGCTTCCATGATGAAACAGGCCACCAAAAAGACACTCACACTAACGGATCAAGAAATTGTGGATCGCATGATGCTGCCTATGCTTTTTGAAGCTGCCCGTTGTTTAGAAGAAAAAATTGTGAACACCGCCAATGAAATTGATGCAGGACTGCTTCTCGGTCTTGGATTTCCGCCCTTTCGTGGTGGGATCATGAAGTACTGCGATGATTGGGGATTAGATAATGTTGTGGCGAGTGCGAAAAAATGGGAATCAGTGGGGGCCATGTATAAAGTGCCTAACTATTTATTAGAGCAACAAAAGCAAAATAAGAAATTTTATCAATTTTGAAACATTTTTATTAGGAGTATAATCTTATGAAACGTGCAGTGATTGTCGATGCCATAAGAACCCCGATGGCCAGATCCAAGGGGGGATCCTTCCGAAATACAAGGGCAGAAGAATTATCGGCCCATTTACTTAGGGAAATCGTTAAGCGAAATCCCAAATTTGATCCCAGTGAAATTGAAGATATCATTTGGGGTTGTGTGCAACAAACACTCGAGCAGGCCTTTAACATTGCTCGCAACGCACTTCTCTTAACCGATTTACCTAGAACAATTTCAGCTCAAACGATTAATCGACTCTGTGGTTCTTCGATGACTGCTGTGCACATGGCCGCCCAAGGGGTGATGAGTGGTCAAGGCGATATTTATATTTGCGGTGGAGTGGAGCACATGGGCCACGTGCCAATGACTCACGGAGTGGAATTTAATCCTGCCTACTCCTTGCGAACGGCAAAGGCCGGTCTCAATATGGGATTAACCGCTGAGTACTTAACTAAAATTCATCAAATCTCAAGAGAAGAGCAAGATCAATTTGCCTTTAGATCACATCAAAATGCTCACAAAGCAACCTTGAGTGGAAAATTTAAAAATGAAATTGTGGCAACTCTTGGGCACGATGAATTAGGGGCACCTAAATATTTAGATTACGATGAGGTTGTTCGTCCTGAGACAACTATGGAGGCCTTATCAAAATTGAAACCCGTATTTAATCCTGCCAATGGATCAGTGACAGCTGGAAATTCTTCCGCGATTTCTGATGGCGCAAGTTGTGTGCTTATCATGTCGGAAGAGCGCGCCAAATCCTTAGGCCTAACTCCTAAGGCCTACATCAAATCCATGGCCGCCGTTGGTTGTGATTTATCCATTATGGGTTATGGCCCAGTTCCCGCAGTTCAAAAAGCTTTGAAGAGTGCAAATTTAACGACGAAAGATATTGATCTATATGAATTGAATGAAGCGTTTGCGGCACAGTCACTGCCGGTCATAAAAGATTTGGGATTACGTGACGTGATGGAAGAAAAAGTAAATTTAAATGGAGGTGCGATTGCACTTGGCCATCCACTCGGTTGCTCAGGAACAAGGATTATTACGACACTCTTAAATGAAATGGATCGTAAGCAGGCCAAGCTGGGAGTGGCGACGATGTGTATTGGGCTCGGTCAAGGAGTCGCCACAGTTTTTGAAAAATACTAGATTTGTATTGAGTGTAGACTATTAATAATTGGGTGAGGTCTGCAAAAAGTGATAATTTACAGACCTCATGTTTAAAATTTATTATTTTTAGGCGACCTTAAACCACTTGGCATCCTCTAAATCCTTACCCTCATTTCCACCACCCATTCTAGGCCTCACCTCGTCATGAGAATGCTTGCTAGCATTGGTATTATTGAGATTATATTCAGGCACAAGTTTACTCATATTTTCATTCACAATTCTGTTGGCCATGTCATTAAATTCGATAAAATCCGGAGCGTACCCAAATTCTTTGGTAATTTGATCATAATCTAGAGAGAGACGATTTACTTTCATCGCCATGCTAGTTTCAGTAACGACATTTTTGAGAACTCTATCAAAATCAGTTAATACTCCGAAGATTTCATATTTTTGTTGCGGCTTAACTTCATCTTCAAAATATTTAAAGCACTCTACAATTCTTTCGTACGGCCCATATATTTTAAAGGAAACTGGAAAATTTTTGCACTCCAGACTCACTTTAATAATAACTTTAGTGGGAACTGATTTTTTTTTCTTTCCATAGATTTTCATAAGATACTCCTACATTACGTTCTGCTGGCATGTTTGTTTCACAAAAGTGAACAAAGGCCATGTTGATGAATAAAACAAGAGTAACGCGAGTTGGCGGCTAATCAAAAATTAACTACTTACTCGCGTACTAGTAATTTACGAGTGAAAAATCTGATTACTTTTATTGGCGCTTTACAAAATTTTGAATAGGCCATAAATACTATTGATATTTAAAATGACTAAATAAATATAACTACCTAAGGCCCTCTGGAAATTTCGATTCGACTAGATCGACGGACCGAGGCTTGCTTATTGCAAGCCGCAGGTTAAGTCTCTCGTAGAGAAACGAAATTTACGAGGGACCTAGGTAGTTACAAAAAAATAAAGGATTCCAATGACTACAAATACTACAGTTCGTCCCTGGGGATATTTCACTAATTTGCATGAGGAAAATGGGCATAAGGTAAAAAAAATTGTTGTTAATCCTGACTCAAGACTTTCTCTTCAGAGTCATAAGCATCGCATGGAACATTGGATCGTCGTGGCCGGTAATGCAATAGTAACCTTAGATAAAAATGAAAAAGAGTTGAAGGCCGGTGAATATATTTTTATTCCCCAAGGAAGCACTCATCGTTTACAAAATATTGGAAAAGAAGATTTAGTACTGATCGAAGTTCAACTTGGTAGTTATTTAGGGGAAGATGATATCGTTCGCTACCAAGATGATTATCAACGTTCGTGATCGTCACCTCTATACATGATAAGCTTCAAAAATGTATTCTCGTGGATTTAAAAAAATAAAAAACTACTTAAGCCAATTAATAGTTTCACAATTCATGGGATAGGCCGATATTAATTTTTTGCTATTTGAATCGCGTACAAAAAATTCGAAGTCCCCATCAGGATTATTTTGATTAAATGGTTGTTTTCTTCGATATCCCGTAACCACGAATGCTTGTTTTCCACTAACACCAGTATTTTCGTAAACTACATGCGATCCACACGTAAAAGGCAACCCCGCGCTTAAAAGTTTCAAGTAATCTTTAAGACCAGGATTAGTTGCTGTCTGTTTTTTTATCCCAGTCTTTAAGCATGCTAATAAATTTTTGCTATGCGTAAAATATGATGAGTGCTCTTTCCATTTGGCCCAAGCGTTCTTCTCTAGAGTAGATGTCATCATTTCCGTTAAAATTTTTTGCAAGTCTATTAGCGTTATTCCATTCTTCTTAAGTGTTTGGCTGCAATACTCTTTTGTTCCGCTAAGCCATTTTTTAACAACTCGTTCTGGACATTCTGACTGGGTACATATTTTTCCTGCAAGAATCTGATCTAACACATTACTTTCTTCTCCACCGTCAAGTGGTTCAATTAAATTTCCACTCTTACTGGAACAAATATTTTCTAATGGAATGGAATTAATTTCGTTTTTACTAATAAGAGAACCAAGCTTTTGCTGATAGTCCAAATACATGAGGTAGTCTTCAGATATATCGATATGTTTACCTATTTTTTTAAAACGAGCAGATTCAAAAAGGGCCGATGCAGCAAAGATAAAACAATTTCCACCCTCCTGCTGATCTATTGTTTTACTAAAATTTTTCGAAAGATTGACGTAGGAGGGATATGTTATCCCATCAATGACAAATGATTTAATTGGAGGTTTCTGGGCAAACAAGAAATTTGTCCATAGTGTAATGCCAATAAAACATAAATAAAAGAAGGGGCCAGTAATGTATTGCTTTTGATTGAAAAAAATATACATATTCAAATTCTTTTTAGTACTGATTTTCGTTTTTATTTATAAATTAAACATAAATGAGAAATTTCAATCTCAACTTAAGAAAAACTATTTTAATTTTGTTATTGAAACATTCTAAATACTCAAGAATGCCTTGATGGCACCTTCATCATTTTAAATTACAAAATAAATGCTGAGTTAAAATTGCTTATTTTTTGATACAAGAAATAATTGATAACTTCATTTTTGGCTTAAATCCTGAAACAGTATAATCAAATCGTTTTAAACCTAGCCCTGTCGCTGGATCGAAAGTAATTGTATAAACATATACCAGGAGTTTCCCAGAATTTGTGCCTAATTTTTCATAACCATTCGATTCCAACAGATGTTTCACTCATTACGCGGCCTCCGCAGCTTCGTCAGTCGGCTTTCGATTAATAGAGCGTCTACGATTTGAGAATTTTACAACCAACTCATCGTTTGGTTTTGCTGCAATAAAATCGATACTCTTTATAAGCGATGCCTCTCTGATCATTTTTACGTGCGCCCCTATTGTCGATAGATGTCCTTGTTTGCATGTTTCAGAATTGAGACGAAGCGATGTAATGAGGATCATTGGTAAGCAGACTGATAAGTCTGAACCCCCCGGCCCGCTACATGGTAATTGACCAAACGACAAATTC
>JARXAH010000067.1 GCA_029865945.1 Bacteriovoracaceae bacterium | reverse complement strand
ACGGTACCTAAGTCGTAAATCCTCCGTTGCCTCCGTATGGGACTGAGGAAGAAAAGGCAGAGTTTCTGCTTGAGACAATATTTTTAGCTGAGTCACCATCAACTCCACTTCCCCCGTACTCATTTGGGGATTGATAGAATTCTCTGGCCTTAGCTCCACGACACCTTGGCACTGAATGACCGTTTCTAGTGACAATAATTTAAGCAGGTTTAGATCACCTTTAAAATTTGTAAAATTGAGCTGAAGGATTCCATATTTATCTCGCAAATCACAAAAAGTAATGCCGCCTAAATCTCTCGTCTTATTGACCCAACCACACACGCTTACATTTTTGCTCTGATGTGAGCGATTAATTTTCCCACAGTGATGAGTTTTTAAGAGAAACTCAGAGCCATAAAGTCTTTCTTTATTTTTTTGCATTGAAACCACCTCAATAACACGATAAATTATCAACTATTAAAATTAACTAAATTTTTAGGGCAGGTCACATTGAAACAAGAGAAACCATTTAAGTTCGCAATTCTCTCGATTCTCTCAATACTACTTTTACAGAGTTGTTTTGAAAAAACGCCAACAGCACCCACAGAAAATGCGACCGTAGCAACTTCCGCTAATGTTACCAATACTGAACCCAAAAAGGAACGTCCTCAGTTCAAACTTCCCATTTCTGTCTTGAAAAATTCAAAGGGCAACAATTTTAAAACTTACCTTGCGGTATCCGTGAGTGAACAAACTTTGGGCCTAAGCGAACTAAAAGATGAAGAATGGGGACAAGATGATTCGATGTTTTTTTGGTCTGAAGAAGATAGTGATCGCGCCTTTTGGATGCCGGATACTTATTTTAATCTAGACATTTTTTTCTTGGATAAAGATTTAAAAGTGGTGGGGGTTGAGCGCAATGTGCCTTTTCACATTGGGAGGGAAAACCCAGAAAGTATTCCGAGAACTAAGACTTATTTTAGTAGGTTCGTTTTGGAATTAAAAAGTAGTTCGAACGTATCCAAAGAAATTCAAGTGGGCGATACGCTTACTTGGGTAACTCCCCCTCCTTGGAAAACAAAATAAGAAACTCTCCTTTTCCAATGACTCCTAAATGTTCTCTGGCCAATCTTCTTTGATATCTTTGATCGTTCTTTATGCGGTTGATCTCTTTTTTGAGCTCCTGGTTTTCTTTTTCTTGTTCATTATTTTGTTTAAGTTGCTCGGACAATAGAATTTTCTTAGAATTTATGTCTAAAATTCCCTCTTTCATAAAAAAAAGTCTAATGAGACTAACGAGAAAGAGCAAAGTTAATACTTGAGTAACCTTACTAAAATCTAAGAATTTCTGAATCCCGGTCTGGAGAAAATGGCCACGAGGAGAATGATTTTTTTTATTCGTTTTTGTTGGTGCAACTTTCTTTAAGCTGGGACGTTTTTGAGCAGGATCAATAATTTCAATTTCTCCAGGCTTCCCTACTTTCAGACGAACATCGCGATCTCGATTTTGATCTCTATCACGATCGCGATTATGGGGAGCGGTAGCAATCTCAAAATCTTTTTGATTACTTTCTCCGTACATATTTTCAATTGAGCTCATGTTGAATCCCCAACTCCAGCCAAAATTTTCTGGCGACGCGAACTTCTTCTAAAAAATAGTGAATGGCCAAACGACACAAGGGATCTTGAAATTTTTCAGGTAAAGGATCGATGGGAACAATTTTAGCAAAATCTTCTTTACGAGAATTCCCCTTAAGCCAGAATTCTAAAAACTCTTCTTTCTCATCTTCGCTGAGAATAAATACTGCTCGACCAAGGCCTTGATTATCATACAAAAATTTATTTTCCCAATCTGACGACTTGGCCATAAGTTCAAAATATTTTTGAGCGAGAGACGGCATATGAAGTGGGCCTAAATGTATCACTTTGGAATCAGGCAGCGATGACAACAGGATTTCTGCATCTTCATCCCAAGTAATCACCATTTCATCGGCCGACTTAATGAGAAACCAGCCCACTTGTTTTTCACGATTAAAGAAATCTGGTTCTGTCCGATTAGAAATTCTTCTTCCATGAAAATGAAAGATGAGAAATTCCATTACCTGAACGGACTCCACAGGAAATGATTTCACATCCCCGATTTTTTCCACCTCAATCTTAAGATTCTGGCAAAGCTCTTCTGTCGTAGAGCAATGGCCACAAAGGCGGATAGTATGAAAGTAAGGAGTCGTTTCGATGGAATAGAAAACTTCTTGATTGAGCGTTGCTTGAACCAAAAAATCTAATTCTTGCCCTGGCAAATTGAAGTTATCTTGAATTGAAAAAGTATCTTCATCCATTGAAGACATACTGCTCCTAAGAACTTATTAGGACTAAAATCACCAAAGCTTCATAATAATAAAAATAATTCCAATCACAAATGCGTGAGAAAAATCCACCGGAAGATCCTTGGGTAAAGATTTTCTTACGGGTGCGCAAGTGAACTCGGAAAGTTTGTTCACTTGCATCGCCCATGGCTGGTTTTTAAATTGAGGGAACAAACTAATGACCGCATCTACAATTAATACAATAATATATAAAAATAGTAAGGAACGAATCACCATAATCTCTCCCTCGACATCATTCTCTTATTCTATTCTATTTTATAGATAACCGCATAGAGTACGATAAAAAATAATATCATGCCCAAGAAATAGAAAAGTTTTCCTAGTTTTGGTGCTCGTTTACTTATGACTGGTGCACCAATCGTTAGTAATAACCAAACACCCATTTTTAAGTTAATCCAAAGTGGCCATGGTTCTTTGTGGCTTATGTTTAATCTTGCCATCAACCCCATGCCGGTTACTAAAATTAAAATCGAGGAAATTCCACCAATGATACTTAAGGATCTCACTCTCCCCCCATACCAAAGAAGAATTGCGGAAGTTGTGAAAAACAACATTAAGCAAAGTAAGTGAGCAATTTTGTAAAATTCGTAAGAAAACATTTAAACTCCTTTAGTTCTTGTTACTTTTTAGATGATTTTAATTAATTTAATTCAACTTCACTTGATCGATATCTTTCAACATAGAAAGTAATAATTTCCAAAAGTCCGTGACTGAAGGAATATGAACTCGCTCATCTGGGGAATGGGCCCCTCTAATGGTTGGGCCTACGGAAATCGCCTTAAGCTCAGGATACTTATCTAATAATAGGCCGCACTCAAGGCCCGCGTGAATGGCAATGATTTCAATTTCTCCGCCAAAATTTTCGTGAAAAATGTTTTTGGTGTATTTAATAATTTCGCTTTCAAATTCCGGAGTCCATCCTGGATAACCCACCCCTTCTCTCACATTGAGATTTAAAACCCGAGCGAAGGAATTAAGTTTTGCGACCAATAAATCTCTTTCGTAGTTGCGAAAGGATCGCAAAGAACTCTGAATATAAAGTTGATCACCTTTAATGATGAGTTTTGCTAAATTACAACTGGCCTGCACTAAATCTTTTAATTTTTCACCGCCATCTTTAATAAAACTTAAAGGGCCGTGAGGAAAGAGATTCAGAGCAGAGAAAATGTGCATCCATTCAGACGCCGCAAGACCACTTTCCACTTTTGAGGCCGCAACTTCCCACTTCAATTCAAAGTTTTGATCTTCCTTATTAATATGTTTGCGCCAAGTTGATGTCCATTTTTCTAATTGTTGCTCGATCGCTCGTTTTTCTGAATCACTTTTTACCGCAATCACACAGGTTGCATCTCTGGGAATAATATTGTGGGCCTTTCCTGCCTTAAATTCTGTGAGAAAAGAAGATTCGGGCAGTTCAAGGATGAGCTGAGAGAGAAGTTGGATCGAGTTTGACCGCTGTAAGTGAATATCAATGCCAGAGTGACCTCCACATAAATGGGAGATCGAAATTTGATAATATTGATACCCAACTGGAATTTTTGTTAGCTTCAATTTTGAATCGAACTCTAAATCGAGTCCCCCCGTACACCCAACGGTGGCAGTTCCCCACTCTTCGGTATCTAAATTTAATAATATTTTAGATTTTAGCCATCCCGATTTTAATCCTTTCGCTCCATTGAGGCCCCTCTCCTCATCAATCGTGAATAATAATTCTAAGGACGGAAGATCAACATTTTCATCTAAATCCATTAAGGCAAGTGCGGCCGCACAACCAATTCCGTTATCCGCCCCCAGTGTGGTGTCATGGGCGCGAAGCCAATCGTGATCCACAAAACAGGTGATGGGGTCTTTTTGAAAATCAATTTGCTTTGATGGCCTAGCATCGGTCACCATATCTGTATGGTTTTGAATGGCCACAACTAAATTTTCACCCAGCTTTTTAAATTTTCCTTTGGCCGCCATTCTGACTAAGACATTTCCCACTTCATCACGTTCGACCTGATGACCTTTGGATTTGGCATACTTCTCGATATATTCTGAAACTTTTTCTTCATGAGTTGATGGGCGTGGGAATTGGGCTAACTGGAAGAAGTGGTTCCATAAATGAAACGGGGATTTTGGGAATTTTTCCGTAATTTCTTTTGTAAAATTCATTAGTTAAGTCCTTTTTCCAAAATTAAATCTTCTACTGACCCTATATAATAATAGATAAATTGAAATCCTTCGGCCTTTAAAGCGTCCGCCGCTTTTTTAGCATCCTTAGAATGTTTATCAAGAGAAAAAATAATTAAATTATTAAGTGGTCCGATTCCTTTTCCTTTCACTTCCGATACAAAATTATTTGTGAAGGGAATGGGCAGCACATCTTTAAATTTTTCATGACTAGACTTGGAATAATCCGTCACATCAACCATTTTAAAATTAAGTCGATCTTCTAATCTTTGTTTAAAGGACTCTTTTGAAATTTCATACAACATGGCCTACTCCTTTACTTTATTATTTATGACTCATGATTATTATTTTGCTCTTTGATATTTTCCTTAGATTTTACCCAACCAGTGATTGCCAAATTAATCGTTTGATCCACATTCATTGTTGTTTCTTGAATTTTTTCTTTCTCCACTAAGATAGTGTATCCCCCCAACATAAAACTCATGGGAACATAGACCGCGACTAATTTTTTACGAATATCGCCCAAACCCTCTATCTCTGACAACTCATCACGCATTAAAAGTCCCACGGTATAAACTTGCGGTGCTAATTCTACCCGGACAATTTTTCCTTGTCCCATCTCGCTATCTTTTTTTCCTAAAAACATAATTAAATCTCTAAGCGGGCGATAAACAGCATTAAGAAGAGGAACTTTTTCCAACATATGGTTGATGAGCGAGTAGATTTGCGCAATAAAATAGTGGCCCACTAAGAATCCGGAAGCAATGATCAGCAAAAAGACGATGAGTATTCCCAAACCAGGTACATAGTACGCTTCACCAATAAAATTTTTAAGCCATCCTCCGAATAAACCTTCCAAACCAACAGTTGCCCAAAGAAGAAGTGAAAGGGTGAGAGAAATGGGAAGAACAACGATAAGTCCTTTAACGAAAAGCTTCTGAAGTAGAGTCATAGCGATGAAATCCTTAGTAATGACACAATTTGAGATGGAATCGAAAAGTTAAACATTGAATTAGATGATAAGAGATTCTGAGTGGAGTTGAAATAAAAAAGGCCTACCAGGCCAAGATCTGCCGGTAGGCCCTAAAAGACGGAAAGAGAAAAACTACTTCTTCTTAGAAGCTTTTTTCTTAGCAGTTTTTTTTGCTGCTTTTTTCGCTGTCTTCTTTTTTTTCTTTGCAACCATAGATTCCTCCAGAATAAGTTTGGTCCACTACAATTAGAATAAACATAAAATTTTTTTCATGCAACTTAAAAAATTCATGTTCATTCTTTTCCTACCACTATTCGTCACTTCTCTGGAGAAATTTAATTCTTTTTTCTCTTTTTCTCATAAAGTTTCAATTTTTGATGATAATTTGTTCTCTGCACGCGGAGAAATTTTGCATTTAATCTCTTTATCATGAATTTCTAATTCCACAATTCCACCATTTTCTAAATTTCCGAATAAAATTTCGTGCGCAAGTTTCTTTTTCACATGTTCATCGATGAATCTTGCGATTGGTCTCGCTCCTAATTTCGAATCATAGGCCTGATCAGCGATAAAAGTGATCACTTCGTTGGTGTATTGAAGATCAATCGACTTACTTAACAATTGATTTTCCAGTTCCATCAGAAGTTTTTCGACAACTTTATTAATATTAGCGATCGCGAGTTTATTAAAATGCACAATTCCATCCAATCGATTGCGAAATTCTGGAGAAAAAGTGTTTTTTATCGATTGATCACGCTTAACTGGATTTTCTTGGGCATTTTGGGCAAATCCAATAGAACCCGCTTCATAATCTTTCGCCCCTGCATTGCTGGTCATAATTAAAATTACATTTCTGAAATCAGTGGTCCGCCCATTAGAATCGGTAAGTTTTCCATGATCCATAATTTGCAACAATATATTATAGAGATCTGGGTGGGCCTTCTCAATTTCATCGAGTAGTAAGATGGTATAAGGAGTTTGATTAATTTTTTCCGTTAAAATTCCCCCTTGATCAAACCCAACGTAACCAGGAGGCGCTCCAATTAATTTAGCGACACTATGTTTTTCCATGTACTCCGACATATCGAGACGTAGGAAATTTATTCCCATGGTACTGGCCAGCTGTTTAGCTAGTTCTGTTTTTCCAACTCCTGTTGGCCCAATAAAAAGAAAAGAGGCCACAGGTTTTACATCATCACGCAACCCAGAGCGCGACATGAGTATCGCATTCGAAACTTTTTCGATGGCCGCATCTTGGCCGAAAATGAGAAGTTTGAGATCGCGCTCCAATGATTTTAAACGATCTTTTTCTTTCATACTCACATTTCGCTCAGGAATTCTGGCCAATGAGGCCACGACGGCCTCGATATCTTGAATTTTTATTTCCCGCTCTTCAAGCCGCTTTAAATCCAACTTAACCATCGCTCCCACTTCATCAATAATATCGATGGCCTTGTCTGGGAGTTTTCGATCATGAATATGTTTGTTTGATAACTCAACCGCATGTTTGATGACTTCAGAAGGATATTTTACACCGTGATGGAGTTCAAACTTTTCTTTGAGTCCCTCAATAATTTGAACCGATTCACTTAAGGAAGGTTCATTAACGTCTATTTTTTGAAACCTTCTGGTTAAGGCGTGATCTTTTTCAAAAACTTTGCGGTATTCATCAAACGTAGTACTTCCAATACAACGAAGTAATCCCTTACTTAGTGCGGGCTTAAGTAAATTGGAAGCATCTAAACTTCCACCAGTAGTGGAGCCGGCGCCAATGATGGTATGAATTTCATCGATAAAAAGAATTCTCTTCTTTCCTGATTTTTTATCATCAGTCATCGCTTCAACAACTAATTTTAAGCGCTCTTCAAAATCCCCGCGAAATTTTGTTCCCGCCATGAGTGAGGCCATATCTAAACTGTAAACGATGGCATCTTGCAGTTCAGAAGGAACTTTTCCTTCGGTAATTTTTAATGCTAGGCCCTCGGCAATCGCGGTCTTACCTACACCTGCGTCCCCAACCAAGATGGGATTATTTTTTCGTCGACGAGAAAGTATTTGTATCATTCTTGAAATTTCGCTCTCCCGTCCAATCACTGGATCAATTTGCCCAAGTTTTGCCGATTCATTTAAATTGACGGTAAATTCGCGAAGCGCTTTCTCATATTTTTCTTCCCGCTTTAAATTTTCTTTGGATTCTTTTTTTTCGGTTGGCTGACTCGTTTGGGCCTTATCTCCGGTGTGGGCAATTTTTTCGATTACTTGGATGCGAGTGACTCCTTCTTTTTCTAAGTAATAGACAGCGTGGCTATCTTTCTCACTAAAGATCGCCACAAGTAAGTTAACTGCTTGAATGGCCTTCTTGCCGGAAGATTGCACATGAAGCGCGGACCGTTGCATAACTCTTTGCAGTGCTTGACTAATTTCTGGTTGATACTTGATTCCATTTTCGGATGCAATTTCTCGCAAGCGATCATTGGCAAATTGAGAAATGTTGAGTTGCTCAATTTCTTCTTCGGTTAAAATACTAAAGTGAGTTTTCTCATTTAAAAAATCTTCAAGCGCTTGCTTTAAATGATCCGTGTTGGCGCCACAATCTTTGAGCACACTGTGCACGAATTCATCTTCCAGCATGGCGAGTAGGACACTCTCCAGGGTGAGAAACTCATGCTTGCGCTCATTAGCAAAGCGAATGGCATTATTTAAAATAATTTCCAAATTAGTGCTAATCATAACGACTCCTCATTTTTTTGAAGGCCCATGTGGCCTATTTTCATTTTACTCTGGTTCGCAGGAACATTTAAGGGGATGGCCTTTCTCTTTACTATAGCGATTTACTTTTAGTGTTTTCGATTCTGCAACTTCGTGAGTGTAAATTCCACACACCGCGTATCCTTGCTCATGGACTTTAAACATGAGGGCGTGGGCATCATCTTCATTTTTAAGAAAAAATTTCTTTAATACATGCACTACAAATTCCATTGTTGTGTAGTCATCATTGTGCATGATTACTTTATACATTTTTGGCTTTCGAAGCTCGGTTCGCTGGACAGTTAATACGCCGGTCTCTTCTCCGCGTTCTGGAGATTTTGGATTTCCTTCATCGGGATCGGACGAATTCCTTGTGGGAGGAAGTTGTGCGTTATCTGTATGAGCAATTTTTAATGACCACAAAATTCTAAATTTTTGAAATAATGACTTTAAATTATACACATTCAACTCCGTAGATTAATAAATGGTTTCGTTCTGAGATTAGTCAACCCTGTGCGATCAATTGCCAACTATTATTGTCATCAATTTTGCAAACAAATGGAACTTTCTTTCCACATTTCCACCTGTTGCCGTTGGTGATCAAAAATTCAGTCGTTTTGTCCGATAATGAATTAGAGGTTAATAGACATGGTGACTAACTATTTTCGATATAGATATTTTTTATTTTTAGTTTTCACGCTCTTATTTTCCTGTATGCAACAAAGTGGAGAGCGCAAATTTAACAAGAGTCTAAGCGATACGGATAGTTTAAATAATTCCAAAGGGCCTACGGCAACTCCAACAGCGACTAACTGCTTTTTTGGTGATCCAAATTGTAATAACGGCACAGGTGGTAGCCAGAGTGCGACTCCTACACCCATCAACACTTGGAATAATTTGACTCCTACGTTTACACCATCTCCAACACCAACTCCGACCAAGACTCCAACGCCGACAAACACACCAACACCTACACCGACTTTTACGCCAACTCCGACATTCACTCCTGATTGTAGCTTTCCATCATCTCCTCAATTTTCTACATCTCCTTCCAATAGTGCTTGTTATTCAAAAATGGGTTCAACAACCGTAAGAAGAATAGCTGTGATTGGAAATAAAATTTTTGCTGCCACTATGCATGGACTTTCAATTTCAACAATTGATAATTTAAATTATCAAACAAAAACTACAATTAATGGTCTTGGATCAAACTCCTTATTTGATATATTTGCTTTAGATGCAAACACAATTTATGTTGGAACTTCTGATGGATTATCAATTTCTATTGATGGGGGACAAACTTTTAACAACAAATTAATTTCAATCTCCAATCCAGAAAGTAATAAAGTTAAATCCGTTTATGCTCTTAAATTACCAAGCGGTGTCACAAGAATTTTTGCAGCCACTGATAATGGCCTATATATAAGTGATGATAATGGAAACAATTTCACTATCAAACCTTTAGGATTTCCAGGTAACTATTTAAACACAAACTTCGTTAGGGGAAATTCGAGTACAATCGTAACAATATCATCGCCAACTGAAGGCATAGCAGTGTCCACAAATAGTGGGGGTAACTTTTCACGCAAATATAAATCTAATGTTCCAAGCATGCCCAGCAATGAAATAAGAGGTATCTATTATGATATTGATGGTTCATTATTTTTAGCGACATCAAAAGGTGTGGCTTTTTCGAGCGATGGGTTAGGAAATTCATTCAATACTAAATTATCAAATATTGACATCAGATCAATTCATGGAAAAGGTTCTACTGTTTTAGCTGGAACAGCCTCTCAAGGCTTTTACTCTTCCAATAATTCTGGAGCTAGCTATAGCTTAGCTGACTTCGCAGCTAATGGTCTTTCAATTGATTCTATATTTGTTAATGATACTTATCGAGCATTTTTAAGTATTTCACCGGGAATCTATGTTTCTACAAGTAATTTATATAATGATTTTGACAATTATATTACAAATTATAATCTTCCATCTCGCATCAATAAAGTTGTTTCTTTTGGACAAAAACTAGTTGTTGGAACTGAGAAAGGTCTTGCATATACCAGCGATGGGGTGAATTACACTTTAATAACTTCTGGGCTGCCAAATGCTTACATTAATGATTTATATGTTAGAAATAACAAGCTTTATGTCGCGACCAATTCAGGCATCGCCATATTTAATGCATCATTTATTGTTACTTCAGTATCACTAGCAAACAAAGTCATCAACACCATAGGCGTATCTACAAATGATCAAATTTTCGTCACGTCGACAATCACAAGAGATAATGGTGTTGGTGGAACTTATGAACAACCGATTATCTACTATACTTCCCCTGGGCAAAATTCTTTCAATCTAGGAGTAGAGATTTATGAATTAAGATTTGAAACACAAACTTGTTGCAACCAGAACGGTGAATATTACAATATTTATGATGCCGGCATCATTACAGACATTGAAATTGATTCTAATAATAAACTCTATATTGCATCTTCTTCGGGACTATTTACCTCCACAACATACAATAGTTTTCTCCCAACCAACATTACAAATGAACTAAATGATATATTCATTGCCCCTAATGGCTATGTTTATATTGCCGGATTTAAAATTTGGTTATCACAAAACGGAAACAATTATAGCTCTATTTATACTTCCACGATCCCAATTAAAGAAATTTTTGTATCTGGAATTAATAATAGTAAATTATATGGGTCTACTGAAAATGGTTTAATTTATTCATCAAATTCAGGAACATCATTTATTACACTTTCAAACAACCAAGGATTACCAACAAGGCGAACTTTAAGTGTTACTTTTCATGATGGACTTCAAAAAGTATTTATAGCTACAGAAGCGGGCATTGGAATTGGCAATCCGTAAAACTCTAGCCTTAAGTTTCAATGAATAAAAAAGCTCCAACGCCAACTGTGCTTCATTAATGATAATTTTGCGATTCTTGTATTGGTCTAGGAGATGCTCGGAATCTTGTTGAGACAATTTGTTCTAAAAGTGATGACTTCCCCACCTGTCTTGGGCCGATTAAAACCTGGATAAGATCTTCTGATTCCAATAATAATTTCGAAATATCTCTTTGAATCCACATACTTGTAAATTATAGCTTCATAAGCCAGATTTTACAAGAACCTCCCATAACCAAAAAAAAGGGGCAAAAAAGTTTCCTCTTTTGCCCCTTCAGACTCATTTCAAAATGTAATTTTTTATATCACTATTTCTTAACTTCAATGCCTTTAAACTTATCACCAAGTGTCGCCGCTTTCACAGTATCTACTTTATTGTACTGCTCCATATTTTCGCGATCGATTGCTTTTACCGATAAAGAAATTTTCTTAGCTTCTTTATCAATTCCCACCACCATCACTTTCACTTTATCTCCGGCCTTAACGACATCTGATGCTTTTTCCACTCGCTCCTCAGAAAGTTCAGAGATATGGATCAATCCTTCTATTCCCGTTTCCACTTCTACGAATGCACCAAACTCAGTTAATCGAGTTACGTCACCTTCGATCAACGTTCCCACTGGATGACGTTCGTCAATTTTCTTCCAAGGATCCTCTTCCAACTGCTTAGTACCTAAGCTGAATTTTTGATTATCTCTATCAACGGCAAGAACGATCGCTTTCACATTATCTCCAACCTTGTAAACATCAGCTGGATTAATATTTTTGCGTGTCCAAGAAAAATCAGATACGTGAATGAGAGCATCGATATCATCTTTAAGATCGATGAAGACACCAAACTCTACCACTGCTTTCACTTTTCCTTCCACCAATTGGCCAACATTGTATTTTTCAACAATTTTATCCCAAGGATTAGGAAGAAGTTGTTTTACGCCAAGAGAAATTCTTTTATTTTCAATATCTACTTCAATGACTACTGCTTCAAGTTTATCACCCACATTGACGTCTTTCGGAGGTGACTTTAATTTTTGCGTCCAAGACATTTCACTTACGTGTACAAGGCCTTCGATTCCATCAGCAAGCTCAATGAACACACCGTAATCTTTAATCGATACCACTTCGCCCTTAACTTTTGTTCCTGGACGATATTTTTCGCTAGCCGTTTCCCAAGGGTTTGGAAGAACTTGCTTGAGACCCAAAGAAACTCTTTCTTTAGAAGAATCATATTTCAAGATTTTAACATCTATCTCATCACCAATATTTAAGATCGTACTTGGATGCTTCACGCGTCCCCAAGACATATCAGTAATGTGTAGTAATCCGTCTACTCCACCAAGATCAATGAATGCTCCGTAGTCAGTAATGTTTTTCACAACACCCTTAACCACCATTCCTTCTTGGATTTGACCAAGAGTTTCTTCCTTCAAGCGTCCGCGCTCTTCCGCGAGTATCGCACGACGTGAAAGAACGATATTTCCACGCTTCTTATTAAATTTGATCACTTTAAATTCCATTGTTTTACCAATGTATTTATCAAGATTTTTTGTCGCGCGAATATCAATTTGCGATCCAGGTAAAAATGCCTTCACACCGATATCAACAGAAAGACCACCTTTCACTTTTGAAATCACTGTTCCTTCAACCGATTCACCTTTTTCACAAGCTTCAGAAATTCTATCCCAAGCTTTAATGATTTCAGCTTTATCTTTGGAAAGTACTAAGTTTCCAAGTTGAGATTCTAAACGCTCAACATAAACTTCAATGATATCTCCGGCCTTCACTTTAAGAGAGCCGTCATAATTTCTAAATTCACGTGTAAACACTAAACCTTCTTGCTTGTAACCAATATCAACCGTTACGAAATCATCCGTAATATTGATAATAGTTCCTTTAAACACATCGCCTTCTTTGAAGTCAGCGTATTTCTGATTATCTTTAAGAAGTTGTGAGAATTCCGACTCAATGCCTGCGTCGTCAAGGTCTGTCATTGCAACATCAAAGTCTTTTGCCCAGGATGGGATTCCTTTGGTCACTGGAGGGACATTCTTTTTGGGGGTTGTTGTGGACGTAGAGGTTTTACTCATAGATCAGTTCCTGCCTTTTTGGATACCAAATGCGATGGTATTTAATTTGCGGTTGAAGTTGTCCTTTCCAAAGGAAAGGTAAGTATCTTTATAGTGGGGGATCAAAAAATAGTCAATGCTATAGAGAATTCCTAAAAATTCTTCAAGGAGTTCCGTATAATGTTTTGCCGTTATGAGAGTAGAAAGTGAGCTCCGACTTTATTGAGCCAAATTTCACTTCCGCGTTGGTTCGCAAAAACATGCGCCGATCGTCATCAGATAACCAAAAAATCATGGTACTTTGCTTGGCCAAGTCACTCGAATATTTACTATTAACTTCAAGTTTGATCGCCTTAAATTTACCCAAATTGATGACGATGTTTTCACGGGCCGCCACCTTGATACTCATCATCCAAGTTTCACCTTTGGTGGTAGTGGGAAAAAGGTAATGATCACCATTTTTGAGGGGTAGCCCACGCAAAAAGAAAAAACTGGATAGGTAGTCTTGATTGTAAAAAGGAATAGGAGCGTCTTTAGAATTCTTAGTTTCCTTACCATTTTGAATTTTTTTATAGCGAAAATAGGTCATTAATTTTTGTCGATCAAAAAGTTGAATGTCATCAATATCTTTATTTTTTTCTCTTTGCTTGAGTGAATATTTTATGGGAACAAAAAATTCTTTATCCACAAAACTATCCAAGACATCATCTAAGGAATAAACCCACCGATAGAAATCGGAAGTTTTCGCCCGGGTTCGAAAATGATAAACCGCTCTTCCTTGAATAGAAGCTTCCGGTTCCACTGTTAAAACAGTAGTGGCCGCAACCACCCCAAGGTAACTTACTTGCATTTTGTGAACTTCACTGGTGGCAATAGTAGCAGAGGAAAATTGCGACCAAAGCGCGTAAGATTTCTGATCGATTTCCTTCCATTTTTCATCCTGGGAAAGGTGCTTAAAAGGATTAACTTCTGCTGCAGCAATGACGGCCGGGACATCAGATTTCTTTTTCCCTTTTAATCCATCCTCTTTTTTCATGGGAGCGTACTTCTTACCTTTAATCGCCATCTCTTTGGTAAGCACCGGTGCAGTGGGAGCAGCGGCAGGAGCAACTTCAAAACTTTGCTTCGTCGCTTGGTCCATGTCATTTAAAATGGACTCATCAGAAGAGTTCGGCAAACTATCTTCCATATCGGCAATAGGGTGAGTGGAACAATTGAAATGAAAGAGGATGATCAATATTAATCCCATCACTTGAAATGCATAGTTCGACTTTTTCCATTCGCTAATTGTCTTTTTCACATCCTACCCAATTTTTTAAATATTAAATTTTTTAATTCTTGTGTTTGATTTCCAAAATCTACTTCCATCTTCGCTACATAACAGTCATCTGTCATTCTTCCTTGCAATTTCACCCAATCTTTTTCCGTACAAACCAACTGATAATTCTTCTTCTGGGCCAGCTCAACAAGGGAGTTTACGACCGACTTTGGAAATCGGTAGTGATCTGGGTAATCACCATAATGGCCGATGGTATGGCCATACAATTTTAATTGCTGGTAAAAACTCTCATTGTTGGCCAGGCCACAAAAGGCCAAAACTTCTTCCCCTTTTGAAAGTACCTTGCCTTTTGCGTTGGTAATCGTACTCAATTTGTACTGTGCGACAAATTGTGGCGTGTGAGGAAATTTTCTTAACAAAAATTGACGGAGTTCTTCAACTTGCTCGATTGATGTCAAATTCGCCTTGGTTAAAACAAAAGCCGAAGCATCATTGGCCCCTTCCAGTGATTCTCTTAAATCACCCGAAGGAAAAACTTTCAAATTTGAAACGGGAAGAGTGGCATCAAAAAGTAAAATCCCCATGGTTTTTTTTAATTTTAGATACTGCCAACCATCATCAAAGATCAAAACATCCCCAAGGCCAATTCGAAAAAATTTTTGCAAGACGCCTACACGATCTTTTCCGACGAACATGCCTAATTTATTAGTAAATCTAGATTTAAGCATCGCGGGTTCATCCCCTACTTCTGAAGGCGAAACCAAATCCTCTTTTTTAAAAAAGGATTTCTTTGATTCTAATTTTCCTCGGTAGCCTCTCGTGATCAATAAGGGAGATAGGTTTCGCTTAAGTAAGGCCTCTATCAGCCACGCCGTTGTGGGTGTTTTTCCCGTACCGCCTGTAGAAAGATTTCCCACAACAATACTTGGCAAAGGAGTGTCAAAGGTAGTCGATACACCCCAATCACTCAATTGCCTGCGCATTTTCATTATCAGTTGAATAGGAAAGGAGATCGGCCGATAAAAGGTATATTTTAAATTTTGCAAGAAATTCATTTTATTTTATCTCTACTTCATTTTATCAATTATTTTTTCACAGGGATCAGTGAATTCGCCAAGTAATTTATCTCGAGTCGTGACTAACTCCTGTCGCACAAGTTCTAATTTCTCAGGGGCGTCGATCCACTCCTTCACTTTTAAAACTAAATTATTGGCCTCACAGCTTTCTTGTAGTAATTCCGGAAAAATCATTTTCTTATGAATGATATTGGTTAAACTTGCTGGGCCAGCATATCTCACGATCGCTCGATAAATAAAGGCATTGATCCAAGAAACGCGGTAACAAACGATAGTCGGTACCTGAAAAATACCCAAGGTGAGTGTGATCGTACCACTTGATGCCACTGACAAATCAGATTCACTCAACACTTCTTCCAATTGAGATTGGCCTAAACAAGTATCAAAAATGGAACAATAGGCCTCACTCCATGATTTCGGCAAATGATCAGCAAAAATACAAGTCGTCTTTATTTTGTAATTTTGCGCTTTTAGAATACGAATCATTTTTTCAAAGATCGGAAGGTGATGGGATACTTCACTCATTCTTGATCCAGGTAAAAAAACGATAGAAATTGCGTCAGAAGATTTACGGGTAGAATTTATTTGACCCTTATTTTTCAAGGAATTAAGCAAGGGATGATTCACCGTCGTCAAATGATCACCAAGGCCTCGTTGCTTCCACCATAATTTTTCAAAAGGCAAAATGGAAAAAATATTAACACAATTCTCGGCCAACACTTTTGCACGCCATGGTTTCCACGCCCACACCTGAGGCGCCACATAGTAATGAACCCTAACTCCCAGGGGCTTAAGTTCTTTGGCCAATTGGTAATTAAGTCCTTGGTAGTCTACCAGTAAAACATCTTGGCAATTTCTTTTTAATATTTCGCTAACTAGAGATTTTTTTAAGTCTAAGTAAAATTTCAATTTTGAAACGACACCGGAAAATCCCATGGTACTCAAGTCTCTGAAATGAGTAAAAAGATCGACTCCTTGAGCGGCCATATCGTCGCCACCAATTCCCCAAAAATCCACTTCTGGGCAAAGAGACTTTAATTTTGAAAAAAAACTTAAAAAATGTTCCTCCCCTGATCTCTCACCCACTAAAATGAAAAAGGATTTTTTTTCTTTTATCATTTGGATTTCAATCCCACCGATCCATGAATTTGCTTCAAGAGCGAAACATTGCGAAGTGCATCCTGCGCAGACACAATTGTCTCGCTGTCATTTCTGATTGAATGGTAAAAGGATTTATGCTCTTCCAACAAATGATCACGTTTAGGAACACTTGTCAGGTTGATCGATCCATTAACAAACTTACTCATGGTCAAACTCATCAGATCAAATCGAACGTGTCCTTGTTTGCCGTGAAAATCAATGATTCTTTTTTCTTCCATTTGCTCTCGGCAGGTCAAAAAATGCGCCGATCCGCCCCCTTTCAGCTCCATTTTAACTTCCACGTAATCTAAAAATTGTGAATGCATGGAAAAACCATTGGCCATGATATTGAGAGGGGATTTTTTTAAAACATGAAGCAAAATATCAATGTCATGGATCATAATGTCGTCAGATACGTGAACATCAAGAGCTCTTCCCTTGGGAGATGTTACGCGCTGAAAGGAAACAGAAAATTTTTCTGGACTCTGCTTTAATTCTTCTAAGAGAAGTGGCATCAAGGGATGAAACCTTTCACTGTGCCCCACTTGCATTTTAATTATTGGAAACTGTTTCAATAGTTCAACGATTTCTTGAGACTCAACTTCGTTTTGACAAATGGGTTTTTCACAAAAAATGTGTTTTTGAAAAGGAATAATGGATTTTAAAATTTGAAAATGAGTAGAAGTAGGCGTGACAATAAAAACGGCGTCGCAATCTTCTATGACTTCACTTATATCACCAACAACTTTTGCATGAGGGTGGGCATGCTTTGCAGCTGCTGACGCCTCTTCTCTCGTTTCTACAATGGCCAACAGATTGGCCCCTTCGCACGCATCAACTTTTTGACAATGCCACTTACCTAAATGCCCATAACCTATCACAACAACTTGAATGGATTTCATAAATTACTCAAATTAGCTCACAAAAAAAGATGCATCATTAAGGCATGAAAGAAGGAATCCCTGCCTTACTATTTTTGATAAAAGAAGCGAAATCTTTTACGAGTGGATTGTATTTATACTCATCTAAATCGAGAGCTTGTTCAGCATAAGATTTTGCACTCATCGAGGAAATTTCCATCATCCGATAAAATTCTACTAGCTCAGAAATATGTTGTTTATCGTATCCCATTCTTTTAAGGCCCACGATATTAATTCCCTTAAGCATGACCCTATTTCCGAAGGCCGTAGAGAAACAAGGTATGTCCCTATCCACAGCAGAACCTCCCCCAAGGAATGCGGCCTTGCCAATCGTGATAAATTGTCCCACGTTGGTCGCCCCACTTAAAATGACACTGTCTCCGATGGTTACATGTCCTGCCAAGTTACAAGAGTTAACGATGCGCACTTTATCGCCAATGGTTACATCGTGTCCCATGTGACTGTAGGCCATGAAAAATCCCTCATTACCAATTTTGGTAACTCCATCTTGCTTTAATGTTCCACGATTAATGGAAATAAATTCTCGAAAGGTATTTTTATTTCCGATGATTACCTTGGTGGCCTCTTGATGATAAGATAAATCCTGTGGTTCACTTCCCACAACGACAAACGAATAAAAATAATTATCGCTTCCAATGTCTGTGTGTCCCTCGATGCATATGTGGGATTTCAAAACGGTATTTTCCCCAATGGAAACATGAGGCCCTATAACGCAAAAAGGACCAACGTTAACGCCTTTCGCTATTTTTGATTCTTTGGAAACTTGAGCACTAGGATGAATGATAGATTCCGGATGGTGAGACATAAAAATTCCTTAAAATAAAAATTTTATTGAGGCCAAAAAAGTTACCTCAGATACTAGTTCCTCATTTCGATAAATTTCTGATTCGTAATTCATAATCAGTGACCTAACTTTGACTAACTTACTCTTAATTTTTAAATGATCTCCCGGTAAAACTGGCGATCTAAATTTAGCTTTATCTGCTCCCAAAAGTGCCACTTCTATTTTTAACTGTTCAAGTGGTAAATTTTTATTCATCTCACAAGTTAAGAAACTTGAAACTTGCGCCATACATTCAATTTGTAAAACACCAGGGAAGATAGGTCTGCCAGGAAAATGGCCCTGCAAGATGGGATGCTCTGGCTTGAGAAAATAATGTCCAATGACCAATCCACCTAAAAGTTCTTTTGCTTCTGGATTTCTATTTTCGTTCACCCACGTAGGATTAGGAAACTCGACCGATTCAATACTATCGACAAATAAAAAAGGATCGCGGTGAGGAAGAAAACTTAAGACGTCATTTTTTGTATAAAGCATAAATTAAATAACATCCAATATTAAGCGCTGTTAATATTTTAAATCTTAATCAACTATACTGATGCGGTTTTGATTTTCCAGTGCGTCGAACTTCGGGATTCATCGCTTGCGACGTGCAGGAGCACGTCTCAGCGTCTCACCGCTCGTTCTCCTTCTTGAAAACCAAACCTGCATCAGTATAGATACAACCTTCTTGCTAATTTTTTTTTCTCTCGTTAACCATTCGCTTGAGATACGCCACTCCTCGCATCCACTCATCTAGCGGTCTTGCTGGATGGCCTCCCAATATGGATTTACTCGGCCAACTTTTTGTCACCATGGCGCCGCCTGCAATTTGGCATTGATCACCCAGTTCACATTGAGGCCCGAGGGCCACACGTCCACCTAAAACAGAATAATTGCCAATTTTACTACTTCCAGCAGTCCCCGCTTGGCCACATAATATGACGTGATTTCCAATTTGGGTATTGTGACCTACTTGAACTTGATTATCTATTTTTGTACCACTGCGAATAAT
Source organism: Bacteriovoracaceae bacterium (assembly GCA_029865945.1). Classification (GTDB taxonomy): domain Bacteria; phylum Bdellovibrionota; class Bacteriovoracia; order Bacteriovoracales; family Bacteriovoracaceae; genus JARXAH01. The sequence continues at coordinate 47,101 of JARXAH010000067.1, read as the reverse complement.
CGTAGGATAAAAAGTTCCCATATCGACACAAACACCAGCGCCAAGCTCCACATTGTCTTCGATGATGACACCACCAAAATGCCAAATTTTTTCGTGGGTTTTTCCATTAAACTCATAGCCAAAACCATCACTCCCAATTATGGATCCGCTGTGAACTCGTACATTTTTTCCGATGCGTGTAAAAGGATAAATCGTAACATTGGGAAAAATGGTTGTGCCTTCTTCAATGACAACATTTGGCCCAATCACAGCTCCTGGGAGAATAGTAACATGGGATCCGACGGAACTATTTTCTCCAATAAAAACCTGCTGTGCTATTTTCGCCGTTGGATGAACGAGAGAGGTTCCATTTTGTCTTCCATCTAAATGCCATTGAAACGAAGCTTGAATTTTATCAAAAAAAAGTTTTGAAAAAAGGCACTTTAGTTGAGGTACGTGGGGATGAGTAAAGGCCGCACTGAAATACTTTTCAAAATCGAAACGCTCACATTCTTGCCTTAATAGGGAATCTTGCAAAACAATAATGTTATTTTTAATGAAATTGTCGTTTTTTATCTTTCCAAGCAAGGACTTGATTTCTTTTAGATAATCTAAATTTTGAATAAGTAAGATACGGTCGCTTAATTCTTCGGGACACCAGTTAGGCTTTGTATCGGATACAAAATCAGCGATATGCTCTTTAGTTAAGATTCCAACCAAATGAAAGTTGGAAGAAATTTCACCCCATAATTTTTGATCACTCAAAAAATTTGGCCCAAAATGCTTCCAACTCAACATGATCTATTACTTTTTCTTAGAATCTTTTGAAGTATCGTAGGCCTTAATAATCGCATCAGTTAAATTTTTCTTATTTTTAGCATACACGATGGGAGAAGCACTTACTTCAACTGTGAGGTCAACACCCTCTTTGGCAGAAATGTCTTCGATAATCACTTTAATTTTTTCAAGCAATGGTTTTTTTAAGTTTGCTTCTTGATCTGAAATTTCTTTTTGATAGTCCATAGACTTTTTCTGAAGGGCCCCAATTTTTTGCTGTAGATCTACTTCTTTTTTTACTTTTGCATCACTGCTTAGAAGAGCAGCTTGCTTAATAAATTCTTCTTGTTCTTTTTTAAGTTTTTCTTCTTCTTTCTTTAAGATGGCCTTCTTATCTTCAAAAGATTTTTTTAGTTTATCATTAATATCTTTTCCTTCTTTGACGGTTGCCAAAATTTTCTGAAGATCAATGACACCAATACTCACTTCTGCGCGAACTAAAGCTGCTGACAATAAAAACAAAGTTAAGAAAACCTTCAATAAACATTTCATATGACTACTCCTAAAAAATTAAAAGATTAGAAATTTAAAAATTCTGTCCAATATCAAAGAAAAACTGGCTCGCGGCCTCATCTTGTTTTTTGGCAATGGGAAAACCAAGTTCAAAACGCAAAATACCAATCGGTGAAAACCACCTCATCCCTAGACCATAATTAGATCTTAAATGAGGAGAAGTCTCAGAGTTACGATAACTCTCTTTGTAGACGTTACCCACATCATAAAAAGCGACCCACTTAAGTCCCGCTTCTTCCACGAGAGGATTCTCTAATTCCAAAGTTCCCAAAACAGATTCTAAACCACCGGTATTAAAGAATCCTGCGAACCCATCATTATCGACTCTTCTTTCCCGAGGACCGATTCCTTCATTACCAAACCCTCTCATATTTCGAGGGCCACCCATGGCAAATTTTTCTGTACGAGGGAAAGTTACTCCATACTTATAAAGTCTTTGATGGCGAACACGCGTTCGCATGACTAAGTCAGCAAATAATTTTTTAAAATATCTCGCCTCAATTTCACTTTTGAGCCACCTAAAATCTCCTCCCAACCCCACATACTCTAAACCACCCGAAGTCCAGTATCCACTCGACGGCTCAAAGGAGTTATTGCGTTTATCAGTGACGAGTGAAAATTCGACAGAAGATCCAATTCCACTCTCCACATTGCGATCGATCGTTGGGTTTCGAACATTTTGAAGCTGAGTATCTTTGAAACTATAGGTAGTAAAAAAACGTGTGTAATCATACACGGGATGCCCCACTCTCAGTTCGAACCCCGTACGTTCATAATCAAAGGAACGAATAAATTGAGAAACGGTTCGATAAACCATCCCACCCAGTAACCATCGGGTATCTAAGAAATAAGGTTCAGTAAAACCTAAACTATAAGTTTGTTGTTGAGATCCTAAATTTAAACTGAAATTTAAATCTTGCCCTAAACCACGGAAGTTATTTTGTCTAATGGACGCCTGCAAAAAACCTCTGGTTGCGGAAGAGTATCCTGCTCCCAATGTAATTTGTCCCGTTTGACGTTCTTTCACACTTATTTCTAAGTCGAGAACATCATCTTTTCCTTTCGGACTGACGGTATTAAAAATGACGCTATCTTTATCAAAAAATCCTAAACGATTCACATTTTCTTTTGACTCGCGAAGTTTTGTACCTGAATAGAGCATGCCCTCATAAATTTTCAATTCACGGCGAATGACTTTATCTCTTGTTTTAGAATTTCCTTTCACAGAAACTTTTCCAAAGTAAGCCTTCTTACCTTTTTCGAATGAATATTTAATATTTACCTTGTTCTCGCCTTCCACCGGCTCAAGAGTCCTGAGTACGTTGGCAAAAGCATAACCTTCATCTTGATATTTTTCCGTTAACATCAAGATATCTTGTCTTAGCGTTTCTTCGTTATAAGTCTGCCCTTCTATCAACTGAAGTTTTTCCCGAAGTTCCGCATCAGTAAAAATCAAATCTCCCTGAAACTCAATACTGTTAACAGAAAACTTTGGTCCTTCTTCTACTTGAATCGTAATAAATATCCATCTTTTATCATCACTCACAGTTACAAGTGGATTAAAAATATTGGCCTGTAAAAATCCTTTGGTTCGATAATAATATCCCAGTCTTTCCACATCAGCTTGAAAGTTAAATTCTCTAAACGTTCCCGCACTTCCTACTGCCCCCATAATGCTATCTTCTTTCGTCATCATGAATTTTTTTAAATCATCATCAGGAAGCTCTTTATTACCAAGAAATGTGACGGCCTTTACTTTGACTTGACCATTTTCCATGATCTTAAAAATTACTTCATTGCTTTCATTGCCGGCATCTTTAATTTCGTAACTCACATCTGCTAAAAAATATCCTTTGTCCTCGTAAAATTTTTGAATCGCCTGAGCATCTGATTTTACAAGTTTAATATCAACAATCGTAAACTCTTTGGATTTTACAACTTTTTTAAGTTCGTCTTCCCCTTCCGCATCATTTCCTTCAAAGCGAACTTTTCGTATTAATGGTTTTTCTTTAATTTTCATCAAGAGAGTTTTCTTTCCGCCGGCGTTATCATCATAAAACGCCTCCACTTCCTGGAAATAACCCATATTATAAATATTTTTAATATCGGTGCTCAGAGATTGTGGGGTAATCGGTCGATTGGGAGCAGAGGTCATTTTTTCAAGTAACGCCTGAGGTTCAACCTTGCGAAGGCCTTTAAAAGTTATGGTATCCACCACAATTTGTTTTGTGCTTGGCCAATCAATCGCCGCATGTACTAACGAAGCACACGAGTTAAAAAAAATAATTGCGAAAAATATCCATCTGATCATTAAAATTAGGCCGATTGATTTAATAGTGGGAACGAGTTTCGATTTTAGCCAATTAAACGACCATCTTCAATCATTAATTTTCGAGGGAAACTTGCAGCTATTTTTTCATCGTGTGTAACCACTAACAATGTGGCCCCCGACTCGTCGGCGAGATTTTTCAGTAAATCGATGACTTTCTTTGAATTGGTCGAGTCCAAATTTCCGGTAGGCTCATCGCAAAGTAAAATTTTAGGACGCATGATGACTGCGCGAATGAGGTTAATTCTTTGTTGCTCACCACCTGAAAGTTGATAGGGATAAGAATCCAGACAGTGCTCAACCGAAAGGTGCTTGGCATAATCTCGAATTTTACTTTCATAATCTTTGGTCGAGCGATTGCCAATTTTAATGGGAAGTAAAATATTTTTCCAACACGTGAGGGTTGCGAGCAAAAAATGAAATTGGAAGATGAATCCAATATTTTCATTGCGTGTTTGCGCCAATTGATCATCATTTAGCTGCGAATAATCTTGCTGATTAACAATCACTCTCCCTGCATCAGCTTTTTCAAGTCCACCGATCAAATAGAGCAGCGTTGATTTACCTGAACCAGAACTCCCCACCAGGGCACAATGTTCTCTAGATTTCAGTTGAAGCTGACAATTTTCAATCACCGTATGTTTTCCATAAACTTTTTTAATATTTTCTAAGACAATCATATTCACGTTCCGAACTCCTCTCTCAGGCCTGCCACTAAGCTTTTTCTTTTGAGGCGAAGTAACGACCAAAATGATACGATAAATACCCATACAAAACTTACGAGAAAAACTTGGATAACAACTCCTGCAGATAAGGAGAGGCCCAATTGACCTAGCTCATAAATCTTTCCGGGAATTTGCAGCCATGTCCATTTTAAAATGACGGAATCAAAAAACCAGGTAAAAAGCAAAGACCCCAAACAAGAAAAAAACCAAAATAAAATGATGACTTGAGTTAAAAATTTAAATAATCCTTTCCCACTTAGTCCAAGGGATCTTAAAATAAAAAATTCAGAAGCTTTTTTATCCGTTAAGTAATAAACAAAAGCGACAATATTAAACAGCGCCATCACGATAATGAGTTGCAAGACAAGGGAAATAGATTTTTTTTCAACTTGTACAGCTTCAAACAAGCTCAAATAGTCACTCCAAAATGGTCTTGCGACAAAATGGCCAGATAATTCCCGTTTCATTTCTTGAACGACATCGATAATATCGCCCATTTGTCTGTATTGACTCTTAAGAACAAAATGAACTTTATTAATTCTATCCGAATTGACATTTTGATCGACACGATAATCGTTTTCATAGATGTAAATAACTCGGGAATCATACCGATAGAGGCCGGTCTTATAAAACCCCCCGACTTCATAAGTAGTCACATTAGGCAAACCCTTGCTTTGGACATTTCCCTCTGCAAAGGCCAATGCGATTTTATCATGCAATTTTATTTGTAATTCACTGGCCAAATCTTGACCGATAACAATGCTACGAGCTTTCCAGGGAGTAAGTTGGAAGTAAGGAAGATCTTGCAGCTTCAAGGCCTTAACCATTACACCACGCGCCTCCTCTTCTTTCACAACAAAAGATTCTGACTGGATGATTCCTATTTTCGCTTCAATTTTGATAGCTAGTTTTTCGCTTCTAAAATCTACATCTTTCAAACTAAAAAAACCATTTTGAGAAAAAATGGTGATATCCCCTTGGCCGGTACGTAAGACTTTTTTAAGTGCCTCGTCGTACCCATCCATCAACCCAATATTACAAATGACAATCGCCATTGAGGCACTGAGAGCAAAAATAGCAAATCCTAAAAAATACCAAGTACTTCGTCCCTCTAAAAAAATGGCAAGTAAATCTCTAAAGGGTATTTTCAAATTACTAATCCTGATTGCTGTTATGATCAATATCGTCTGGTAAAATTCCCCCAAGGGCCTTCCACTTCAGATAGGATTTCATGAACTCATCCAAGTCACCATCTAAAATACTTTGGGCCTGGGAGCTTTCATGAAGTGTTCGGTGATCTTTGACCATCTGGTAGGGATGCAAAACATAAGACCTAATTTGTGCGCCCCAGGAAATTTCTTTCTTGTTGGCCTCGATTTCACTTTGTTTGGCCCGCTTCTCTTCCATCGCACGCTCGTAAAGACGAGATTTCAAAATTTTCATGGCCTGCAACTTATTTTGAAGCTGGGATCTTTCATTTTGGCAAGTAACGACAATCCCAGTTGGTATGTGAGTAAATCGAACAGCGGAGTCCGTCGTGTTAACCGATTGTCCTCCTGATCCGCCAGAGCGGTAAACATCGATTCGCAAATCTTTGTCTAAAACTTGAATATCGATAGTGTCATCAACTTCTGGCCCAACAAAAATCGAAGCAAAGGAAGTGTGTCTTCTTGCATTAGAATCAAAGGGCGAAATTCTCACCAGTCGGTGGACACCACTTTCTGACTGCAAATTTCCATAGGCAAACGCACCTTCAATTAAAAACGTGGCCGACTTTACTCCCGCCGTTTCACCAGGCTGAATATCAAAGACTTTCATCTGATGGCCTTTAGATTCTGCCCACCGCTTAATCATTCGCACTAGCATGGCGGCCCAATCGCAGGACTCTGTTCCGCCAGCTCCCGCATTGACGGATACTATGGCATTGTTCGCATCAAATTCATTGGCCAACAAAACTGTTTGCTCTTGTTTTTGAACCAGCTCTTCGCATTGATTGAAGAGCTCAATAGCTTGTAAGGCGCTGCTCTCATCGCCTTGCTTTGAATAGTCGAGAAGGATTTCATACTCATCAAGAGCATCAACCATCTCCTGATAATTTTTAATAATACCTTGGAGTAAATTTTTTTCTTTTTGAATTTTGGTTGCGTGGTCCGCATCACTCCAAAAGCCATCGAGACATTCGAGATCTTTAATTTCTAAAAGTCGGTGGGATTTTTTTGCAATGTCAAAGCGACCTCCGAATGTTGTCAGAGGTTTCACGCCAGATTTTATACTGAGAAAATGTTTCTAATACTTTATTGATATTTTGTGATGACATCTAATGATATTAAAACTATTTGGGCCGATTAAGAAGGATATTTTTGCAATATTTTTTTTCCTCGGCGGGCGTCATTTTATTTTCAGAACTAATTTTTATTTCGGCCAAGACGGATGCGACTGTTGTTTGATTGATAAAGGCATTTTTTTTATAATCCTTAATATACTTATTCCACAAAACTTGTGAAGCAGAAGGTTTATGCATTTCTTTTATTAATAAATAAAAGGCAGGTTCTACAAAGGCATCTGGTATTTTAACAATCGCTTTTAATCCAGCTCGGTAGTGCATGTAAGCATGATGAACTTCTTCCCCTCTCAATTCGTTACTATTGTCTGTATCAAACCGCGCCAGTGCCGCTTCAATATTGAAAATGGCACCAAAAATAGTTACTAAATCAGGACGCTCGTAAGGAATGGTAGGATCAACCTCAGCACAAGTTCGGGTAAACAACTCCATCTCATAGAGAAATTTTTCCCGTCCAACCTTGCTAAGTTTTTCTTGGTATTTATTAAACCTAGGAAGAAAATCATAAAACGTAAATTGTGAAACAAATTTATCACCTGGCTTGAGTTCATAGTTGGGAGCGACTTCAATTTCTTTCGTTTCAGCACTTACAAATCTAGTGTAATTTAGGCCCAAAACTTTAAAAAAATTCTCCCTCACACAACCGACTTCATAAGCATTGAGCTTAGTTCTTGGATTAAAAATTGGCCTGCAAAGCAAATCAATGGCCTTCATGATCTCATCACGCATTCCTACCGCAGCGATTAATTGCAACCCAAACTCGACACCTTCAGCTGCATTCATGGTAACACTACTATCGGATTGATACTGGAAGAGATCGGTCATTAATATTCCATTTTCTGCCGTTCCAAATTCTCTATCTTTAGTCACAAGATCTAACTCAAACAAAGGATCTTTTAATTTTAAAACAATGTATTCTAATTGGCCTTGAGTGAGAGTTTTAGCATAGTCTTCCTTATTGCAAGTCATGTTAGCTTTGCCGTCAGGAAAGATGCCTTCTTTTACTGGTCTTGAAAAATGACTTAATTCACTACTCGTACACGGGATGAATTTTTCATAATGTTCAGCAAGGATTTCAAAAATAACTTCATAAATACCTATTTCTATGACGCCGGCCTCACTGCGCTTAAAGGTATCTCCAAAATAAGGCATTTTTTCATGGCCCTTAAAATATCGATAATGAGTAATCACTTTTTTAAATCTCTCGAAGGACTTTTCAGTTCCTTTTGCCGGCCTAATAAATTCTTCGGAAATTTTTTGGGGACTTGATAGCAGGTCAGCATTAGCACGATAAAGTTCAGAAAAATCGACGGCGGTTAAAAGAATATTTCTAGCATGAGAAAATAAAGCTAAAAAATCCTTCATCTTGAATTCGTTGGAAATGGAATCCATAAATACACTCTTCACCTCTGGGATGAGTCCATAGTATTTTGAAAATTCAAATCCATCTTTAGTTTGGACGGAACTGAGACCATCTTCCAAGTTATCAATCGTAAAAAGGACAACGTTGGGATCATCTTTGAAATAAAAAAGATTTTCAACTTTTTTGACGAGTTCTCGATAATATTGATATTGGGTTAATTCATCAGCAAAAACAATCTCATTAAAATGGATAATATCATAGTATGCCTCTAAAAACTCTGAACTTTTTTGCGCCAATCGGAATAATTCTGGTTGAGTAATGACTGAATTATCTCCCCCTAAAAAAATTCTTTTAACAAACAGCAAATTTTTGTACTTAGAAAAATCATCAATGCCATCATCATCTTCTAAGGTATCAAGAAGTTTCTCTAGACTAAAACGAAAGGTATACTTCATTTTACCCTTAGCAAATAATTTCAGAAGTGCCGCTTTAGTAGAATCAGCATAGGCGACTAATTGATTCCGTTGGTTCATATAGTTTTGATAAATCTGAATTCTCTCGCTTTCCGTAATCGCATCTCGGTAAACCTTGTCTCCTTGTTCTAGTAATTTATTCATTTCAATAACATTTAAATTTAGTAATTGAAGAAAGCCTGAAATTTCATCAATTCGTTCCATCTTTAAATAATTGGGTTTATCAGAGTCCCCAAAAATTAAATTGGTCACATCAAAAAGCAAGGATATAAATTTTAGATTGGGAATGAGACTTTTTAAGGTAGGGTCAAGCTTTATGAAATTCTCTAATGTCTGTCGCGATAAATAACCCGCATGGGATGATGAATCTGGCTCTACAATTTTTGTGAATAGTTTTAGTTTTTGTCCAAGACAGTCTATGTCGCTGGTCGCTTGACGAGTAAAAAAATTTTCTAAATTACTCCCTACAATTTCACATGTGACGTCAATGTCTTTAGGCTTAAGTTCGGCCACTTTTCCGGTGTTTTCTCCGCAAGAAAAAAGCAGGTGGCAAACAATGAATAAAATGGCACTCAACTTCATCATAAATTTTATTTAGTAGGGTAAATTCTAAGTAAAGTAAAGAAAAAGGTGATTGCGCAACGCAACATGAGCTGATTTATTAATCGAGGTTGAGAAGGTAAGGGCCCTAGGTCTAAGGAATGGAATAAGTAGGAATCTTACAGAAGTTAGCTTTTTCTTTATCCGTCATTCCATTTTTGGAGCTTGATTTAATCTGGGAGAGAATCGAAGCAATAGTTAGTTGGTTAACCTTTGCTTCCCGTTTTAATTTTTTCATCTTGAGAGGGTAAACAATAAGAGAAACGATCCCTTTCCAATCTTTGAGAGATGGCACTTTTAATTCTTTAATCAAAAAATAAAAAATGGGTTCAAGATATATTTTTCTTATCAACTTGCTTCCCAATAAATCGCTAACAATCACATCTAAAGCTTTTTTAAAGTGCTGATAAGTAGCATCAACTTCATTACCTGTAAGTATATTGTCATTATTAGTATCAAAACGAACGAGCGTAGATTCAATATTAAATAGTCCAGCAAAGATACCAATCAAGTCAGCATCGGTATAGGCCCTTTTCACTTTATTTTTTTCATCTACGTCAAAGCAGGAGCGAGTAAACTTTTCCATTGATGCTACGAATTTAATTTTAGTATCTTGATTAGACGGATTTATGAATTTCGCAAACCTTGGAATATATTTGGCATAGGTGAGGCCATCTTCCAAAATATAATCTCCAGAATTTGGAGAATAAGATTCCGAAGGAACGGTTACTATTTTATTTTTTTCATTTATGTATCTTGTAAAAGGAAGGTTTAATATTTTTACAAATGCATTGCGACTACAATCCCTATCGTAAACTTCTTCTTTCGTTGTAGTATCGATCATGGGTTTACAAAAAAGTTTCATTCCACTAAGCAAATCTTCTTTAATGTTTAAAGAGGCCAAAATTTGAAGGGCAAATTCCACTGCTTCTTTAGCATTGATTAAATTATCAGCGTCCGATTGAAATTGAAAAAGACTTGTCAATAATGTAGCGTTTTCCGCAGCAACAAATTCTCGACCACCAAGCACCAAATTTAAGTCGATTAATTGATCTCTTAATTTATAGATCACGTACTCTAATTGACCTTGAGTTAGTGTTCCCTTGTAATCTTCATCCTCAACACCATTTTTTTGCCCATAACATTTATTTAATGGTTGGTCCGGCCTTCCCTCAGCTCGTTTGCGAATGAGATCTTTACTAAAACATGGAATCTCTCTTTCATAATGTTTAGCGATATGATCGTAAGCTTTTTCAAAAATCCCCAACTCAATGATTCCAGATTCGCTTCTTAAATACCGATCACCAAAAATAGGTAATCGTAACTCACCTTTAAAAAAACGATACTTGGTGGCAATTTTAACAAAATTATCATAAGCGCTAGAACTAACCTCTGAACTTGGAACTAAATCTTCTTTTGATAATTGTTTTGTGCTTAAAATAATATTTTTATTAGCTTGAAAAAGTTTTGCAAAATCTGTGGCCTCATTAAGTACATTCATCAAAAAAGAAATGAACGTATTAAAATCCTTGGACGTAAATGATTCTACTTCGTAACCAGGAAGTTTATCTTTATCAGTCATCATTAAGACTTGCTTTAGTTCTGGAATTAAAGGAATAATTTTTTCTATATCAATATCCAAATCTTCTTGAATAATTTTGATGGCCCTCAAACCCTCATTGAGTTGATTCATATAAAAAAGGACGATATTTTGGTCCTGTGGATCACTATCACTGTAATAAAGTAGTCGCTTAAAGTTTTGCACTATCTGTTTATAAAATCCATATTGAGCATTTTGAGAAGCAAATACGATTTCTCCAAAATGAGAAATATCGTAAAACAAGGAAATTAAATCTGGCGAAACCTTGATTAAATAACTTAGCTCTTTCTGGGAGACACTTTTATCATCTCCACTAGAAAAAATTCTTTTTACAAATAGAAGCGGCTTATACTTTGCGACGTTTCCGCCAAAAGTATCTAGAATACTTTCCAAGTTTACGGAGTTGGTGTAGCGCTTGCTGCCTTTTGCAAAAAGCTTTAACAGTTCATTGCTGATCGCCTCAGTATGCTCAATGATTTCTTTTCTCTTAAATGTGTAAAGATTGAAATATTCTAGTCGCTGGGATTCACTCAAAGCTTCGCGGTGTAGCTTCTTTCCCTTTTTAAGCAGAATATTCATTTGAATGGCATGAACATTAATTAGTTTAAAAAATTCGGTAAGATCACCAATCCGAATAGAATTTAGGTAGTCTTTATTTTCACTATCACCAAAAATAAGATTGCTCACTTCAAAAAAAAGTCCAAAATATTTTAAATTGGGGACTAAGCTTCCAAGAGTTGGATCTGCTTTAATGTACCGCTCTAAAATTTCTCTTGATAGATATCCGGCATACTCTGGCGCACTTGGCTGAACGATACGAACGAAAAGTTTGAGACTTCTTCCAAGACAATCAATATCAGCAGGGACTTCTTGTTCAAAAAATTTCTCAAGATTTTTTCCGTTAATGGTGCAATTCGTTTTGATTTCCCCGGGGGTGAAACTTTTTTCTTTGCTTGATCCTTTTTTTTGTTCACCACAAGAAAATAGAAAAAATAGGATTGATATATTTACAAACCAGCGTAAAGGGATCTGAAAATTCGTCATAAAAAAAACACCAAAAACTTTTTTAGACGACACAACGTACATACAACAAAGACTGTCTAAAAAAGAATACTCACCTCAGTAAAAAGAGCATCATTATTTCTAAAGTCTGCCCAGTAACCTACTCCATCGTCGGGTGAGGTTACTGCATTTAAACCAAGTGAAGCTGCTAGAAAACTACTGTAGTCATAGCGAAGCTTGACACTTGCGAGGCGATCATAATTCAGCATATCGTAAAAAAATTCTGTTTCAAAAGCAAAGGACTCAAAAAATTTAAATTCAAGAGCAAAATTTAAGGCCTGATTCCATCTTGGTTTTCTTTCAAGCAAATTGGATTCATCATAATCAGTAAGCCTTGCAATATATCCAAAATGAGATTCCCCATTGAGAAACAAATATCTAATGCCTGCACCAGTGTAGGCTTCACTTTTTTTATCTAAACGAAAGGCATAACCTAAGTTAATAATGTCTTGATCGTTTTCTGGTTTATCGCCCGGCTGCGACATTAAATAGCTCCCGTAAAGTTGGATATCTCGATCAGGCGTTTCAAAAGTTACTTGTCCACCCCATAACTCATGGTAATAAATTTTAGGATAGACATCCACGTATGGGGTAAAAGTTATATTATCTACGATTAAAGTGGCCGTATTTGATAAGTTATTTTCTGGTTTTTTTATGTAATAGCTTGAAATGTGGAGATTTTCGAACAAAGAAAATTGCAAATTTATGCCTGCTTGAGGCCGTAATACAATATCTTGGATGTCAGGAATATGGACAGTGTAAAAAATTTGCCTATCTAACCCCCCCACTTGCGTTGTGGCCGCAGGTGCTTCTGCCCATGGAGACCTGGAAGTTACTGTTCCCGCGTCTTTATTTATTTTTAAACTGGGGTTTAATTCAGGGACATAGATAAAAGAAGCGAACGTATCAAATTTGATATTTTTTGAAACATTAAACTTGTATCTAACTCCTGGAAGACCAGCTTGCCCAGGATTAAAAAAATCAATATTAACCCGGTTATTTAATTTCCCAAGGCCCCAGACTCGATCAATTTCCACCCAATCTAAAATGAGAACACCTGCACTAAATTCTTGCTGTACGCCTATGGTGGTGAACTGAGCTTCTTTCACCGCAAAAAAGAAACCGCCGGCATCATTGGTAGAAATGGTAAGATCAATTTTGCGTTCGCTATCAACAAAAGGCTCTTTATAATCATAGGTGAAATTAAAAGTACCCCAATATTTGTTTCCCTCTAACCCACCAATTTGATCGGTCCAATCTTGGTAGCGCAAAGAAATATCCCCATAATATTGTTTCAGGGCCGAAGCCATTACGCAGTTGCAACTTAAGGAGAAAAACAGGATGAGGATTTTCATTTGATTCATAAATTTGTATTTTTTATTTTTTTTAAAGTACGAATGAGTTCTCGTTCTTTTTTTTCCATGAGGATTTCATCTTTTTTACTCCTCTCATGGTCAAAGCCCATTAAATGCAAGAATCCATGAAACACTAAATGGTAGAACTCTTCAAGTGGTGTTAAAAGAAATTCATTTGATTGTGACAATAGTACATTTAAAGAAACCAGTATATCTCCCAGCGGCGTCTCGGGCATAAGTGGCAAAGAAATCTCGGAGCCATTGATAAAATCCCACAGAGGAAAGGACAGAACATCCGTTGTTTTATTTTTTTTTCTGTGCTTTTGGTTGATGGATTTCATTTTCAGATCACTTAACATTTCTATTTGTATCACGAGAGTACTGGCCCGGTGGATTAGTTTATTTTTTTCTGTAAACTTCTCAATCGAATCGGCAATGAAATTAAGAGGTTTTCTGATTGACGTCGTTTGTAAGGATTTTTTTAAAATGGGAAGCGGGATGGTAGGATGAAAAAATTGCAATTTGACCCTTCGTTTATGAGAAAAAACTGATACCATATTTTCTAATACCTTCTTAATCTTAAAAATATTTTCACTTCTAATCTATGTGGCCAATTATGAATGACGAACAATCTATTTACTCATTAATTCAAACGATTGCCAAATTGCGTGACCCCATTGCTGGGTGCCCCTGGGATCTCGAACAAACGCATGAAAGTCTTCTACCCTATTTATTTGAAGAATCTTATGAATTTAAAGAAGCACTGAAGTTGGGCGATAGGGATGAAATAAAAAATGAGCTGGGTGATATCCTTTTGCAAGTAGTTTTACACTCGCAGCTTGCGAGCGAAAAAAATAGTTTTCATTTTTATGATGTGTGCGATCATTTACAAAAAAAAATTGTCGAAAGGCACCCTCATGTTTTCAAGGATGTAAAAATTCTTGGGACAGAAAAAATAACTAAAGAGCAAGTGGAAAAACAATGGATAGAAATTAAGGCGAAAACAAATTCTACAAAATCTCATTTCATTCATGAAACCATGATGCCAAACAAATTGCTTTACCATGCTCCGCTGGAATCCGCAGAGCGCATTGGGAAAAAGTCAGCTCAAGTAGATTTCGATTGGACGACGCCCCAAGAAGTTTTGCAAAAAGTAAGAGAAGAATTGGCGGAACTGGAAGATGCTATAACGAGAAAGGAAGCTAGTTCCATCAAAGAAGAAATGGGCGATCTCTTATTTTCGCTAGCACAACTTGCCAGACATTTAAATTTTTCATCTGAAGAATCCCTGGAATTGAGTAATCAAAAATTTATTAAACGATTTAGAGCGATGGAGCAACTTTGCGTTGATAAGAAAATTCAGTGGGAAGATTTATCATCGAGTGAAAAAGAAAATTTATGGCGCGAAGTAAAATCTCATGAAAAGACTTAAGATGGAAAATCGCCTATACGAATTGCCAAGGCCTATCATTGGAATGACGGGTGGAATCGGAAGTGGAAAGAGCACCGTTTGTCAGCTGCTTAGAGAGCAGGGGCTTCATATTATTGATGCGGACGCGTTGGTCAAAAAAATCTACCAAGACAGCATAATTCAAGAGTGGATCAAAAAAAATTTTCCTGAGGCCTGGGATAGTGGTCCATCAAAAATAGATTTCCCTAAACTTAAGCAACATTTTTTTTCAAATCCATCTTTTAAAGGAAGGCTTGAGAGCGAAATCTACTCCCAAATGCCCAAGTATTTCATGGAAGAGGCGAAGCAAACGCCTGGAGAACAAAAATATTTTTTTTATGACATCCCTCTCTTGTTTGAAAAAAATCTGCAAGATAAATTTGATCTTATTGTCCTTGTCTATGCTAGTAGAAAAACGCAAATTGAGCGCATCATCAGGCGAGATAATTGTAGTTTGGAGCTGGCAGAAAAAATACTCTCCCAACAAGGGGACATCGATGAGAAGAAAAACATGAGTCATGAAATTATCAATAATGAAACAACGCTTGAAGAGCTAAAAATTAACGTCAATCATTTTTTAACTAAGTATAAGGATTTTTATGAAAAACAAGTTTGAACTTAAAGGAAATTTTTACAATGGTAGGTATCATTCGCTTCAAGGTGATAAAAAAATTGTGAAAATGAATCCTTCGGCCTTTAATGAAATCCTTTGGGAGATGCCAGTTGATCATTCCCATGGAATAAAAATCATGGAAAGTGCAGTTAGTGGGTATCAACTTTGGAGAAAAGTACCTCTGGAAAAAAGAATTGAGGCGTTGCTTAGATATAAGGCGGCCCTTATCAAACGCGAAGATGAGATGACAGAAGCGCTGGCGCTTGAGACGGGAAAACCGCTCTGGGAAGCGAGACAAGAGGCAAAAGGACTGGCGGCGAAGGTGGATGTCACCATCAGTGACTCTCTGCCGAGAGTGGCAGATAAAACGATTGATCAAATTATGCCAGGGACAAAAGGGTCCACGCTGCATCGGCCGATTGGGCCCTCCCTCGTCATTGGCCCATTTAATTTTCCTTGCCACTTGGCCAATGGGCAAATTGTCAACGCACTGATTGCAGGAAACAGCATCATTTTTAAGCCCAGCGAGAAGACGGCATTTTCACCACAACTGATGATGGACGCTTTAGTGGAAGCAGAATTTCCAGTGGGAGTTGTCAATTTATTGCAAGGTGATGGCGCGGCGGTTGCACAGATCTTGAGCGATAAGCGAATCAAAGGTGTTTTCTTTACTGGCTCAAGAGAAGTAGGGAAAAAGATTCTTCAGGCAACCCACCTGGACTTAGGAAAAATGGTGGCATTGGAATTGGGCGGGAAAAATACCACGATCGTAGATAAAGATGTTCCTTTAGAATATGTGGTATCGGAGCTCCTATCTGCTTGCTTTCTTACGGCAGGACAGCGCTGCACGAGTACTTCTCTTGTTGTGGTTCATCAAAAAATTTATGGCGATTTATTAGATTTACTAAGGACGTGGACTAAAAAAATTATCATTGGCGCTCCTCATCAAAATCCCACTCCTTTCATGGGACCACTGATCGATGAAAATGCGGTTCAGCTTTATCAAAATTACATCGACCTCGCCAAGGAGCAAGGGGCAAAGGAATGGTTGCCAATGCAAAATCTTTGTAAAGAAAAATTAGGTTACTTTTCTTCTCCTTCCATTTTAACGTATGAAGGTACTTGGCAAAACAAATCGTTTATTGGTAAAGAAATTTTCGCACCCAATACTTTAGTCATTCCTTTTCATAAAGAGGAAGAAGCTATCGCGATAGCGAATAGTACAGAATACGGATTGGCCGCGGCGGTATTCTCACAAGATTCTCATTTTATCCAACATTGTTTAATGGATATTGATGCAGGGGTCATCAATGTAAATAAATCCACCGTGGGAGCTAGTGGACGTTTGCCTTTTGGGGGGCTAAAAGAATCTGGAAATTATAGGCCTGCGGCGGTTTCCATGATTGATAGTTGTGTGCATGCGATTTCGTCTTTGCAAATGAATTTGAAATCTGGGGTAAATTGGGACGCGATTACGGGATTAACGAAATAAAAATTAAAATTAAAATTAAAATTAAAATGAGGATGGTTACTAAAATGACAAATGTTACAAGCGAAATTTCACTAAAAGAGCTCTCTTTGATCTCAGGGCTTCCGATTACAATGATAAAAAATGAGTTGGGAATCACTCAATCCACAATTAGCATGGATGATTTAAAGCAAAAATTACAACACTTAGTGGAAAACACTTTGCCACTCAATCAAGATTCATAAGATTTTAAGAAAATAAATTAAATCAATTTCAATTGTGAAACCAAAAAAATGGCCGACGACTTTCTACTCAAGCTCGAAAATATTTCTCATTTATTTCAAATAAGAAAAGGCCACGGCCTAAACCAGGTTAATCTTGAATTGTACCCTGGCGAAGTGGTGGCCTTGATGGGTGTTAATGGTTCAGGTAAGACGACTTTACTCAATACGATTGCAGAAAAGATTTCTCCTCAAAAAGGAAAAATCTATAAAGGAAATAAATGGAAGCCACCTTATCATTTTCAAGTAGCAAGCCGTTTCAACATGGAAGCCAGTGCTGATGTAGAAGAAAAAAGATCGTTTGCAAACTGGATGAACCTTGCCCAATTTTGGGATACCGAATTACAAAATTTATCCACTGGCAATTTTCATAAATGGCAACAGATGGAGCATTTTCTGCAATTAGAAAATACTAATCTATTGTTGCTCGATGAGGCCTTCGCTCACATGGACCGACTGGGCCAAGCTACCATCATGGAAAATTTGAAATCCTGGACAAGAGAAAAAGAAAGTTCTGTTTTATGGTCTACTCATGATCTGGAATTTGCTTGCCGTTGGAGCGACCGAATTTTGTTTATGCAGCGAGGAAACATTATTTTTAATGGAACACCTGAAGAAATGCTTTATCGGCCACCGACGATTGAAGTTGCATTGGCAGTTGATTTTGGAAATTTGCTAGTTGGATATGTAAAAAATCAACTCTTTTATGCGAACGAAGGAACATTGAAACTCAATTTAAATACTGGTGATGATGTTGGAACTCCAGATAAACCTATCGCCATATATCTTCTTCCAGAAGATCTCTGTGAAAGCGCGGAAGGGATGCAATTTGAAAGTAATGGAACGGAATCAGGCATTAAGGTTAAAATTAAAGAGCACTACCATGAACACTTCAAAAATATAATTGAAACAAGGTCAGTAATAACTCAGCGAAAAATAAAATTGCTTCGCAAATCGCCGCGAGAAAAAAACGATGATGACAAATATAATATCGATGAGGAACTAAGTTTAATCTTGAACCCTAAATCTTATACACATTTAATTAGGGAAGTTTAATAATCCCTTCAGTGTGTTACGAATTTATAAGTATAAGTACCTTCCTAAAAATCCTAAGCTAATCTCCGTCGCTTTTTGTCACTTTTTGGGTATTATTGTGGGCGAATATTTGCAAATTTTTAAGTTACGGCCCAAAAGTATTTTAAATATAACTTAGCTTTTTTTTCTTCCAAGAGATTAAATTCATTAGACTTATTTCGTTTCAATAGTGAAAAAGCTGATTTTGATCATCTTCGTGATATGATAAATGTATGAACTAAGCATTCTACCTTCCTGGTAAATGCTCGCTTGGTACGACGCTTGCGTTATACCATTATCTCTGATGAGACCCTTAAACAAGGTAATGCTGAGAGCGGATATGGGGCATGAACCATAGTAATATGGTAAACCATAGTAGATATGGAAAGCCATACTCGATATGGTCACCATATTAGATGTGGAAAAAACCATATTAAAGCAACCAGGATTTCTATCTCAGGCAGCTTTTCACTAAGCTGCCTTTATTTTTTTTTCATTCACTCACTCATTCCTGACCAAGAGATTCTTCTTCACTACGTTGTTTCTTGCTAGTGATTATGCCTTTAATAATTCCTCTAATTGGGCCTTGAGCGCGAAACACGATAAATAAATTGGACCAGATAACACCCATGTCCCATTGATTGTTAATAATTTGATAGGAACCATAAAATAGAATCGTCATTAGAAGTAGAACTCTAAAGACACCTTGAATATCAAAATGCATGGACTCTAATCGTAGAATTTTCCACTCACACTTCATTTTCACAGCAGGTAGATCGCTCTTGTAGTAAATATGTTTGTGGAACCTAATTTGTTTCTCAATGATGTCGGCAACAAATAAAGAAAAAAGAAAAAAAAGAAAAGTTGTAATACCAATTTGCAAAGAAATAATACACGTTACTAAGAGTAAGAAAAACAAAGTGACGGAATCTTTCACAAAATACCAAAAATTAATATAAGGAAAATAATTCGCTTTAATTTTATCAAAGCTATCCGAAGTTCCATCGGCCCCAGTCACACCAATATCAAGATTGTAAGTTTTATCAAGCATTAATTTAAAAATGTGACTTAAGGTCAAGTTAACAACTTCAATAAAAAAAATGATAACAGCACCCTTAAAGATTAACTCTTCGTCTCGCTCCAATAAGAAACCATCAATTAACACGCGAAGCATAACTGGTGAAAACACGGAGGAAACACCTAAGATACAAACGATCAATAATAAAAGATAAATATTACTAAAGGACAAATTCTTAATTTTCATCAGACGGGAAGTAAAATTTTCCAAAATATTAAATTTACTCATCCGCTGTTTCCAAGTAGATACCTAGCGCTGCGGATTGTCCTTTTAGAATATATTTAGAAACAGTATCCATTTGTGTAATTGCCTTAACTAAATTAGCAAGATACTGCAGCTGACTTGAAAATTTTTTTTCTTTTGCTAAATATTTTATAATTCCTTTTAGTCGAGTTTGCTCTTTCAGTAAGGTCTTTGCCTTATCTTTATATAGGCCATAAAAATTCTTAATTTCACTAAATTCATTTTGTCGTTTCATTTTATCGACGATACATCCATTGCGCATGACTCCCATTTTAAGTGAATCACTTATAGATCCTACTCCAAAAGGAATACCTAATTCGAACCCAACGACCCACTCTTTAGTGTTCTGCTGCGCGGAACTAAGTGGATAAATTTTATTGTAGGCAAAAGTTAAGTCCACTGCCTCATACCATTTTTTACTTTCAAGCCTCTCGTAATTAAATAGTTTCTGATAAGTGCAAGCGTCATAGAACTCCGCTTCATTTTTCTCCAACTTGTCTGTCTGGAGCAAATCTTCATCATTTAAAAATAACATATACTCTTCAATATTTTTTGATAAGTGCGAGCAGTCTTTAAATTGATTATTTAGATCACTAAATAACTCCATTTTCTCACTCAAAGTTTCTTTAATAGCGAAAAGATCTAAATCTTTCGTAATATCATTCATTGAAAAATCTAAGTCTTGATTTTTCGAATCGCTATCAAAGGAATTTAGGGGAGAAATGCTATCAACGTACTCCTTTAATGGGGCAAGGTAGTGTGAATAATTACTCAATATGATGTATTGCAAAAAAAATTCATAATATTTCCTCAGTGAATCAATTTGATCTTGTTTCTGAGTATTTTTTTCATTTAATAGTCGATACTTGGTTAAGCGCCAATTATTTTTAATTACGTAGGGGTTTAGAGACCTTGTTTTAAGACCGATTCGAAATCTTTTGCTTCCAGAACCAAAATCATTATCAGTTAATGAATTGGTAAGTTTTGGCATCACACTATCTTCAATAAAAGAATTCTTAATTTCTCTTTGATAGGCATCCTTGATTTGATTGGATCCCTCAAAAAATTTTTCTAAGCTAGGACAACTTTCTGTCATTTTTTTTAGCTGACTGACCTTATTCCACTTCTGCGAAACATCGGCCCAAACTTTAGAGATAAATGCATCACTTAAAAAAAAGAAAGAAAATATCAGGTTAAGAATAATACAATGGATAAAATACTGAAAAAAACTAATCATAAGAAATTAAAACACACCATAAAATCTAGGAAAGGAGGCATTATTTTCCTCAACTACCATGCATTTTTTTTTGGGAGATTTCCTTGATTATTTTACTATCTCTGCCGAAAGTAATGCATGAACGTGACTATCGTTTTATGTTTGGCCTTCTTATTTTCCATTGTCATGGGTATTCCGCTCAAGCTCACATTAAAAGAACAGGTCTCGCTCTATCCTCCTTATGTAGTACACTTCTTGTCCAATAGTCGATCGATTGTAGCGTTAGTGAAGTTGGCAAAAAAGCAAAAGCTTATTTGTAAAAATGAACGCGAATTTTGCCTAGTTAAGTCTGACAAAAGTCATCTGATGGTATTTGTTCCCAATAAACTAGAAACTTGTAAGTCCGAGAATGAAATTAATTTCTGCGAAAATCCTCGGATTGAATTTGAGATTTCCACTCAGGATTGGCTTAAAGCTGGACTTAAACAAGATTGGTTTTAATGATAACAAAAAATAAAAATGTCATTAAATTTTTAGTTCATAATTCCAATCAAAGCGGGAAATTTATTTTCGCCATTGGTCTCATTATTTTCATTGGTATCACTTTGCAGACATGGATTAAAAAGGGAAATTCAACGAATAATTTTGATTATATTACACAGGTAATCAGTGAAAATGTGCAAAATTTTCCTATCAACTTAACTGGTAAAATTCTTGTAGAAAATGAGATCGATTATTTCTTTGCCGGCAATGGAGGCGTTATTGAACAAATCTATTTTCGTCCTGGAGACAAAGTTAAACAGGGAGATCTTTTAGCAAAATTGCAAAACGCCCCGGAAACAGAAGACATTATCAATCAATATGAAAAGCTAAAAAACAAACTTAATGACCTTCCTCTGTTGGAGTCAAGGTTGGCAAGTTTAAATAAAGATCTGAAACATAAAATGATTTCCTATGATGAATACTTAAAGAATAAGTTGATAATTATTGATGCGATTCAAACAACGCTCAACTTGCAAAAAGAAATTGATAAGTTAAATTCCCAGACACGAGAGTATAAAATTTTTGCTCAAGAAGATGGCATCGTGACAGCGGTTTTTCATAAGCCAGGAAATGTGGTTCTAGGATTTAAAGACCTCCCGATTCTTTCGGTCGCCCCCCTCAATGGGAAAAAATATGTGGCAGAAGTTGAGCTCTTTGACTATTTAGTCAATCAAATCGAGCAAGGTAACCAGGCCTTAGTCGAAATATCCAATCTTACCGGACAAAAATTTAAGGGAAAAGTGAGAAGCATTAATCAAAAGGCCACGGTCGAACTAAAATCACGCTACTATGCAGCGATCATCGATTTAGAAATTCCATCTGGGATGGAGATTCCCGCTGAAATAAGATTAGAAGCTGAAATTTACAAAAAGAAACAAGACAATTTATTTTGGATTCCTAAAAATGCATTTGAACTTAATTTCAATGAAAAACAAATTAGTAAGACCCTTGATCTAACAAAGAAAAAAACGCCGTCTCTCATTTCAGATACAGAATCTAATAAAAAAGATGTGCAAACAAAAGAAAGCTCTATTTCTCGAGAATTGGCGAACGACGCAAGAATTAAAGAAATTCCCACGGGAATATTTTATATTCTCACGACTGAAAAAAAAATTGTGAGAGTTAAGGTGGAAATTGCATCCACCACAAAAAATTGGATTGGGGTCAATAACCAGGAACTTAAAAATGTCATGGCCATAGTCCACTATAGTCAAAAAAACTAATAGCAAAAGATAACTATGTTTAGTTTAAAAATTTCTGCGCTCAAATCTGAACATCAAGAAAATAATACAATGATCATGGGGGCAAGAATTTATTTTTGTCGCTGCTCTCTAGTTTTGCAGGAATTATTAATTACTGATGCTTTTCAATTAGCTCTTCCATGGAAAAATATTAATTATGATAAAATTGAGTATTACCAAGAAAAAAGAATCATCCGCCCCCTCGTTTGGATACCTTCTTCTCATCATCAAAATAACCACGTTTATGATTTTCAAAGATATTGCGACCAACAATCAAAAAAGTCACAATTAATTTTGCTATTTTTAGGAAACTTAAAATATAGTCAAAGTGATTTGAGCAAATTCTTCGAAACTTGTTCTAAAACAGCTCAATGGAATCGATCGTCTTTTGTTATTTACAGTGAAAACGAAGATATTATTTCCATTCCAGAATCGAGCAAAATTAGCAAAATTTTTATTAGACATAGTTTTTTTCAAGACAAAGATAGGGCAAAACCAAAAAAGAAAGAAAAAACAATAAAAGAGAAAGCAGTTCATGAAGAATAGTTTTTACTATCTTTATTTCGTTATACAATGCGTGGTTGCATCCGCTTTTTTCTCTTCAAAAATAAATCAAATTGCTCAAAACCACCTGGTATCTAATTTTACTTTAGTTGTTAATCCTGAAGTGAGTGTTTACCGACTTAAGACTAAAAATAACACATTAAACCCAAGCGGCATCACCTTTAAAAATTACCGATTGATCCATGATTTATTTCCCGATATCTCAGCTTTTATCCAAGCAGATGTGGAATTGTCTTTTTTCATTCATGGTAAGAAAATAAAGTATACGACTTTAGTGAATTTCATCGATGATAAATTTTTTGATTACATTAAAGGTGGATTTGTCTTTGGAGAAAATTTTACTTCCCAAGAAATTCTTGAAGGCCAATCTCGTGTTATTATTACTCCCGGTTTTGCCAATAAACTATTCCATTCCGAAAATGACTTTTATCCCTTCTCCATTAACGGAAAAATTTTTTCGGTTAAAGGCATGTGGAAATTCAATGAAGATGAATTTAGTGAAAATGAGTCCATTTTTATGCCTATATCCAACTACTCATTAATCGGAGAGGAAGCCAATACCAAAATTAAAAGCTTCATGACGAAAAATAAATCATTGGCGTCTTTTTCAGAATTAAAAAATGCAATCAACTTAACTCAGAGCTACGATGGAACTATTCCCGCTACCGTATCTTATGAGACAGTAAATATGAATGATAATTCTGAATTGTACTCTGAAAAGAACTCCAAACTTTTGGTACTCGAATACTTATTACGTGTGGGCAGCATTTTTTCGCTAATCCTTACTTATTTTTTGTTTAAATCCTTTTGCTCCAGAAATCCAAAATTTTTGATGAAGCTTCTTCTAAAATTTGGAAATAAAAATCAGACTCTTAAAAATATTTATTTTAAATTTCTTAAAATTACGTTGTTAAGCGTTATCTTAACCTTTGTTTTGAATAAATTCATTTTTGAAATCTACTTTCAAAAAATTCCCTTGAGCAATCTTATCGAAACATTTAATGATGCTTCTTTCTTTATCATCTTATTGGGCCCTCTTGCACCACTAGTCTATATTTTTTATCAATTCCAACATCAACTTCCCTGGAATCATTTCCTAGACGAAAAATTCTACCGCAAAAAAATTTAATCGCTTTATCAAATCTCAAAAATTGGTATAATGATTCAATACCAATTTCATAACCCATGTAGGCTTCCATTAATAACAAAATAAAAGTGAATTATTTACAGAACGGCCATGCTCAGGCCATTACTTCTTTTATAGTCTGGGGGCTCGTGCCTCTTTATTGGCATCTACTACATGATATCCCTGCTTACTTAAATACTTCGCTTAGAATTGTATTTACGGTCATTACCCTCAATGTGATTTTTCATCCTAAAAAACAAGGTCGTGACTTTCTCAGGGTATTAAAAGATAAAAAATTATTTTTGAAACTCTGCTTCACTTCCGTTTTAATCATTAGTAATTGGTTAGTCTTTCTCATTTCATTTCAAAGAGGGATGGTGTGGCAAGCAAGCCTTGGCTATTTTTTAAGTCCAATCTTCAACGTTCTTTTATCGGTCATATTTTTTAAAGAAAAATTAAGCACACCCTTAAAAGTGGCGACTCTATTTATCTTTTTGGCCATTATCAATATGGTAGGGAATTTAGGGTCACTTCCTTGGATTAGTTTGTTTCTGGCCTTGTCATTTTCCATTTACGCACTTATTAAAAAGGGCGTTAAAATTTCACCAGAATCCAGCTTAAATATGGAAGTGATGTTAATATTACCTTTTGCCCTCTATTTTATTTTTGATGAACTTCCGTCCCATCCGTTAAGCGCCTTTCAATGGGGGGTAATGTCTCTTTCTGGTTTTATTACTTTTGTTCCTCTGGCCCTCTATAATGCAAGTGCACAAAAGATCCCCTTCAGTCATTTAGCGTTATATCAATACATTGCACCTTCGCTGCAGTTCCTTGTGGCGGTTATCATTTTTAGAGAGCACTTAGAAACTTTCCATTTCCTATCTTTTTTTCTCATCTGGTGTGGATTATTGGTATTTACTTGGGAGAGGGTCATGACAAGAAATCGAAATAAGGGCATAATTAGCTAATACATTTTCTAATTACTTTAAAATAAATTGAGAGGAAAAATTATGCAAAATACACCTTCATGGCTGGCCTATTTAATACCCTTGGCCTTAATTTCGGGTTTTTTGCTATTCCCCCTCTTAATATGGCTTGGAAAAAAAGATGAAAGACATAATCCTAAAAAGTAGTGATGGCGTTTTAGGACGCCGTGACGTTTCAGAATCGAAGCGCAAACCCCTGTGGCTCAAGGCCAGTATCCCCAAGGGCGATAACTATCTTCACTTAAAAACTAAACTTCGAGAGAAGGGTTTGTTTACGGTCTGCGAAGAAGCAAAATGCCCAAATTTAAGCGAATGTTGGTCCGGTGGAACTGCGACGATTATGATCTTGGGTGACACGTGCACGAGAGCGTGTAAGTTTTGTCACGTCAAAACAGGAAACCCTAAAGGTTTCATAAATGAATCTGAAATTGCTGATACTTCTTTATTAATTGGCATGATGACACTTAGGTACGTCGTCATCACCAGTGTAGACCGAGATGACCTACCTGATCACGGTGCAAAGCATTTTGCCGATGTGATTGCGCGGGCAAAATTAGATCACCCCAACACAAAAATAGAAGTTCTTATTCCTGATTTTGACGGAAGTGAGGAGCGAATGCGTTTGGTCGCCGAAGCAGCGCCCTTTGTGATTGCGCAAAATATTGAGACTGTTAAGCGGCTCACTCACGTTGTAAGAGATCGAAGGGCCGGATACGAAAAAACCTTAAATTGTTTGAAATTTTATAAAACCCATTATCCCCATATTTCCACAAAAACTTCTATTCAACTTGGCCATGGTGAAAGTTGGGATGAAGTGCAAGCGACTCTGGAAGATTTGAGGGATGCAAGCGTGGATATTGTTACTTTTGGTCAATACTTGAGGCCAACGTCGCACCATTTAGACGTGAAGAAGTTTTATACGCCAGAAGAATTTGAAGAGGCCAAGAGAATGGCGATGAGAATGGGATTTAAATTTGTGGCATCAGGGCCTCTGGTAAGAAGTTCCTACAAGGCAGCAGATTTTTTAGATTTCGTGGAAGCGCTTCAATAATGAAGCACCAACTTTCCGCCGATTGGTCCCTTGAATATTTTTGGAACACTCCCTACCTTGAAGTTGAATCCCTACAACAGAAAATCATTGAAAAGCTTAGGATTGATCCGAAGCAAAAATATTTACTCGTGGGATCCCATCCCCACTGCTTTACTATGGGAAGAGGGTTGCAAAAAAAAGATGGTGAAATATTAGAAAACTTGACCGAGTTTGATGAATTAAAAACACAGCAGCAGTTTCCCGATTGGCCTTTTTATAAAAGTTCCAGGGCCGGAGGAATGACCTTTCACCACCCCAACCAAATTATTATCTATCCTTTAGTAAATTTAAATTTTGTAAAAATAAGTTTACCAAAAATTATGTTTTTGTTACTCGAGTCCTGTAAAATCTCAGTGCAAGATCACCTGCAAGATTATGTGTTTGATGGCAATTTGCTTGAAGTAAAAAAAGAACCGCTTGGGCTTTGGTTAAGTCAGGGTGCGAGCAAAAGAAAGATCGCTTCCATTGGAATGGCCCTCGATCATTTTGTCACATGTCATGGATTGGCGCTTAATCTTGCATTTGATCAAAAAGTGAAAGATATGCTAAATCAAAATTATCCTTGTGGCCTACCAGGTGATACTTACGCACCCTTGTTTGGAGAGGGGAATGAAAATAAACGTGATACGATTGCGCAAAAACTAGTGATCCACTTTACACAAGTCTTAAGTAAGCTAGAACATCTATGAATATTAATTTACTTCAACCACCAAAGATCATTTTGGCCAGCACCTCCACATACCGAAAAAAACTCATTGAAGAGGGATTAGGAATTAGATTGGTAGCGAAGGGCCCTCACTTTAATGAGGAGGAATATAAATTAGAAGAAAAAAGTAAAAAGCTAAATCCCTATAAGCTGTCACAAACGCTTTCTTACTTAAAAGGGAAGTCGGTCGCAGAAAAAGATCGAAACAATATTGTTATTAGTGGTGATCAGGTTTGTTATGGATTGGGCAAAATTTGGGATAAACCTTTAACGAGAGAGAAGGCCATTGATTGCTTAAGTCAACTTCAAGGAAATTCCCACGAACTGATAACCACGATTTCACTTTTTTTTGAAGGAGAAGTGCTAGAACATCAAAATATTACGGCCCTTACGATGGTTCCTCTCCATCTTGAAGATATAAACAATTATATTAATTTTGCTAATCCTCTCGATTGCGCAGGTGCCTACAAAATAGAAGTTGGTGGGATGAGTTTATTTTCAAAAATTGAGAGTAATGATTTCTCTGCTATTCAGGGTGTTCCGCTCTTATTTGTGAGATCAGTGCTTCAAAAATGGAACGTAAAATTTTGGAGTCAATCATAAAAATTTTAAAGAAAAAATACTCCACCATTGTGATATTTTCAGGGGGAATGGATTCTTCCATTTGCTTAGCGCTGGCCAAGAAGAAATTTGGTGCATCCAAGGTGCTAGCACTCACTTACATGTACGGCCAACGTCATCAAATTGAAGTGAAGCAATCCAAAAAAATTGCAAAATATTTAGGAGTCGATCATAAAATTATGAAATTGGATTTCTTAGGTAAAGTTGGGGTGAATGCACTGACAAATAAAAAGATGAAGATAAAGTCTGGAATGCATGGGTCTGCTCCCAATACCATGGTCATGGGAAGAAACGGATTGTTTGCTATGGTAGGTTCGATGGTGGCCAATGAGGTTGGAGCTACCTCGCTTTGGATGGGAGTCATGGGATTAGAAGGAGCTAATTCTGGTTACCGCGATTGCTCGCTTGTGTATATCAAATTGATTGAAAATATTATCCGTATTGATATCGGAAATTTGCGTTTCAACATTTACACGCCATTGATCAATATGACGAAAAAAGAAACGATGGGCGTCGCAGATAAATTGGGAGTACTTCCCTACCTACTTGATCATACGGTTAGTTGTTACGAAGGAATCATGAAGAAAGGTTGTGGGAAGTGCCCTGCTTGTAAACTTCGAAATGCAGGGATAAAAGAGTATTTAAATATTTATATTTAAAGTATGTCTCGCCGTTTTTTCTTTTGCTAAAAGATAATTATGATTTTGAGGAGTTAAAAAAACTTTGGTTGGCCTCACCTCTTCAATAGTTATTCCCAACTTTGTGAGCTGATCTACTTTATCTGGATTATTGGTAAGAAGCTTTATCTTATCAACATGGAGTGCATTTAATATTTGTGCCGCAGCAACATAACTTCGTTGATCTACTCCATGACCTAAGAGAACATTTGCTTGAAAGGTATCATGTCCTTGGTCTTGAAGTGAGTAAGCATCCAATTTATTATACAAGCCTATACCACGGCCTTCTTGCCTTAAATAAATGAGAATCCCACCTTCTTGAGAAATCTGCTTCAAGGCATCATCAAGCTGATCACCACAATCACAACGTGCTGAACCAAAAACGTCACCGGTTAAACATTCTGAATGAACGCGAACAAGTGGTGTATCTTTTCTAGCAATTACCTTATTCAGTGTGTCTGGAAAAACGATGGCGATATGTTCTTTACTATCTTCTAAGTTGGTAAATGAGATAAAATCGGATTTACCGTATTTTACGTCGATAGAGACTCTGTTTCTTATTTGGGCCCCAGGAATATTCATAAACTACATCATTTTATTTTTTTTGTTGGTTTTTGAGTCAATTTTGTATTCTAAATCATCTATAGCAAAAAATGAGAAAGTTGGCCCTACATAAATTTTAAAGATAATCTTTTTACAATCGCAACGAATCTTAAACACTCCACCCTAAACAAATTATAGGAATAAAACTCCATGAATCCCTTCTCTTCCCAAGTTATCGAAATGAGACACAACTGGATTACTTCCCCCATGGACTATGATGAGAGATTGAAACACCTAGGCCTACTTAGATATTTATTGATAAAGTGGGAAAAAGAGATTTCTGGGGCGCTGAAATTAGATTTGGGAAAATCCGAATTTGAAAGTTTCGCAACTGAAATTGGGCCAATAATCAAAGAGATAACCATAATTCAAAAAAATTTGAAATCATGGATGAAACCAAAATCCGTTAGGACGGATTTCATCAACTTGCCAGGTAGTTCAAAAATCTATCAATCGCCATTAGGAGTTAGTCTGATCATTTCGCCTTGGAATTATCCCATTCAATTATGTATGGGCCCACTACTTGGCGCTATCAGTAGCGGATCGCCGGCGATCATTAAGCCAAGTGAAAACTCAGTGAATACAAGTTTGCTTATTGAAACGTTAATAAATGATCATTTTGATCTCAAGCGCTACCGGGTGATTAATGGTGATAAAAAGGTGGCGCAACAATTGTTAGATTTAAAGTGGGATTTTATCTTTTTTACAGGCAGTACTCAGGTTGGAAAAGTGGTCTATCAGGCGGCAGCAACAAACTTGACTCCGGTTGTTTTAGAATTAGGTGGGAAGTCACCTGCCATTGTCTTTAATGACGCTGATTTAGAAGTGGCCGCGGTGCGAATTGCTTGGGGAAAATTTTTGAATGTTGGACAAACTTGTATCGCTCCTGATTATGTCGCTATCCATTGCAGTGTGGCGGAAATTTTTAAGGAAAAAATAAAAAAAATTGTGGTTGAATTTTATGGAATAAACCCTAAGTTATCGAGAGACTATGGAAGAATTATTAATCAACAACATTTTGATCGCCTAGTTAATTTGTGGCAGCAAGATGGTAGAAATTGGAATGAGGGAGAACTTGATCGTGAGAATCGGTACATGGCCCCTAAGATAGAGATTCTGGGAAAAATAATTGAGGCCAAGGGATCCATTTGGGAAGATGAAATTTTTGGTCCGATATTGCCCATCTATATTTGGGATGACGGAGATCAATTACTGAACATCCTAAAAAATAAGAATTCGCCACTTGCGATTTATATCTTTACAGAAAACATGAAGAAGGGATCAGAATGGTTAGGCCAACTTAACTTTGGTGGAGGCTGCATTAATGATTGCCTCATGCATATCTCAAATTCGAGAATGCCTTTTGGTGGAGTCGGACCGGCAGGTATTGGGAATTATCATGGACGCTTCAGTTTTGAAGCATTTTCACAAAAGAAGCCAGTTTTGAATAAATCTACATGGATGGATGTTCCGTTAAGGTATGCGCCGTATAAGGATAAGGTCTCACTAATTAGAAAATTAATTCACTGATAATATCAATTAACATTTTTTTTCAACATGAGATGAATTACACTTATTCTTAATGAAATTAATTTTACAATTCAAACAAACAACACTTTTTATTATTTTATTAATTTTAATTGTAACTTCTCAATTTCTTAAGTTTCAAAATGTTTTAAAAATTGATATTGATCCGAATAGAATCACTTTCTCCATCCATGAAAGTAAATTATCCATTCCCAGAAATGAAAAATTACAAGAATTTACAAAAATTAAAATTTTATCTCAACAAAGTACATTATCTCATAGTGGATTAGTAAAAATTACAAATAAAAAAAACAATACAAATGAAGAAATCATTCTAGAAAGAAATAATTTTTTTCTATTTGGCAGATTTTTTACATTTGAAAAATCAGAAACTAAAAACAATAGCAAACAGCTTGATTTTCAAGATTGGTCAATTAATACAGATGATTTTTCAAATGAAGAAAGAAATATATTAATTGAAAAAGGATCTAGTCAAACACTTAATTTTACCTTTATTGGGAGAGGAAATAATACCATTGTTCTGGAAGGCCTAAAACCAGTAACTTTTACTTCGAGAGATGGATTTCTTGATAACGATTACTTTTTATGTGTAAATGAAAAATGCGATGGTGGATACGTCATCGAATCAATAAAAGTAAACTTTCTTAGAATAATCAATTTTTTTATTGAATTTTGTATTCTTACTACAATCATTTTATTCTTCTATAACTTAACTCCAAGCGATAAATTAGAAAATAAAACAAACGTTAAAAAAAGAAAAAAAAAATTTATTTTATTATCTTTAGCAACCACTGCAGCTCTACATATTTTTATACGCGTCTATTTTCAAGAAAATGTTTTGGGCTCTATTCCCCATATCCCTGATTCAGCGATATACCTCAAACAAGCAAAAATTTTAATGGCCGGTATGATTCAGATGGATGTTCCACCTATTTTGAATTCTTTGATTGACGTATTACATGAAGTGCAACGAGAAAATAAATTAATTCTTACAGAGTATCTTCATTTTTGGCCGGCTTTTATAGTCCCTTTTTTAAGTTTAGGAATAGAATTTCTTGCTAATCCAATCTATTCACTTATTGGGCTATTTTTCGGAACCGTTTTTGTTTTTAGGCAATATGGTTACTTGGAAGCTGTTTTATTTTCGATGATGTTAACTTTGTCACCACTTAGTATTCTTTTAAGTGGTGACTATATGAACCATATTTTCACTCAATTATTGGTTATTATAATTATTTTTTTAATCTATTGCGAAAAATTTCCAATTGTAAAATTGATTACTATCGGCATCGCGGGGGGAATAATCATAGCCATTCGCCCCTTAACTGGTATTTCATTTGCGCCATGGCTTTGCTTGTTAGTTTATAAAAATGATTTTCATTGGAAAAAGAACATTTCGCAATATCTTTGGGCCTCTCTTGGGTTTGGATTGGTGATGATTTTAATGTTAATTGATCAAAAACTCACAAGTGGATCATTCTTTCTTAATCCTTATTCAAAATCAGGATTATCAATTGGATTACATAATCTTTTCTATGGTTTAAATTACCAAGATGCTACACTAAATCAGATTTTTGGTTCCCTTGCTGCTTGGCCACTCGGTTATCTTATTAGTAGTTTTGCAATATTTGCGCTACTGATTAAAAGAGGGAAACTAGAAATATCGTTATTTGGAATGTTTTTTACATTGGCCTTATCTCACACTTTATACAATTCACAAGGTTTACATGGATATGGCTCAAGGTTTATGTATGAATCTTATTTTGCGATATACATGCTTTCATGCTCAGGTATTGTGCTATTTTTTGAAAAAATCTATTCTAGCTCAAAAACAATTGGCTATTTGTTTATTGCTACAATATTGATACTTTTAGTTTATTGGATTCAATTTGATTTCAAAGTATTACCTAGCTATGTAGATTACAATGGAGTAAAAAGTAACCTAAAAGAACAAGCTAAAATAATTAATGGCAAAAAAAGTTTAATCTTACTTAAAGATCAAGGCTGGCAGGGACAACTAGCATTGTCTTTTGTGTTCGATCCATCATTTACAAATAGCATTCAGATTAAAGAATGGGCGGATTCAGAGAGAATTATGGATGCTATTTCTTATTATGAAAAATGGAATATTTATGAATTTAATGGTAGAGATATAAAAATATTAAAAAATAGAATGTCCCCTTAATTTACCTATTTCTAAGCCATTTCATTTTTTGGGATTTAAAAATTTTAGTCTTTGGAGCGATTAAGTTAAAATATAAAATGTAATAGATTGCCCAAACACCATCAATGTAAGAAACTTTTTTCCCTTCTTCGTATGTTCTACCATAGTAGGAAATCGGAGCTTCATAGACTCTGCAATTAAGGAACGAAAACAAAGCTGATAACTCTACTTCCATACCAAAACCTTTACTTGTAAAAGAGTATTCAGATAAAATTTCCCTTCTAAATACTTTGTAACATGTTTCAATATCCGTCATATTATAATTCGTAAAAAAATTACTCATACAAGTTAAAAATTTATTTGCTAAAAAATGGTAAAAATAGAGAACTCTAGATGCTTTCTTAACCATGAATCTACTTCCGTAAACCACATCCGCTAATCCATTGAATATGGGCCTTACTAATTCTTCAAGTTCAGCAGGATCATATTCGAGATCAGCATCCTGAATAGCGACAATATCGCAAGTAGACTGCTTAAGAGCAAAATTAATTGCAGCTGTTTTACCCATATTTGATTCAAGCTTAAAGAATTTTATTTTATTGGATTTGAATTTTTGAATAATTTCAAAACTTGAATCAGTCGAACCATCATCAACAATAATGGCTTCATAGATAAATTCAAGGGATTCAATTTTTTCCATGATTTTTAGTATTGTATTCTCTTCATTATATACAGGAACTAAAACCCCAAACGTTTTCATGATATTTTCTTTTATTAAATTGTCTCTTTACTCTTATTTAAACATGAAAAGAGAAATTTTTTCCAATATATCGAGAAGAGTTTAAAAATAATTCTCACACAAAAACACTCAACTTAAAATTTAGTTTTCATAATCTAATTATTTAATCAAACGTATACTGCATGAACTGAATTATTAATTTAAACTAACTAAGCTTATATCCAAGTAAAGATTCGCTATAATCATTGGAAATTTTGTTTTCAAGGTAGTGGATGAGGAGGAAGACGTATGGATATACGTCGACGACGAATACGCACCCTGAAAACAAAAGTTCAATGGGTATAAATGTATAAAAGAAGCTTGCAACAATAATTCCTACCTCTAGAGCAGAAAATTTTTTTGCTCTCTATTGAGTAAATACAAACAGACAAACCAAGGAAACCTACCAGTATCCCTTGCCCCTTGAGGGTTATCTTAAGTGATTTTTGTGAATGAATAATAAAAAACAATAGCTACACTGTATAATAAGCCAGATAAAAAATTTGTTATTTTTGACTTATTTAATGTTGAAATAATAATACTAGAAAAATAATTTATTTTTTGCATAGCGATTCTTCAAAATTGTAATGATTCCTTCATTTAAACTTGAATTAAAATTAGCGATATACTTCTTTTTAATCATACCCACGCCATGCTCAGCAAATGGGGAAACTGATCCCCATTTTGGTAATGCACTATAAAGCTCTTCGAGTTCAATTTGTACTTTGTTGGCTTCCCATGAGTTCTTAGGAAAAAAATTATAGTGCAAATGCGCATCGCCAAAATGACCAAACAAAATGGATTCGATGTTCTTGTTTTTAAAAATCTTATATTGCTCAAGTAGCTTTCCAAAAAGATCAGGACTCACCTGCACGTCAGTCCCTTGCTTAATAATTTTCAAACGATCAACATGTTCCGCTACTGCCCGAGGAATGGATTTTCGAAGTAATTGAAATTTGGCCGACTCCATATTAAATATCTGATCAACATCAATTTCAAAATCAATAGCATTGGTACTTAGCGACTCAAATAACTCCTCTACTGAATTTTCTAGAACTTCAAAGAATAAGTAGTCTTGATTATTATTTAGGGACTCCCCCACATCTATCTTTGATGCAAACTTCAAGCTATCGCAATCTAAAAACTCAAACGCTAAGATCTTTCCTCGAAACTTTTGTCCCCATTGAAACAACTTCAGGTGGGAAGAAAAATCTTCGTACCATTTGTGTTTCAACGGGATAAATAAGTGACTTACACTTTCGGCCTTGG
This sequence comes from Bacteriovoracaceae bacterium, assembly GCA_029865945.1. Lineage (GTDB taxonomy): Bacteria > Bdellovibrionota > Bacteriovoracia > Bacteriovoracales > Bacteriovoracaceae > JARXAH01. Next base: position 12,585 of record JARXAH010000067.1, on the reverse strand, counting down.
TGGTCTCAAGAGTTGCACTTAAAATTGGGCCGAAATGTCCTTCAGATCCCACTAGTAAATCAGTCGCTTTATTTAATCGTTGAAAGGGGGCATTTTTGAAATTTTTGTAATTTAGCTGATAAAAATTTTGAAATTCGCTAAGCGCTTCAAAATTGAAACCTACCGGCAAAATAGACTTCAAGGATTTACTTGCTTCCAATAAATTGACTTCCCCTAAGTCATTCATGTAAGAAAGCGATACCACTTGATCCCGGGTCGTCCCGTAGCCGAAAGCATGTTCACCCGTACAGGATGTGGCAAGGCCAGCTAGGACGGATGCCAAATCTTCCGTCGGCATAGTCATCATTCGCCGCCCATGAGACCTGGCAAATTGCTCTGCCTCCCTCCAGCTCACTGGGCCCTCAATATAGATCGAATCATTTTCAGCTTCGATACTTCTTAATTCCATTTTTGAGGGAAGGGATTGGAGAGATACAATAGAGGGGTATTTTCCGTCTTCGAAATATTGAGGCGCTAATTTTTGAAGCTGCGACCATGGGATCACGGTAGATGTTTGTGCGCTCGCAAGTAGAATTTTTTCTTGGGTTAGGATGAGGGATTTTAATTCATCTAAAGACTTTGGATGTTTTGTTTCCATGAGTTTACTTTAACACTAGGTTCACAATTTTTCCGGGCACTACAATCACTTTCACAATATTTTTTCCTTCACACCATTTTGTAGTCTGATCCATCGCCTTTACCTTGGCTTCCACATCCGTGGCCGCCATTTCCGTCGGAAAATCCACGGTAAACCTAGTTTTTCCATTGAAAGAAATGGCGTACGTAGAAACTTTGCTCACTAAAAAGCTTTCATTTAGCTCCGGAAATTTGGCAAAACTAATGGAACCAACTTTCCCCATGGTTGACCAAATCTCTTCGCAAAAATGCGGAGCGAACGGAGAAAGTAAAATGAGAAACTTTTCCCAAATATCTTTTTTATCGCATTCTAATTTCATCAACTCTTGGCCCGCGATCATAAAACTACTGACCATTGTATTTATAGATAAAATTTCAATATCACTCATACATTTTTTGATGAGCGTATGCAGCGCCTTTAGTTCTTCTTCGGTAGCAGGTGCACTCGACCACTTAGGAGTCGTTAACTCTCCGTCTTGATGCCAAAAGCGCCAGAGTTTGTTTAAAAAACGAAACACACCCTCAATCCCATTCATGTTCCATGGCTTGGCCTGTTCTAGTGGCCCTAAAAACATTTCGTACATACGAAAGGCGTCAGCACCATATTCCGAAATAATGTCATCGGGATTAAATACATTATAAAAAGATTTAGACATTTTCTCGATGGCGCTACCACACACATATTGTCCATGGTCGCCCAAAATAAATTCGGCACTATTATACTCTTCGCGCCAATTTTTAAATTTTTCGATATCCAAAATATCATTTTTTACAAATTTCACATCCACGTGAATTTTAGTAAATTTTCCTTCGCCTCCAAAATCTTTCAAGCGATCAAAGCTAACATATTTTCCACTATCAACTTGTCGGTAAACAAATTGAGAACGCCCTAAGATCATTCCTTGATTAAATAATTTCTTAAATGGTTCTCGGTGGGAAATTTTTCCAAGATCAAATAAGAAGTGATTCCAAAACCTCGAATATAGTAAATGTCCGGTAGCATGCTCTGATCCACCCAAATAAAAATCCACCTGTCCCCAATAATCGGCCTTAGATTTATCGACGAGGGTGTTCTTATTTTTGGGATCCATGTAGCGCAAAAAATAAGCGCAAGAACCAGCAAAGCCAGGCATGGTAGAGTACTCAATAGGAAATTTATCTTGGTACTTCCAATTTTTGGCACGCGCCAGCGGCGGCTCTCCTGTAGAGGTAGGCAAATATTTATCTACATCAGGTAAGACCAAAGGTAGTTCGTCTTTTGGTATCGTTTTTGGAATGCCATTTTCAAAATAAACAGGTATTGGCTCTCCCCAATATCGTTGCCGCCCAAATATGGCGTCGCGAAGTCGGAATTGAGTTTTGCCAACTCCCACTTTTAATTCTTCTAATTTTGCGATCACTTTTGAAATCGCTTCACTCACCGGCAAACCATTTAAAAAGTCGCTATTACTTAAAATGCCTTCCTTCGATTCACTGGCCACTTCACTTACGTCCACATCTTTCAAAATTGAAACGATTTTGAGTCCGTGTTTTTTTGCAAAACGGTAATCGCGTTCATCATGTCCCGGAACCGCCATAATCGCGCCCGTTCCGTACGTTGCGAGAACGTACTCGCCCATATAGATGGGAATTTTGGTTTTTAAAAAAGGATGAATGGCATAACTACCTGTGAAAATTCCTTGGGCCGCCATGATATTTTCTTGGCGATCGCGCTCGGTCTTAGATTTCATAATCAATAAAAAATCATCCACCGCTTTTTGTTGTTCCGCTTTTACTAAATCTTTTGCATTTGTATGTTCAGGAGCGATGACCATAAAGGTACATCCAAAAATGGTATCAGGTCTTGTGGTAAAAATTTTAAGTTTGAGTGCTGCGTTCCCATCAATCGCAAAATCAATTTCCGCGCCGACAGATTTTCCAATCCAGTTGCGCTGCATATCAATAACGGCCTGTGGCCAATCAATTTCTGTAAGACCATTCAATAATCGCTCTGCATAGGCAGTCATTCTTAAATGCCACTGCCACATTTTCTTTTGCTCTACCGGATGTCCCCCGCGAACAGATCTTCCGTCTTGTATCTCATCATTGGCGAGCACGGTTCCCAAATGGGGGCACCAATTAACCGACGCCTCTGAAAGATAAGCGAGACGATAGTTCATTAAAATATCTGATTTTTCTTTTTCAGAATAATTTTTCCAATTTAAATCTTGCGCTTCAAAACGTTTCACTAATTCAACGATTGGCCTGGCCTTATTTACTTTTGGATCGTTGTCATACCAACTCTCAAATAAATCTATGAAGACACTTTGAGTATGGTGATAATATTCTGGGTCACACGTCACCACTTCCCTCGACCAATCGAAAGAAAAACCAATGGCATCGAGTTGCGCCCTGTAGCGCTCACGATTTTCTTTAGTCGTTATGGCCGGATGTTGTCCTGTTTGAATGGCGTACTGCTCGGCAGGAAGTCCAAAAGCATCATATCCCATGGGATGAAGAACGTTGTAACCTTGCAAACGCTTCGTCCTCGCCAGCACATCAGAAGCGATGTATCCGAGCGGGTGCCCCACATGCAATCCAGCACCAGAAGGATAAGGAAACATATCTAAGATATAATATTTAGGTTTGTTCTTATCTTCGGTGACTTCAAAGGTCTTATTTTCTTTCCAAAATTTTTGCCACTTTTGTTCCCATTTTGAAAAGGGATAATGGTTCGGAGTTTGTGCCTCTTTTTGGGATTGATTGGGGGACTGATGTTCCATATTATTTTTTTCCTTCACTTGCATCACCCTCTGGCGCTTCCAGCGCCTCTGCTTCTTCTATTTTTGGAGGCCTTAAGCTTGGAAAGAAAATAATATCGCGAATATTTGAGCTATTAGTGAGTAGCGCAATCATGCGCTCGACTCCAAGCCCAAGTCCTGAGATCGGTGGCATTCCCGTCTCCATACACATAATGAAATCTTCTTCCATCATCATGGCCTCATCATCACCGGCCTTGGCCAACTTCGCTTGCTCTTCAAAGCGTAGTTTTTGCTCGGTAGGATCGACTAACTCGGAATACGCTTTTACAACTTCCCAGCCATTAATGACTAATTGAAACATATCGAGTTCATGGGGCTTCTCATCGCTGCGTCTTGCCAGCGGAACAAGGTCCACGTGATGCTTGGTAATAAAAATGGGTTGCACTAAGTGTGGACGACAATATCGTTTATAAAGGCCATCAATAAGTCCGCCCAACCCAACATATTTATCCACTGGGAATTCTAGTTTGAGTTCTTTAATTTGCGCTTTGAGATCATCAAAAGTTTGGACTCGGTCCAAATCAACTTTTGTGTATTTAAGCACGAGATCTCGATAAGTCATGACTGGCCATTCACCCGCAAAATCAATGGTCTGATCTTCATAGGTCACGATAGAACTACCGTTGACATCAATGACCATTTTTTGAATTAAATCTTTAATAAAGTGCATGTTATCTAGGTAATCCCAGTAAGCAACATAGAATTCTAGCATGGTAAATTCTTGCAAGTGAGAGGCATCAATCCCTTCATTTCTGAAACATTTACCTAATTCATAAACGCGCTCGTATCCGCCCGCAATAAGCCTCTTCAAGTACGTTTCAGGAGCGATACGAAGATAGAGAGGAATGTTCAGTGCGTTGTGATGAGTTTCAAAAGGACTGGCACTGGCGCCAGAAGCAATGGATTGTAAAATGGGAGTGTCTACTTCTGTAAACTGATTATTGTCCAAATAATTTCTAATGAATTTTATTGTTTTTAATCGCTTCGCAAATTTTGCCCGGGTCTCCTCGCTCATAATGAGATCAAGGTAACGGTAGCGCGCCTTTAATTCGGGATCGTGTAGTCCGTGAAACTTTTCTGGAAGCGGCCGAATGCTCTTGGAGAGCAAGGTCAATTTTTTCACCTGCAAAGTTTTTTCTAATTTTTGAGTGGTGAACATTTCGCCCACAACTCCAATATAATCACCAATGTCTAATTTTTTGGTAAAAAATTTATAATCTTCTGCCCCTAATAAATCCGATTGAAAAGCAATTTGAACTTTTCCCGTGTGATCCTGTAGTTGAGCAAAAGTTAATTTCCCCATGACTCGCATCGCCATCAAGCGACCTGCCGTTGAAACGTCAGCTGTTCCATCAGCAAGGCCTTTCACTTCTGCACTAAGATACTTCTTGAAAAATTTGCCAGGATAAGCAATTTGCCGCTGAGACCATTCATTTCTTTTTTCTAAACGAATTCGCTGATACTCATTCATAATTTTTTTCTCTAGTTTATGGATTGATAGGATCTATAGGATCTTTCGGACAAGAAAGTTATTTATTCTAGTTTTTTATTACTATTTGAATCGCTACCCAAAACAGCTTGCTTCACCATCGCCTTCTCTTTGGGACCAAAACTATCTGAGGTAATCGCAACAGTTCCAATAACATCTTGCAAGTGAGAAACATAGGTTTGAGTCTGATCAAATTTATTTCCTTTAAGTTCAATCGTGAGTACGGGAATACTTCTTTCGGCCCACATAAATCTGCCTAAGCTTCCGGGATAATTTCCAAGACGCTTCCAGGGTAAATCTTTTACCGGAGGATTTTTTTGTTTTTCAGGGCCATCAAAGTCAAGTAGTCCGTAAGGAGTATGAATACTCACAATGAAATCTGGCTTAAAATCTTCAATTTGTTTCATGACACATTTAACTTCTAACTCGCTGGCCTGATTGCCACCAGGAAATCGTCTTGTATCTTTTTTCTCTATTTGCTCCCATCGGTGGGCCGCTTCGGATTGCCATTTTTCTGTCGGAAGATTTCGGTTAAGGTCAACACCACGAGCGTTCACTCTTGTTTTAGCAAGTACTCCATCAGGATTAACGATAGGGATAATTCTCCAATTATTTCTTCCGTTTTTTAAGGTACTCAGTCTTAACATCCAATCTCGCGCCATGGACCCTGCTGGATACTCATCACCATGAAACAAAGAAAAGACGAGAATTTTTTTACCTTGGGGAAGTCCATTTTGATCAAAATGAATGATGGGGTGATGACCTTCTTGACTTTCACAATTAGGTAGCTGGGCAGTATTGGCACAAACTTTCTTCAATTCCGCTTTGTCAAAAGTTCCTGGGAATAAAGATAACCATTCCTCGCAATTCGATGGAGCGCTCGTCGTAGTAGTAGTTTGAACTTTGGATGTCTCTGCCATGGTTATAGGAAAAAGGGTATGACTTAGGGTAAAGGAGGAAACGAGGGCAAACAATATCCAATGCATCCAATTGAGATTTAGATTCATAAAATACTGACGCTCCTTAATTCTTTCCACCACTTCCGCCAACCGAATCCTGGCCAGGCCTGGAACCACCTGGTTTATGTCTAAACATAATTAAACCATGAGTTTTATCATAGGGCGAAATACCAATAGTAACTCGGTCACCTCGAATAACTTTAATAAAAAATTTTCGCATTTTTCCAGATAACTTTGCGGAAAGAGTATGGCCGTTATCAAGTTTTACGGTGTAATTTCCATGAGCGTGAACTTCGGTCACCACTCCATCAACTTCAATGAGATCTTCTTTGGCCATAAATGGTCTTTCCTTTTCGCGAATTTTAGTATTTGGTGTTAGAAATTGTACACCAATTGGAGGAAATAGTCCTAATGTCTTTTTATCAACATACATTCAAGACATTTTTAGTGTTTTTGACCCTCTCACTTACCAAGATTTTGGCCAAAATTTTTTTCCGCTTTGAGGAACACTGGCTTTCTCCGTATCCAAATGAGTGGAGACAAATAAAATGTATCGGGGTCTTAAACCACACTTCACTCTACGAACCCATTTTTGTGGCGCTTTATCCGTTTTCGGAGCTGTGGCGAGTGGCAAAATATTCCGTGGCGCCAGCGGCCGACATCACCATGAATCGCAAAGTAGTGGGGATTTTTTTTTCACTTCTTGGCCAAAATATTGTTCCCATTTCCAGAAAGCGCGATTCGTCGTGGGAGCATTTTTTAAACAAAATCGACCATAAATCTCTGGTCGTCATTTTACCTGAAGGGCGAATGATGAGGTCCAAAGGTTTAGATAAGCATGGCCGTCCCATGGATATTCGGCCTGGAATTGCGGATGTTATTTTTAAAATTCCCGAGGGTCAATTTCTAATTGTGACTAGTGGTGGCCTCCATCACATTCAGCGTCCGGGACAATTGATTCCCAAACTTTTTAAGCGCATTCAAGTGGCGCTGGAAATTTTTGATATCGTGGAGCTAAAATCTAGACTTTTAGATGAAATGGCCAGCGATCAACTCACTGGCGATGGCGATCGAAATTTTAAAAAGAGATTTGTGGAATTCTTGGAAGAACGAAAGAAGGCCCACTTAGCAAAATTTAATGAGATTTCATAAAATATTTTGCTATTGGCCGTTGTTGCCGATGGAGCCTACTGGGCAACAGTCCATTTGTTCCTGACATAATGCCTTATCTTCATCGGTGACCGGTTGTTTTTTTACGTAAGCATTTCCTTGATCGTCCTCTGCAAAAAAATCTGGAGCACCTGAATAACATACGTTGCAGGCGATACATCCTTCTCCATCCTCATCATCTGGATGTGTGGTGTACCATGGGCCGGGAATGTTTTGCTGATGTTTGTTTTTTGGATTGCTCATATATTATATTGAACCTCTATTGGATGATGGGATCTTATTTTAGACTTATAAGGGATTTATAAAGGATATATATGGATTTGTTAAGTATATCGCAAAAAAAGGCGGCCTTTTGGCTCAAGCAAAATTCCATAGGCCAATCAAGTAAAGACGAGATTGCACATTTATTGGATAAGGCCGAGCGAGGCGATAGCAAAGATTTACTTGAATCCTTTTGCAAGGAGCTCACTTTTGGGACGGCAGGGCTCAGAGGGATCGTGGGAATTGGGCCCAATAAGTTAAATATTTTCAACGCAAGGATTGCTGCCCAGGCTTTGGCGAGCAGTCTACATGAAGCGAAGGGCAAAAAAAGTAAGCTCAAAGTTGTCCTGTCGTTTGATTCACGCTTGAGTTCGAGAGATTTATTGGCCGCTTGTGTGGAAGTCCTGAGTGCTAATGAGATTGAATGTTTTGCGTTTGGTGAACCAACCCCTACTCCCTTATTAAGTTTTGCCATTCGAGAAATGCAGGCCGATGCAGGAATCATGATCACGGCAAGTCACAATCCCAAAGATTATAATGGACTCAAAGTTTATTGGGATGATGGAGCACAAGTCACTGATCCTTACGATGATTTGATGATGAGGCACTATGAAAAAATTAGTGAAAATTGGAATTTAATTGAGCGATTGGAAGGCGCCAAAGAAATTATCATTAATGAAACGCTTGAAAATCACTACTTTCAAAAGATTGAAGATGAGTGTCTTCAAAAAATATTAGTTAAAAATCATGGAAGTGATTTAAATTTTATTTACACACCACTTCACGGGACCGGGGCGAGAATTTTCGAACCTCTTATGCAGAGGCTCGGTTTCAAAAATTACACGATTGTAAAAGTGCAAAAAAATCCCGATGGAAATTTTCCCACGGCACCCAAACCCAATCCGGAAGAACCTGCGGCACTCAAGATGGCCAGTGATCTCATGATTGAGAAGAAGGCCTCTTTTGCGATTGGCAATGATCCGGATGCTGATCGAATGGGCATAGTTGTTAATGATGGAGGAAAAGCGGTTTTTTTAAGCGGCAATGAAATAAATAATTTGATGCTTCAATATAAGCTTGATCAGCTCTCCAAACTGGGAAGCTTGCCTACCTGTGGGATCGTCCTTAAATCGTTAGTTAGTTCAACGATGCAAGATAAAATCTGTAAACATTTTGGAGTACAGATTTTTTCAACTCTAACTGGCTTTAAATGGATGGCAAAAAAAATTAAGGAACTGGAAGACAAGAAAGAAGTTTTTTCTTTTTTATTTGCTTCGGAAGAATCCTTTGGAAGCATGTCTCACAAAAATGTTCGTGATAAAGATGGGTTATCTAGTGCTGCGCTTTTTGCAGAAATGGCGCTGTGGCATCAGTTTCATGGCCGAAACGTTCGTGCTGCGCTCGATTTGCTTTATGAAACTTTTGGATATTTTTATGACCAAGTTTATAGCTATACGCTTCCGGGGATTAAAGGCATGGAATTAATGCAAAAACTCATGGAGCAATCTCGAGATAAAAGTGTACTAGCAAAATGGTTTGGTGATTCTAAGATCGAAAAAATCTGGGATTTTGCACCTGGGGGCACACTAGGACTACCGGCCAGTGATTTAATCAAATTAGAATTTAGGGGCGGCGTTGAGCTGTATTTGCGGCCGTCAGGGACTGAGCCAAAAATAAAATTCTACCTCATGTTAAAAGATGAAACGAATAATGAACTTGAAATAAAAAAAGAAAAATTGGCGGTGGTGGCGAAGCAATATAAATCAAAGATTGATGAAATCATGAAGGGGTTTCAATCGTGAAATCAAAAACTAAATCAAAAAGAGTATTGGTTTTATTTTCTGGTGGCATGGATTCGTTGTGGTTGATTGCCAGCGTGATGATGGAGCACCCGAAGTGTGAAGTTTTTGCACTCCATTTTCAATACGGACAAAAAACTCAAGCACAAGAAGAAAAATCTTTTAAGGAGTGTTGTGAATTTTATCAAATTGGAATAGATCGGAGGCGAATCTTAAATTTAAATTTTCTTCCCCAAATTGCAAAATCTTCTCTCACCTCTCACGACGTGAAAGTTAACGTAAGTGGAATTGATAGCGTAAGTAAAACCTTACCGACTAGTTATGTTCCCTTTAGGAATACCATCTTTTTATCACTAGCTCTCGCGTGGGCGGAAAATGAAAATATCGACGAGGTCCACATAGGGGCCGTGAGTGAAGATGGACATGGTTATCCGGATTGTCGTCCAGAATACTATCAATCCTTTAATGAACTCATTCGGCTTGGATCGAGGGAAGGGAAAATTAAGATCGTGACTCCCTTAATTGCTGCCAAAAAAGAAAAAATCGTGGACGATTTAGTTAACTGGAAGGCGCCGCTTGATAAAACCTGGAGTTGTTACCAAAGTTCGGGCGAAGCATGCGGCAAGTGTGACTCTTGTTTGTTGCGTTTGCAGGCGTTCGAGGCGATTAAGAAATCAGATGTTATTCCTTATCAACAATAGAGAAATTTTCATGAACTTTTATAAATCATTTTTGATTCTTTTTTTTATTTTATTTTCTTCAATGAAATCGTTTGCTATCACAATCAAATGGACTTCCATTGCTGGCGTCTTAATTTCTGATGGAAAAACAGACATTGGTTTTGATTTAACTTTTACAAGACCTCAACTAAAACATTGGCTATTTAATGAACAATTTTTACCTAATGATGAACTTCTGGAAGAAAAAGTAAAAGAGTTTCAAATCAAAAAGCTTGATGCTCAATTTATTAGCCACACCCACTTTGATCACGCGGTGGATGTGCCATGGTTTTCTGCTAAATTTCATGCTCCCATTTACGGGACAACTTCGATACAGAGGTTATCTAAAGCATACGAATCAATAACGAATCGTCCAGTTTTTCTAACAGATATGGTGGATCATACGCCCATTATCTTAGGAGAATTCAAAGTTACTCCCTTCTTGCGCCCCCACGCGGCGATCATCCAGTGGATTGATTGGCATTTTGCAGAAGGAATGGTGAGTGAAAATAATCAACTAAATTTTTATGACTACCGCGTGGGTGATACGTGGTGCTATTTAATTGAGCATCCAAGTGGAAATATTTATTTGGATCAAGGTGGACAGCCAATTGAATCTATCATGAATACGCTTCCTAAAGTCGATGTAGCAATTTTGGGTGTGGCCAATCGAAAAAGCACTGAGGATTGGATTAATGGTTACGCAAAAAAAATGATGCCTAAGATGATTATGCCTCTTCACTATGATTGGTTTCTCCTTAGCTGGCCAAAAATTCCCTTTACCATGCCAGGAATGCAACTTGATGAGACTGAGGTAGAACTTAGTAAATTGGGTATTAAGCTTCAGAGAGATATCATTGCGCTTCCTTTATCTCAAATAAAGTAAATCGGAGTTGACTCCGATTTACAATTAAGTAAAGCGGAATGGACTCCGAATCACTTTTTTAAAAAATTTTAAATCAAGCACTCAGTAGACATTTGATCAAATAGAGACGGTATTTAATAAATTGGGAATTAAATCTCAGAAGACCAAATTTATTCCATTAATCAGCGAATACGTATCTCGTTTTTTTATAGCTACCAACTTTGGAAATAATATTTTTTTTTAGCATGCTATCTATTTCACGATTAATTGTTCTTAACGATAAATCAATAAAAAGAGACTTCAATGATTTCCTTGAAAATTCTTGAGTGCCAAATTTTCCTCTCACTTGTAATTCAAACGCCTCCTCTGTATTTAGTTCAAACTTTATAGTTTTATTTTTAATTTTTGATTTCAAAAAATATCTTCCCTTAACACAGAGTAAATCAAACGGAAGATTTTCCTCAACAATTGAGGCCCTAACTCTATAAATCATTTGCTGAGTTTTATTGAGAGAAGTATCTTTTGAAAAATATTCTCCACCATATTGCAAATTAAATAAGTCATAAATAGTGGGAGGCCTAAAAATATCTTTAGAGAGATGATAGATCATTAACTGAACACTCGTTGTTAAAGATTGAACATTCTTCGATATTGATGTCTGGTTTTCACTAAAAGTTTTCAAATACGTTTCATCACAACATACATTGACAACTATAGGATGATGAAAAATTAAATTCTGTTTCATTTTTTTACTCTCTAAAGAATATTTTCTTTCATAGAAAGCGGAAAAACCTTCCAAAGAAGTTCCATACAATGATTGCTCCAAGATTTTTTCATTTTTATATATTCTCCCCCAATTAATCCATAGATCGCGAACGCTTTCAAAATGCCCCAAATTCATGGCCTCTGTAATTTTATGTTTAAAATTTAACTGATAATTATTATTTTCTGGATACATACTGGATTCAATCATGGCGAGTAACTTAGATTTAAAAAAATAACCAGGCGACGAGGTATCTTTTACTTCCGTCATCGATCGCAAAATTAGTTTTTTGGCGGTTGTTAATGAACCAAAATGAAATTCACACTCCGCAAGTAGCTCAAGACATTTAGAATAGGTAAAAACAAGATTTTGTTTTTTAACTTCCTTAATTAATATGTTTATCAATTTTTCGGCTTCATGTGGTTGATGCAAGAAAATAAAAACTTCTGCCAAATTCACACTAGCAACAATTCTATCGTGATCTGAAATTTCCATATCGAAACTATTCAGCATTTGCTGCAAAGGAAAATAAGCAGATTGATAATCCCACCTAGATATGTGGGACAAAGCCTGAATAAGGAAAATTTTTGGATAGCGATTAGGATTTTTAATGTCTGCGAGTAATTGTAAACCCTCTGTTATTAGACCTGCGAGTAATAATGACCCAGAATACTCTGCAGTCTCACCTTCATTGGCCTCTATATAATTTTTAACAGTGGGTCGTACGTAAGGCCGCAAGATCTCTAATCCAACTTGTGGCATTCTCAATCGCCTTGCATAAGAACCTAAGATAACAGCAGAATCTCGATGTTTGTATTTTTCAACAAGCGAAAAAAAATATTTTTTTGCATTTACGGCATCACTACTTCTAATCATTAGATCTAACGTTTCAAAATCGCTATGAATTTTTTTCATGATTTTTTTCGTGCCAAATTTATAAGTAATATAGATCGTAACGAAAATAATTTCAGCTAAGATAGAGTTTTGAGTTATCGCATCGCTTAAATATTCCGCGAATTTTTTTGGAATCCATCGACATATTTTTTAATTTTTTCTTCGTTAACTTCTTGAGACCTTTCAACGT
>JARXAH010000095.1 GCA_029865945.1 Bacteriovoracaceae bacterium | reverse complement strand
AACAAAGAAATTAAATTCCGACATTATGATTTATGCAGACTGTAGAGAAAGAGTGACTTAAAGATCTTTGACAATTAAATATTTTCTCTACCAATTTGCTACCGGGCACGGGCCGCCTTGCGCCTTTAAAATAGGCTTTGGTGAATTTTGCGATATATTCACGACGTTAAAAAGAATATCGCGGAGGATATTTTAGAAAATTGGCAAAAAAAAAGCCGAAGCGGCCACGTTATGAGTGACCACTTCGGCCGAAAGATAAAAAAATTGAGATTGTTTGGGTTGAAAAATCAAAACGTGCGGATTTGGGTTTCAAAATATTAAAACAAAAATGAGAAATGTTGTAGGGATTTTGTCGAGTTTTGAATGCTGGGGAGGACCCAATGCATAAACTTCATGGCCAAATTTAAAAGTGTTTGAAATATTTTTTAGATTTTGTGCGTGTTCGAGTACTTGTCAAAATGGTGCCCGATGAGGGACTCGAACCCCCACGCGGTTAGGCACTAGGTTCTAAGCCTAGCGTGTCTACCAATTCCACCAATCGGGCTTACCGTCGGTTATCGTAACATAAATGTCTATTCGAGCCAAGATAAAGTTTGCTCATGCTATTGGAGAAAATTAAAATAATTTCATCTTCCATCGCTTTTCGCTCAAATTTTACAGACAACTTGGAAACGATTTCATGGATTCAAATGAATGGATCAAAATACGAAAAATTTTGATTAAAAGTGACAAGGGACTTACGTCACTTCTCAAGAAATTTCCACAATTAAGTTTTGCGCCAGACTTACTTCGCTCCCCTTACCACTCACTAGTTCGGGCCATTGCTCACCAACAGTTACATGTTAAGGCCGCAGAAACTATCTTAAATCGATTTCAACAACTAGGAAGTAGCAAGAATAATTTGCCCACCCCAGAAGAAGTGGCCGAATTAACGGTCGAAGTTATGAGAGATTGTGGCTTCTCCCAATCAAAAATTAAATCCATCAAATCCATCGCAGAGCACGCTTTGAAAGGACATTTGCCCAACGCTACCAAAATAAAAAAAATGTCCAATGAAGAAATTATCGAACACTTGACTCCCATTTTTGGAGTAGGTAAGTGGACAGTCGAGATGCTACTTATTTTCCAGCTGGGGCGATTAGATGTTTGGCCCGTCGATGATTTTGGAGTCAGGCGCGGCTATCAGCTTTGGAAAAAATTAAAAACTCTTCCCACTTCTAAACAAATTAAAAACGCTGGTGATAGGTGGGCGCCTTATCAGAGTATCGTGGCATTAATGCTTTGGCGTGTAGCGGATGAATCAAAAATAAAATCAAAATCAAAATTAAAAGAAACAAAATCTCATGCAAAAACTAAAAAATAAATTCAATCCTTGTTTAATTTTCTTTTGCTTTTGGATTTTTACTGGATGTAGTCATCTTTTCTACTACCCAGATAAAACTATTTATGATGACCCATCAAAACATAAAATTATTTTTGAAGATTATTTTCTGCCCTTAGATTCAAAAATGAAACTACACGTTCGCTATTTTCCATCCAATCTATCAAGTCAAAAAAAATCATGGGCCGTTGTTCTTCAATTCCACGGCAATGCCCAAAACTTAAGTAGCCACTACGGCTCGGTTTACTGGCTCACCCAATCTGGCATTGATGTGGTCACCTTTGATTACAGGGGGTATGGAAAATCTAGTGGGAAAGCAGAGGGAAAACTCATCAGAGAAGATTCCGTTAAAATTTGGAATTTTGTTTATGAAAAATTTGTAGCGCCCCGCAAACTTCCCCTCATTGGCATTGGTCAAAGTTTGGGAGGAGCGATCTTGCTTAAGTCCATTGAGGACATCACGCCCGAAATGAGATCCCATATCTCGTCTATTATTTTAGAATCCACATTTTTTTCCTATCATGAGGTTGCAAAAACAAAACTCAAAAGTCATTGGCTAACGTACCCCATCAATTGGTTGGTGCCAGCACTTATAACTGATAATCTTTCGCTTCAAAATTGGAACGCCATCACCATGCCTACCTTAATTTTACATGATCAAAAAGACCCCGTAGTACCAGCTTCATGCTCTGCAAGTATTTTTGAAAATTTAAAATCCCATAAAGTAAGTAGCGTCAATAATGAAAGATGGACTTATGAAACACCTTATGGAAGTCATACGGCGAGTTTTTTTGTTGATGACTATAAATTCCAGGAAAAAACTTTAATATGGTTAAAAAAAATGATTAGTCATCATGGTCATCCATTTCTTGTTCGATAGAGCTAAATAATTTATCTCGTTCTTCTAAACTAAGTCCCAATTCGTTGGCCAATGATTCGGCCGCTCCTGGAATCATGAGTTCTACTTCCACACCATTTTCTTCAAATTCACTGGCCATCTGGTAGGCCTCATCCATTTGCTCAAAGGAATAAGTGCCCAAGATTTCTTCAGGGGAAGAATTTTTTACTTTTAAATAAATTATTTTTTTGTTATCCATGCCTATGTCACAAATTTTACCCATTAAAGATTCCAATCTCACAAAATCCTCAACCTGGCTCTGGTTAGATTCCCATGTTCTAAGTATCAAGGTCGCAGAAGTACTTTCCTTAGGCAATGGCCCTAAGTATTACACTTGGGATCCCGCTCAAAATTTTCACCACCTCGTCGATACGCTCTCCTTTAACGGTGTATTAATACACGATTCCAAATTAGAAAACAGGGATGCCGTTCACCGCGAGTGGATGAACCATGGGCTCGCACCATTGTTGCAAAAATATTTAACACTTCCTGTTATTATTTGGGGGCATGGGAAAGAGTGGGACAAGAATTTTTGGAGCGAGTGGCAGATCGATGAGGCCCGCATTTTTTATTGGGACCAACCGAACATTACCCCTGCAACTTTTGATAATGATAGACTTGCTTTGCTGAATCAAAATAAGTTCGGCCAATAAGTTGGTCTAGTTCATTCGCCAAATGATTGTCTTGATTCGAATTTTTCCAGTAATGATGATGAGAATAAATTTTCTTATCTTTGTTCATAAAAAATTGTTCCACCAAATCATATCGATACCAAGGTGTACTTGAAAGTGTCGCCTGATCTAGTGATTTCCAATCCAATCCCAGTTTAGTATCGGGCGGCAAATCAATAGCGCCCGATTCATTTCTGATACCTAGTTCTCGAGGAGAGCATATCATCCCTTCTGATTCGACACCTCGAATGGTGGTTTTTTGAATATTTAAACCTGAAGGTAATTGCGCTCCCTCTTTGGCCAATAAGACAATCATCCCAGTGAAAATATTGGATGAGCCACAAACAATGGAAAAAATATTTTGCCCATCACTCACGCGACAAACTTTTAAATTACTAGAAGTAGGATGAGGGTTTATGGATTCAATTTTGGATGTCGTAATATTTGATTGATTATTCATATTGAGAGCATATTAACTGACGGCACCAGAAAATTCCAGATAATCTAGTGGTCTGAGCGGCAAATCATCTTCGGTTGTCATGAAACAGGTTAATTGTTGGTCTTGAAAACTTAATAAAACATCAACTAAGTCTTGATAATGTGATGTAATCCATGTGCAACTCATGCGATCTCTTACTCGCAAAATGAGTACGTTATTGGTGATGTACATGGCCGTAATATTTTCAAACCATTGTCGGTAAACATCATTGCCAAGTAGATCTTTAAGTTGATCAGAAACAATTTTCCATCGATGAGAAGCAACGAGAACTGGGTGATTATAATTTAGTGAAGGATGAAATAAATTTTCCAGTGGGCGATTGGAAATTCGATTCATCAATGATTCTTTTCTCAAGCGAATGCCCCTCCATAGAACTTCGAATTTAAAGGTTAGGGCCTTAAATTTACAAAGACAATGACAAAAAAAAATTAAGTGAAAAATTTTAAAAAATTTTCCGTTTCTGCGGGATTCAAAACATAATGTTGCAAAGAAAGTTTGTGAAACACATGATCAAGGGATCTCACACGATAAAAAATTCCTTTTTCATGGTTGCCAATCTTTAAAATATTTGTATTTTTTTTAATTTTTGCGTGAGACTGCCCATCTTCATAGGGAATAAATAAATCATAATGTTCTTGATTTTTGAGAAGCTCTTCCATGATGAAGTCTCGCAGTTTCAACATGTCTTGATGATTAAAAGAAGAAACTAAATAAGAGCTAGGGTAGGGACGCATTTTAATCGAGGCCATCATGGGATTGGCCAATTTATCTTTTTTGGTAAAGACAAACATACTTTTTTTATGATGCAAATCAAGTTCCTCTAGAGTTTTTTGAGTCACCGAAATTTGCTTATCCATGTGGGGATCTGAAATATCCACCACAAGGACTAGCATATCTGCATCATGGGCCGACTGAAGTGTGGTCTTAAAACCTTCCACCATCACGCTCGGCAAATTAGAAATAAATCCCACCGTATCCGCTAATACAATGGGTGGTCTGGTGTCAGGAGAGAGTAGGCGATAGGTAGAATCCAGCGTCGCAAATAATTTATCTTCTTCTAAAACCGCCGCTTGACACAATCGATTCATGAGAGAAGATTTTCCGGCATTGGTGTAACCGAGAAGGGCAACGTTAAGAGTTTTTTTGAGCCGCTCTTTACTTTGAACCGACTTCGCTTTTTTTAATTCAGCAAGCTGATTTTTATATTGCGAAATTTTTCGATTCACAATTCTTCGATCGAGTTCTAATTGTTGTTCGCCCTCTCCCTTTAAGCCGATACCGCCTTTTAATTTAGAAAAGTGGGTCCAAAGAGAGGTGAGGCGGGGAAGTAAATATTGCAGGCGAGATATTTCAATTTGAATTTGGGATTCTTTGGTTTTTGCATGTTGTGCAAAAATTTGAAAAATAACGTGACAGCGATCGACCACTTTCATCTTGGTGAGTTTTTCAATGTTGCGAAGTTGGCTCGCCGTTAGCGGAAAATCAAAAACTAAAAAATCGCACTTGGCCATCTTGGCCGCTTCTGCAATCTCGGCAATTTTTCCAGATCCCAAAACGGTGCCAGCATCCGGTTGTTGTTTTTCTTGAATAAAACTTGGGCCGGCGGTGACATCGATTGTTTTTAATAATTGGGCCAATTCGTCCAAGGAGTATTGGGTTTCTAATTTATTGCTGTGGTAATCGAAGTGGGAGCTAACAATGGAGACGAGTGCGGCGTGCGCCGATTTTGGTAATGTATAACTTTTGTCTGTCATGTTTAATTTTTAATGGTCAATGTGATGAGCAGATTATCTAATAATCTCGTCCCATCGACTTTATAGACTCCAAGTAAAATACCGTTTGGTTGCTTTTGCTTTAAGTTGATCAAAGTTTCGGAATCACAATACGCTAAATATTCCCACCTGTCGTCATTCTCTTTTGTTTTTTCTAAAAACGCAGAAAAATTTTCAAAGTTATCTTCTTCAATTAAAATTTTTGCGGCAAGATTCAGAGTTTGCGGAAGCACTAATGATTGCTTTCTGCCTTCAGTCGTTAAGTATTGATTGCGACTTGAAAGGGCAAGTCCGTCGTGGTCACGAACGATCGGGCATGCCATAATTTTTATATCGAGAAGTAAATCGGTCGTCATTTTTTTAATGACTTGCACTTGTTGGAAATCTTTCGCTCCAAAGTAAGCGATGCTTGGTTTGATTATCTGAAATAATAAATAGACGACGGTGGCCACACCTTCGAAGTGACCAGGCCGATGGGTGCCCTCCCAAAGTTTAGAAATTTTTCCTACGCTTATGGTGGTTAAAAATTTTGGTGGATAAATTTCTTCGGTGGTTTTAGGAGCAAAAATAATAAGATTTTTGGATGGAGTAAGGCGTTTCCAAGAGGCCATTAGTTTTTCTTCATCTTCGCTCAGAGTGCGAGGATATTTTGCAAAATCTTCTTTAGGGCCAAATTGCTTTGGGTTTACGAAGATAGTGACGATGGTGTGTTCATTTTCTTGAAAGCTTTTTTCAACCAGGGAAATGTGTCCTGCATGCAAATTTCCCATGGTGGCCACGAGACCAACGGAATGGGATATAAGTGATTGCCTCCAACGTAAAAATTCTTCTTTAGTCTCTATGAGTTGGGGTAATCGGGGCAATAGAGGCAATTGGGGCATTTGTTTGACACCATTCTAAGATTTTCTTTGCACATTCATTTTTCGTTTTGGCCCACGTTTGGTCAAGGTTCTTTTTATCAAAGGGGGAAGCAGAATGAGGAAAAAAAGCATAAAACCCAAGCGTGCTTTCATTAAATCCTTGTTCGCCTCCAGTTTTCATCCATGGCCCTTGTGATTTATTGACCAGAAGTAAATCGACTGGCTTTCTTAGAATTTTTTCTTTTACCACTTCGATTGTTAGCTCAGTTTCTGCTGCAAATCCAATGATGATTTGGCTTTTTTTTCTTTTAAGTAGTAGTTGGCCCAAAATATCGGGGTTGGAATCGACTTGCAGTTGATTTTGGATTTGATCTTTCTTTAATTTTTTTAAGCTAGGCGGAAATTTAATATCATTGACAGCAGCGGTCGAAATAAAAATATCTTGTGATTCAAAATATTGTTTAGTTTCTTCAAACATTTCTTCAGCGGTGAAAATTTGCTTAAGGGTAAATGATGGGTGATCTTTTAGATCGTTAAATTTAGATTTACTATAGGGGCCAACGACACAAACAACTTGGTGGCCATGATTCAAAAACGTTTCGGCCATGATATATCCCAATTCCCCGGTGGAAGGATTAGTCAAATAGCGAATCGGATCAAGGGGACTGATGGTGGCGCCGGCGGTAATTAATACTTTCCATTTTTTTTGGGGGGCGCTGCTTTGAGGTAGGGCCAGGGAGAGATGAAAAATCGTTTCAATATTGGCAAGTTTGCCTTCGCCTTCATCATGACAGGCGAGCAATCCTCGTTCTGGAGAGGCAATAAAATGATTAGGCCTATGAGTTAATTTGTGCCAATGATCTTTCGTTTGCTGTTTATTCCACATCTCAGTATTCATCGCAGGGGCAAGCAGAACTCGTTTATGAGGAGGAAGAGCTAAGTAAACCGAGGTGAGTAAATCATCACAACGTCCCATGGAAATTTTGGCCATGGTATTGGCACCGAGTGGCGCAATGACTAGAAGATCGCACCATTTGGATAATTCAATATGGGAAACGGGAGCAGTGAAAAACTTTTGATTTTTCGCAGGAGAAAAATCATCTTCAGAACTCCAAACTCCTTTGGCCCCGAGATAGTGGTAGGAGTGAGGATTAATGAAGCGAAGTGAGCCTTTGGTTAAAATAACATGAACGTCGTGTCCATCTTTGGCCCAAAGTCTTAGAAGATCGTAAGACTTATAGGCGGCCACCGATCCAGTAACACCGAGGATAATATTCATCTATTTTCCTTGTAAGGCAAAAGGGAGAGAGATTCATGAATGAAACGTTTATTTTCCATGAAAGTGATTGAATGTTTAAGATTTTTAGAGCAAAGCTCATGCCAAAAACGGGAATCTCCTCCAGTGAAGAGTATGAATCCCTTTTTTGAATGATCATTTTTATGGGAAAGAATTTTTTTTTCAACTAAGGCAAGAACAGATTCTGCGTAACCTAATTCCATCGCCGCTTTTGTATCAAGGGGAAGATGAGGAAGTTGAGGTAGTTGAAGTAACTCGCCCATACTTTGAAAGAGGGAATAATTTTTTAATTGATTTCCTTGGCCGAGGGAATTTTTGTAATGATATATCCCCGGTAGGATATAACCACCAATAAATCCCTGTTTAGCATTGATAAAATCTAACGTAAGCATACTGCCTGCATCAAAAATAATTCCAAAGTCGAAGGAATTTTCATAGTCTTCGGCCATAAGATATTTTTCAAATGCGCCATAAGCAACGATCAAGCGATCTTCACCCAGTGTGGAGGCATACTGAACAGGCATCGATAAAAATTGAAATTTATTTCTAAAATCATTCACGTAAAAAATAGGGCCAGTATGTTTGGATTTCCAATCATGAAAATGAGGATACTTTTCTTTGATTTGGGGTTTATCAAGGACACATGAAATCATGACGGGGAGGTGAGAGGGGATGGATAAATTGTTAAATGGATTTTGATGGATTAATGAGGACGTTTCAGTAATGAAATCATTATTCCAGACAAGCGAGAGGTGTTGATTGCCTATGTCTACTGTTATCAAGTCTTGATTAGGTTTTTGGATCATGAATTTATTGGCCTTTTTTAACTTCCTCGATATATTTTTTTAGCCATTTTTGTTTTTCTTCAAATAGATTAATCACCGGATGGCAAAATTTAGGTGGATCATTTTTTCCATTGTGAAACAGATCATTAATCACTAAGACCTGTCCATCAACTTTACTTCCTGATCCTATGCCAATAGTCGGAATTTTAAGAGAGTCAGTGATTTTTTTTGATAACTCTTCTTCCACACATTCAAGAACTATGGCGAAAGCACCAGCGGCCTCTAAGTTTTTGGATTCTTGCATGAGTTTCATTTTTGATTCACTATCTTTTCCATGTTTATGGTACCCACCTTGGGTGTGTACCGATTGTGGACGAAGCCCAATGTGTCCCATGACAGGAACACCAATCATTCCTAAACGTTCGATAAGTTCACATTGATAGGGATACGCACCTTCTATCTTAACCGCCTCTGCCTGAGTAAATTGTAAAATATCGGAGGCATGACGAAGTCCGCGCGAAACAGTGTCGTAGGAAGCAAATGGCATATCAACGACTACAAATTTATTGGGTGCACCTTTTTTTACGGCCTTTCCAAAAATTTTCATATGTTCAACGGTGACGCTTAGGGTAGTTGATTCGCCCAAAATTACATTACCTAAACTATCCCCCACTAAAATAAGATCCACATCTGTTTCATTGAGCATTTGCGCTGTCTGAAAATCATAGCAGGTGAGCATAGAAATCTTGGATTGAAATTTTTTCTTCTGGAGAGTGAGGACTGATTCAATCTTGAAGCTCATTTTCTTTCCTTCCATTTTTCAAAGGCCAGCTGTAGGGGGTTATCTTTCCAGTAGTCTTCGTTATGTTGTTTTTCTGATCTGTACTTTTGGACGGTAAATTCATCGGCCAAATTTGTATTAGTTAATTCTTTCCAATGTTCATTCATTTTATTTAAGGAAATTTCATTTTGATAAAATTTTCGTGCCCACTCAGATCCCATAAGAGCATTGGGTGAAATGAGCGAGAAAAATTTTTTAGGGCCAACCTCCATCAGTGCATCAACGATGAGTTTCATTTCATAGAAGGATTCCACAAAGGCAATTTCAGAACTGATACCTTTTTTTTGCATAACAGTAAAAATTTTTTCAGACAGGTAAGGAATAAAGTAACAAAGAATGGATTGTTCCGTAAAAAGATCGGCAAGGCACTCCTCTTTAAAGGAACTTTTGATTAAGGGCAGACTGATTCCGCAGGCCAATGCCATAGAGTCCAACCATTGGGCCATTTCCGTCACTGTCTCTGGGGGAACAGTTGGAATGTCCACTGCGGCCATCAGTAATTTTTGAGAAAGATAGTTTTGTCTCACTTCATGAGCAATGGCCTTGAGTGCAAAGAGAGAATGGTGAAACTCTGGATATTTTTTCGCAAAGTCAAAGGCGGTGTGAGAAAACCCATGAGCATAAAGAAGGAGGGTATCTTTAGGAAGTTGGCCTCCATATTTTTCTAGAAACGATTTATGTTCATGGTCGGGAAACAAAAAAAATAGCGGTGTAGAGAGATTGCTCCAATGGAAATTTTCCATTTGATGAACAGAGAAACCAAGATTTGTCGCATCCTTTGCACGAATACTTCCAGTTCTTAAAATGATCGAAATCTTCCACCCACTATCTTGTAAATTTTGTGCCACTGCTTTGGCCATATTTCCAAAACCAATAATGGAAAGTTCATTTTTTAAGATGATCTTGATGGGAGCTCCTCATTTTGCCAAAAAGTTTGAATCCTTGTTATTATCTCAAGTATTGATATGAAATAACAGAAGGAAAAACCTGACCATGATCCAATCCAAGGCAACGAAGTATTATTGGAAAGGTCAAATTTATTCTGTTTTACCTCCCTTGATTAGTGCTAACAATAGTGCATTTTTGTATGGAGAAAGTCTAACGACAACCTTTTTAGTAAGACAAAATAAAGTTCTTAATCTGAAGGATCATTTCGATAGACTCTTGGATGCGGCCAAATTTTTTTATGACGAACATGACGTCTTATCTTGGAATTATTTTTTAAATGCTTTGAGTAAAATTTGTGGTCCTAAGTCACAATCCATCAAAAATGGGCGAGTAAAGGCCATGCTATTTTTTTCTCCTGCCCAATTGCCCTCTCAAGGCCACCTGCATAGAGAGTGGAATTTCTTGTTACAGATGGATGAACTTGCAGATGATTACTCTACAAAAAAGGTGTGGAATCCAGTCAAGGTAAAGTCGATGGAGCGCCAAGTTTATTCCTCCATTGGCAAGTTTGGTTCTTACGGCCGGGAGTTTGCCTTGAGACGAAAATGGCAAAGAGAGTGGGGAGTGGATGATATTTTGTGGAAAAATAGTAAGGGAAATCCACTTGAGCTAACGACTTCGGCCGTTGTTATGTACAGTCATGCAGAAGATCAATGGCATTTTCCACTCAATGAAGAGATAGTGGTGGAAAGTTTGATGGCAAAAAATTTCAAATTATTTTTAGAGAGCAAAAATTTTTTTATTACTTCGAGTAAGTGTGAAAATGCTGCTATGATTTTACTTACGATGAATAGTGCAGAAATATTTCAATGGGTTTCGGAAATCGATGCTGTTTCCATAGCAATTTCATCTCAGATCAAAGAGAAACTCAATCATCTTCTCGTGGAATTTATTAACTTTAATTGGACTAAATTGTCGGAAACAATTTGTTTATGAAAACTATAAAAAATTTAAAAACTGATTATCACAAAATTCTTCAAAGTGTTATTGACGTGGGAAGGAAATTACAAAAATCTAGACATAAAAATATGAAAATTTTTAGAAAAATCAACGAAGGTGATGCAACTAATTTTGATTTATTAGTGGAAAAAAAAATCATGTCGGCGATCAAGTCCCAGTTTAAAAAATCTGAAATATTGAGCGAAGAAGTTTGCTACTTTAAGCACAAAGGTGATTATCAAAAATTTTCAAAATCGGAAGATCTCTGGCTGCTCGATCCGATTGATGGAACCAATAATTTAATTAACGGAATTCCTTATTATTGTATTGCCCTTGCCCACCGAGTAAAAGGGAGAACCATTTTTGGAGTTGTCTATGATATCTCTCACCGGGAATTATATGTGGCCGACGAAACAAATGGGCCATGGATTATTCAAATTCCGGAAAATGGGAAATTGCAATTTCATAAAAAAACAGTAAAGACCATTAAATGGAAAAAAAATTCTCTATACCGAGAGAGCATAGAGCAATCAGTTTTGGGAACTTGTCACTTTAATCCCGGGCATCCCACAGAACATCGAGAAAATTTAGAAATACTTTCTAAGCTCAGTAAAATAACAAGATCAGTTCGTAAAATGGGAAGTGCGGCCCTCGATCTGTGTATGTGTGCCAACGGAAAACTTGATGGGTTTTGGCAAAGAGGTTTGCGCCCATGGGATATTGCAGCAGCTGCTTACATTTGTGAAAAATCAGGATTAAAGACAACTACTTTAGTTGGAAGAAAATTTGATCCTTTTGAGGGTTCTATTTTAGTCGGCCATTCCAAAATACATCGGCAAATATTGCAATTAATTAGTTAATTGATCACATTGATTGACACGAATTGAGTCTCCTTTGATAATTTTCTAATAAGGCCTAGAAATAATGCTCCGTATTTTGGAGGTCGTGGGTGCAAAGTTTGTTTCAGTGGTTACAAGTTTACGATTACAATCTTCTCGTTATTGGCGTGAGCTTGTTGTCATTCACTTTTCTTGTTTTTATGTTCATGTGGATTTATAACAAGAAAAGATTTCAAAATTTAAAACATCAAATTCCTGCGTCGGTTTTAAAAAATTATTTAGATGCCATTATTCAAAATTCAACTGCCTTAAAATCTTCACTCATGCGAAGTGGATCAGATGAGATTGATCCGCTTGGAATTCCCTTCGTCATGCCTCTCCAGGGCATGGGAACCCTTGGTGCTAATCCCAATTCTGCAAGTGGTTTACTGCGAACTTCGCAATCGCAATTGGGTAGTTCAAGTGAAATAAGCTCCGAGGAACTTAATTTAAAAAATGCAGAGTTGGCCAATCTGCGGGCGCAGTGCACTGAAAAAGATTCCATCATCAAAGAGTTGGAATTAAAAGTATTAGATGTTTTGGCAAATTTTCGAGAAGCGCAAGATAAATTATCAAAATTAGAGGCCGGTGGAGCAGTAGGATCATCAGCATCGGGAAATGATAGCGAGCTTGCCAAGCAACTTTCGGCGATGACGAATGAGCGAGATCAATATCGAGACAAATTAAAAGAGTATGAAGTGATCGAGCACGACTTGGCCGAAATTCCTCGATTACAAAGAGAAGTTGATCAACTGCGAAAAAGTTTGCAGCAATATGAGACGGGAAATGGGGATCCTAGTAATAGCAACGAAACAGGCGATACGGGAGAGTCATTTGCTGCTGAAGTTGAACAGTCATCGCCTAGCGGTTCACGTGCAGGTGGAGGAGTTTCAGAAATGAAACTCAATGATAGCTCTGAAGATGATGTGGACATGGAAAAGGCCATGAAAGAAATGGAGAATATGAACCGGCCATCGGAATCAGCAACTAGTCCAAAAGAGGTGGAAGTACCTGCTGGTGCAAGTGGTGCTGGTTTAGCTGATGATGATAGCAATAAGGCCGCGAAGGTGGATGACGAGTTGTTGTCGCAGTTTGAAAAAATGTTAAGTTAAAAAAAATATTTTTTAATAGACAATTTTAATATGTAATTGTTTGGTATCTACCTACGTGGTTTTGTAACTACCTAAGGCCCTCTGGAAATTTCGTCACGACTAGGACGACGTTTCGAGGCTTGCTCCTGGCAAGCCGCAGAAAAAGGAGTCCGTAGAGTGGCGAAATTTACGAGGGACCTAGG
>JARXAH010000054.1 GCA_029865945.1 Bacteriovoracaceae bacterium | reverse complement strand
TTGGCGAAACCATGTCGGATGCGGACATGGATAAATTGCTCGCTCGCCAAGGTGAACTTCAAGATAAATTGGATGCGGCCAATGCGTGGGACTTAGATTCTCAACTCGAACTTGCGATGGAGGCCCTGCGCTGTCCTCCACCAGAGCAAAAAATTGAATTTTTATCGGGCGGAGAAAAACGCCGCGTGGCCCTTTGTCGATTGCTCCTCAAAGCTCCCGACGTTTTACTTCTCGATGAACCTACCAACCATCTGGATGCGGAAAGTGTTTATTGGCTCGAGCGCCATCTTCAACAATATAAAGGCACCATCATTGCCGTCACCCACGATCGCTACTTTTTAGATAATGTTGCGGGATGGATTTTAGAACTTGATCGAGGTGAAGGAATTCCGTGGCAAGGAAATTATAGTTCTTGGTTAGAGCAAAAAGGGAAGCGCCTCGCCACCGAAGAGAAGCAAGAATCGAAGCGACAAAAATCTCTCGCTCGCGAGTTAGAGTGGATTCGCTCTTCGGCGAAAGCGCGCCAGGCGAAAGGGAAAGCGCGGATTGCAAATTACGAGCGCTTACTCGAGCAATCCAATAAAGAAAAAAGAAATGAAGTTAATGAACTCTTTATACCACCAGGCCCACGTCTTGGTGACCTGGTCATTGAAGCGAATCATGTGGCGAAATCGTTTGGCGAAAATGTTTTATACGATGATCTCAATTTTAAACTTCCGGCCGGAGGAATCGTGGGAATCATCGGGCCTAACGGTGCTGGTAAAACAACACTTTTTAAATTAATTACGGGCGAAATAAAACCTGAGAGTGGTGATTTTAAAATTGGGCCAACAGTAAAACTGTCATATGTTGATCAAAGTCGAACGATGGATAGCGAACAAACGATCCTTCAAGAAATTAGTGGTGGGCAAGATGTGATGCGTATTGGCGGCCGAGAAATTAACGCTCGCGCTTACGTTTCAAAATTTAACTTTACCGGTGAAGATCAAAGTAAAAAAGTTCGCGAACTTTCCGGTGGTGAAAAAAATCGCGTGCACTTAGCAAAAATGTTGCGCTCCGAAGGAAATGTCCTTCTTCTCGATGAGCCAACGAATGATCTCGACGTGAATACGCTTCGTGCGCTCGAAGAGGCGCTGGAAGATTTCCCAGGTTGCGCCGTGGTTATTTCCCATGATCGCTACTTCTTAGATCGCCTAGCGACTCACATCCTCGCCTTTGAAGGGGACAGTAAAGTAGTTTGGTTTGAAGGAAATTTTTCCGATTATCTAGAGGATCACAAGCGACGTCTTGGGCAAGATCAAATTGTTCCTAAGCGAATTAGCTACAAAAAATTGACGAGATAATCAAATTGAAGATTTTTTTCCTCAGTCTTTGACGCCCACTTTTAACTTTAATTTTTTTAATTGTATTGGCCCTGATTTCCCTTCGTTATGATTTATGGAAAATCAGGGCATTTAAGCGTTAAATGTATTGAAAATGAAACGTAAAACTATTTCCTTATAAATACTTCTATTCTTACAGATTATTTCCAGCTGTAAATAGTAACCTTATATTTACCATTCAATTGACCGGAATTAGTCTTTAAAGCCTCTAAACAAATAGTTTTATGATTCAGTAATGCAGCAAGAAGTAAATTATTTTCAGTGATACCGGGTATTGTTATATTAGCAGCAGTTGTATTATTTTCGGGCAAAAAATTAATTGTATTCACAAAGCTATCGGACCCGATTGAATTATGAGCCTGATTGGAACTTGTTGCTTCTAGTTGTTGAACTTTTCCACATTCAGCAAAAACACTAATAGAAATCAAAAAATTCATAATAACAAAAAGAGTAACTTTAATCATTTGGGCCTCCTTTATAAACGTTAGCCCTGATTAAATTCCATTTATGTATTTTAATCAAATCAACTTTAGATATTGCCCACCTTTTTATAGGCCCTATAAAAAATTTATAAGCTTGGTGCCTAAGCTTGGTGCCGGCACCACGGGTAGGTGGTGCAATTCGACTTCTCGGCGCTTCGACCTCTCTTTCAATTCTCATTTTTCAATCGGACCCATCTATAAAAAACTAAACCTGCAACAGTATAGATTGAAGAGTGAATCCCTTTTCTAGAAACCTGGGATTAAAATCATGGAATTTATAATGGGCCTGCAACTTTACCCGCTAACCGTTAACCACTTTTACTTTTTGCTCTAACGAAATACATTTTTTATTAATATAAAAACGATAAATTTTCCGTGATTCATTTGAATTTAACTATAGGAGCGTCTACTAAAAATTTCATTTTTGAAATCGTAAAAGAGGTTTCTTCGTACCTTATTTTCACTATTTGTTGTAATAGAAAATTAGTTTTTAGGATTTACTAAAATTATTCACATACACCTGCGTTTTTATACTCGCTTAGGCGATTTTGGGCGAATTTTTTTATTTTACTTGGAGGTACGATTATCCAATTTTTGAAATCAATAAGGGATTGATCAAAAACAGAGAAAAATGTTTCTTGCGGTCCGGCATTAAAAGGACCATTAGAAACAGCATGCCAATCAGCATAAATTGAAATACTGTTTGATTCATTGGTAGTGCCAATAAATCGAATTAAATTATCTTTGTAAGATTCATTATTTAGTAAGTTTTCTTTAATCACATTCCCTGTAAGCGTGTAGTAAACAATTTTACATGCTTCGTAGTGTTTATTCTTCGGATCCATTTTTTGTTGGACATGTTTAATATAACTTTCCTTAAAGGAAGCAAAATCCACTATTTCATAACTTTCTGAGATTTCTGCAATAACGCTATCGTAGGTTTCCTCATTTATCACCAACGTATCCATTTCATTGAAGGGGTCACCATTTTGTACGTAGGCGCTATTCTTCGTCTTAAAATCAAACCTTTTTTGGGGGTTATCGTTTCGCGGTACGAGAAATTTAGCAACTTTTTTTTGATTCCCCTTTTGAATATAAAGTCTATACCCATCAGAGACTCCGCTCCAAATATAAGATCGTAGAGTTTGGACAATTTCTTGGTTTGTACTGTATAAAGTGGTGCACAACACTCGACAAGGGACAGGCAAAGCAAGTGCTGAGTGAGTCGCAAATATTGTCAGTAAAGCAATTAATAATTTCATTTAAGCTCCCATTACATAGTTTTACTTTTTAAAACTTAAAAAGCTTATCTTTGATTGGTAACTAATTCTTGAAACTTAGTCAACTTCCGCTCAGAAAATGGGAAATTTGGAGATCAGGGAGATTGTTGCAAACACCCAGTTACGCAGTTTTGTGCCAGCATTTTTTTTCCTCTCTCATGCAGTTTTTTTCATTCATGTAGATAGGGATAAATTTTTAAGGCCCATAGCAATTCATCTCGCTACCCTGAAAACCAAATTCCAATGAGTATAAATGGCAGGGAATTAATTAGAAAATGATTGATTTTTAAGGCAATTTAATTGACTTTTTTGTCAATTATGCTATTTTAGATTTGGATTTACCAATGAAACCAGGCGGCTTGATTCTCCGATCGATTCGTCCGACGATTATTAATTCCTTCGTTATTGAGAGAATAGAAATAGATCTGAAGCACATTAACTACGGCCTGGATCCTAAGAAAGGATATGGTCAAAAGGCACGGTCGACTTTTGTGATTGAAGATATTATTAGATTTTTTGAATCTCTCAATGGGATGGAAATCGAATTTAATTTCGACGATGGCTGGGAATATTTCGTTGTGGATAAATCCTTCTTCGATAAGATGATAATATACCGTATGGTTTTTTGCATTGATCACAAGGAGCCAAGTATTTGTGGAATCATAACATTTTTCCAGATTAAGCGAGGTGTCCATTGAGTTATCCCAACCAAGAAAGAATTTTTAAAGTTTTGGACAAGATAAAGTCCGGTAAAATTAAGGCAACACAGCTCATTGATAAGTCTGCTTCACCTATCGACAAGATGAAATTTAACATCTGCCAAGCAATTCTTTTATTTAAACGTGAGCACAATTTTTCCAATCTAGAGCTGGCCCAGATTTTAGGTGTTGGCCCATCAGTAGTAAGTAGAATTCTTCATTGCCAAATATCCAAGTTTAAAGTGGATTCACTACTTGGCCACTACTTTTCCCTTATTGTAAGTTCGAAAAATAAGAATCTCATCAAAAAATTTAATAATGAATTATCTGAATTTCTCAAGAACTTGGTAGCTTAAAATTTTTTTCATATGAGTATAATCATTATGCCGCATCTTCAAATTCTTAATTTAGCTACAACGTTTCAAAAAATACTTGCCCTTTATCGCAACCAATAATTCTAATTTTTTCTTTAATCTGCAGTTGCTCCATGTAAACCACAATATCAATATTTTTGGCGACAAACTTTAAGGCCTGGTCATAACCCATAGCGTTCCCTTTTTGAAACAGGCACAAAAGCATCGCCGCTCTATGAATCGCATCCACCGCCGAATTACTGTGAATGGTACTCATCATGCCTCTATGCCCCGAATTCATGAGTAGCAAAAACGCCTCAACTTCTCTTCCCCTCATTTCTCCCAACACAATTCGGTCCGGAGAAATTCGCATGGCGTAGGAGCAAAATTCTTTCAATTGTTGATGCTGAACTTCAGGATCACTCACATCTTGCGTGAGCATATAAGTTGTTTTTTCGTGCCTCACAAAAAGTTCATGGGTATCTTCAATGATAAGTAAGTGATCACTTTGCGCAATATCTTGAATTAAATTTTTTAAAAAAGTAGTTTTACCAGACCTGGTAGGGCCAGCAATCAAGATATTTTTTTTGTCTTCAATCCAAGATTGATACGTTGGCCCTGCCGAACTTTGAGGTGATTGCAAAAATCGAATAAAGGCCTTCCATTTTTTATTTGGCGAAAGAGAGGAGTGAAGTAAGGTAATCCTTGAGCGTCCACTTGTTGGCCCCCCACTTCCATAACCGATTCCGAAACTGGCAAAAGGCCGTTTAAAATTCCATGAATTTCCATTTTGATAACAAAGTAGCTGAAAACTCAATTCCAAATCCTCCCAGCTTAAATTCTTTGGGATCTCAAGCCTCGTCTTCGCTTCACTTGTGATACATTCCACACATCCCCAGTCATGGAAATTAATTTCTTGAATATTTTTTTTGTCCAAATTTTTCCATAAAAATTGCTGTTCTTTTATTTCTTGATACCATTCCTTAATATCTAGAGGAACTTCGTAAGGAAAAATATCGCCCAGTCGCAAAATTTCTCCTCTCTGAAACGCATGATAAAAAAGTTTTCGGAAGTCATTTAAGTTTATATTTTCTAAATTCATATTAATCTTCCACTCGCTTAAGAGTGGCCAGTGCCCAAATCTGATTTTTGGTAATTTCTGTATTGGGGCCCGTAAATAATCTTCCAAGGAAAGGAATGCTACCCAGGATAGGCATTCGCTCCACCGTCTTTCGTTTGAATTCGTAGGGTAGTTGAAATAATATCTCCCCACTTTTTCCGGCCCTCAAAAAAACACTTCCTTGACCTTCATTGCCTTGAATTTTTTGGCCATCCCACTGAGTGTGTGAGGTCATGAAAGTTAAACGCAATTTTTGATGAATTTTTTCTAGGGTGACTTTTATTATTAATCCAGCAAATTTCCAACTAGTATCGCTTGTTTGTGCGTTCACCTGTCTGATAAAGGGAAATTCTGTGCCAATGCGAATTTCTTGTGGTTGCCCTATACTCAGCTGCAGAAGCGGTTCCGCCAGTAGACTCATCTCAGTATTTTGTTCGCTCAAAAGTGACTCATTGGCGGATAAGATATGTTTCCATGGACGATTGAGGAGATCGTCGACTTTTCCTTGAAAGTGATCGACACCCACCGTGAGATTTTGCCCATCAGTTCTAGCAAACTGAATAAGCCTTAACTTTAATTTAAAATTTTTATCAATATCATCATCACCCAAATTAATAATTTTTATTCCCATTTCTTTCATCGCCTGGCCCAATTCTACGGGAATGTTTCCTGCGTGCTTAATGTAGCAATTGAGCTCCGAGACGCGCTTTAAATCGCACTTGTTTAAATTAATCGAGAACTGAAAAAAATTTTCGTAAATTTGAGTGCGAAGCAGCGACTGAAATTTTGAATCCAATACGACTTGTTTGAAACTCGCATTTTTAGAAAAATTTTTCATCGCCACCACTCTCTCGAAATCATTCCAATCATGCACCCTTCCTTCCACCCAGATATGTTCTCCCTTAAGGTCTCCTCTCAAGGAAGTATCTTTCAAATAATCCATCATTTGTGCGGATTGAAGTTGAGCTTTTTTGGAAATGACGTAGCACAAAATGTGTTTGGCCTTTTTATTTTTCCAGATGACCACTTCCGTCTGGCCCAACGCTTGTGCCTTGATCGCCAAGCTATGATTTTGGGAAAGGTACTTAACTCGCAAGACCTCTTTGTTTCCAACCGAGTATTGAACTTTGCCTGTTAAGGGAATTTCTTGCATTTCTCCTTTCGCGAGCAGCAGAACTTGCGGCCCGTCTGGAGCGCCCTGTTCTTTACCATTCACCCCTTGGACGTTCAGGATAAAAAATCCAAAAAGTGGCGCCCAAATCCTATAAAAATTGCAATACATTTTGACGGCCTTGCCCATTATCTGACATACTGGCGCATTAGAATGATTCAAAAATTTGAGGTTTTTTATGGCATCATGTACAAAACGCACAACTATCGTAAGAAAAAACAAAGCAAAAAAGGCCGGCTCTAAGAGAAAAGCGGCGAATCGCAATAAGGGAACTACACCTAAGTTTGCCATACATCTCCCGTAATTTTTTTGATTAGTTTTTTGACCAGTAGGGAGAGAACAAAGAGTAGAATGGTTCTCTCCTGAAACGCAGCACGTTGAGTTTTCGTTTTTTATCCACGCACAAGACCAGATACCAATCCACATTCGAAAGACTTTTATCTAGCGAGCGACAGCTCCTGGTTTCTAGCTCAGCAATAAAAATGTTAGGTACATGGGATTTTATTCTCATCATTTTTGAGGCAATTCGTGCTGCATATCGCGCCTGTCCAGAGGGCTCGTGAAGAATAAATATTTTACTTTTTGTCCAAGTTTGGTTCCCTCCCAAAGCTTGTCCGCAAAATAAAATCGCCGCCAGCAGTAAAAGACTTTTGTTTTTCATATCATTTCCTTCTGTTTTGATGTGTTTAAAGTTGAATTTCCTCTGCCATGGACGAGGATTTTCTTCTCACTATTTTTTTGGGTGGGCCCTTATTTGATTCATCGCTCCAAGGCAGCGCCAATAGGGGAGTATGCAAAATTTTTGAAGAAAAAGTGGTCGACGATTTGACCGCTAGCCACAGCATGGAAACCTGCACCATTTGAGATTCCTCAGATCCTTCATCTGTTATTTTTTTTAGTAAGC
The DNA here is from genome assembly GCA_029865945.1 of Bacteriovoracaceae bacterium. GTDB lineage: Bacteria > Bdellovibrionota > Bacteriovoracia > Bacteriovoracales > Bacteriovoracaceae > JARXAH01. Next base: position 58,268 of record JARXAH010000054.1, on the reverse strand, counting down.
GCGCTCGATCGATAACGGTTTGGTCATTTTCATTTTTGATACAAATCCATTCGCCAACATGAATTTCAAAAGGTACTGTGGCCGAAACTTTTAAAATCTTTTCATTTTTCTGTAACTCCATTTTTTCTGGTGCCTTCTGCACTTCAGGCAGCTGTTCAGAAGGACTTAGGAGTTGAAGTCCGATCCAACTGACGACGAAGGCGATCAAAATGATTCCCAAATTCCTTTTCCCTTTGCGAAAAATGGCCTGGTGATTTCCACCGGTCATATTCTTTAATTTCTCGACTAAATTTAATTTGAGATTCCACAAAATTTTCATGTAAATGCCTCTGGGTTAAATACGCCATCCACGTAAAAGAAAATAAGAAACTTAAAATTAAGACCATTTCTAGGTAGACGTGTCCTTTCTGGCCTACACTTTCCTCTTCATCAAAGACATGGCACATGGGACGTTCCATAAATACTTTTCAGATAAAAGGTAGGAATTTGTTTTTGATCCATCTTGATTGAGTGTTCAAAATGCTTCATGCAAGTAGACCAATTTTGTTTTAATAGTGGGAATCGCAAAATTTTATCTCGCTCAATTTTAAATCCGTTGAGCCCCAACGGTGGGCCATGCATCCAATGAATCCTTCGACACGAGGAAATTTGATATTTCATCAAATCGGCATTGGACATTTGAATAAAACCATTTTGCAAAGTTTCAAGAATGATTCGACTAGCTTCTAACGTTTTCGCGGCCGCCTGAGACGGTGGCAAGGGAATGGATTTCGCTGCCAATTCGGCCTTGCGTATCCACACTATTTTCTTAGTCATGGCGTGCATGCGCTCGATCTTGCTTCTCATTAAAACCGAATATCCATAGGCACAAGAAAAGAGCGACTGCAGGTGATGGAGATCTTTTTTAGATTTTAAAATTTGATAAAGGCCAAAGAGAATGAGGCCTGCGCTACAAAGAAGAAGAATAAGCCCCCAAAAACTAATCGATCCCCTTTGAGAGCTACCACTATTTACTACTGAATCTTGGGATATTTCGCACTGAGAGGTCTTGGCGGTGGCGGACAGTCTCGTATCAGAAATGAAGCTGGAAGTGGAAACTTCAATTGTACTTGCGCCATCGAAACAATCCCAAGGCGCTCGCTCTGAATAGACTGCAGTTGCCTGCATAGGATTTCTTTTTCTTTCTTGATGATCCAAGGCCCAAGGGTCATCAAGATGGAAATGGCGACTACAAACTCCCATAATATACCCATAGAAAAGACGAATATTTATTGTTAATTAATGGTGATCGTTTTATTGATGGCATCAGTCGATTGCTGAATTTTAGTTTTTAAGGTGGACCCAAATTGCTTAACCACCGCCATCGCCAGTAAGCCGATCAGGCCTGTGAGGATGACGTATTCCATAATACTTTGCCCTGATTGATCCAAAGTTTCTTTTTTCATCGTTTTTTCCTTTCGTTGAAAGCTAAGTTGAGAGACGGGCAGGATAGATTTCGAAGGTTTTAAAGAAAAGAAAAGTAGTCGGCCGAAAGATAAGTTCAACAAATATGAGACAAAGGGTTGCTGATAAGAAATGAACCTTTTAAAATAAAAGCATATGAATATACCATCAAAAAAAACTAGCGGCCGAGTATTTGTCTTTGAGCGAACGGAATTGGTCTTACTTTTTTTCTTTTTTATCGTGATGACGGTTACCTCATTTATTTTGGGGATGCGTCTCGGCAAAAAACAAACCATGGAACTGGCTGCCAACGTTTCATCAACGATACCTCACCCCGCACTTCCTTCAGATAATATTCACCCGGTAGAATTGAAGTCTCAAAAAGAAGAGCAGCTAGAGGACGTACCTGCGGGCGAGGAGCATGATTCCCATGTCGCTAAAGAAAAAAACGAGTCAAAAGATACTGGTCATAAAACAGAGCATGCTGCTGAATCTCAGAAGGCGGACAGCGAACCCTCTTCTGCCAATAAAGACGATATTGATGAAACTACTTTTAAAAAATTACAAGATGAATTTGAAAAAGTAAGTGCAAAAAATATTGAAGACGAAAAAGAGGCGACTGAACCAAGTACAAGTAAACTTAATGAACCTGAAGCCAAGAAAAAGAGTGATACAATCTTAGCGCCAGAATCTGCAGAAAAAGGAGTCAATAAAGATAAGGCCTTTCTTACTCCCGATCCCAGTTTTATTGGAAAGTACACTATTCAACTAGGTTCTTATAAGACGCTCTCTGATGCACAAACTTTTGCGGAGGGTTTTTTAACCAAGGGTTATCGGCCACTCATTAATGAAGTTGATGTTAAGAGTAAAACTTGGTACCGAGTTAGCTTAGGAGTGTTTGAATCTTCCAAGGCAGCAAAACAGTATGTTGATAATGAAAAAGAACTTTTTGGTAAGCAAAAATTTGTCATTAGTGAAATCCAATAGTCATTTTTTACTCTCGATATTTGATCTCTTCATTTAAGGAAATAAAAAATTGTTGAAAATCAAGCGAACATAAATCAACACTGTCCGCTGACTCTTTCCACTCGTCACCCTTAATATCACCAAAATAATTTAAACTCGACGCGTACATCAACCGACTTGCAATCTGCCATTTGTGAAGGCAGTTCCCATGGGGAACAAAAGTGATCAATCTTAAACTATGTTCTGTCTGCTTTAGTTTATCTTTTAAATCCATCAATGTTTTTAAATCAGCTGGCCATGTTTCCCTCAGCGGCCCAAGTACTTGAGGCATAGACCAATGGGTATCATCTTTAGTGGATACGATAACGATGATGAGATCTTGTTTCTTTTGAAAAAATTTTTGAGAAATTCCTTCTTCGTAAAGATGGAGAGCTTTACTTAAGCGCGGCCCGGCGGTTGTATTTTTTTGGTTTATCATGGGAGTAAAATCAATTTTACTTAGATCAGAATCTTGAGTGATCGGTATTCCTTTCGAGGCCATGGAAGGTGTCGTAACATAGGCCTGGTACTCAGTGTACTCCTTTAGGGCGTAAAAAAATCCTTTCATTCTTTCATTAAGTAGTTCTGGTAAATACTCTAGGCCAACTAAAGGATCCATCATGAGAATGACATTTAATTTTCCCGAATTGCTGTAAGACTGGGTGTTGAGACGAAAAGGATCTTTTCCTTTTTTGCCACGACCAGATTCTTCCTTGGTAAATAGCGCGCAATTCGTCAGAACAAGGCCAACGAAAAGAAAACATAAAATTTTAAATAGTGACACCTGGGCATCCTAGTTTCACCATTTTTTCTTTTAATTGAGTAGTATCTGATGAAATTTTGTCTAATTTTAATTTAGTATTAGTGTGAGTCATATTAATTTTTTCTTTGGCCTGATCATTTTTGTATTTTCCTTGGGCAAGCATCTCAGCAGCTCTTTGCACTACGGACGTTGCTTTGTCTTTTAGTTTTTGAAACGCGAGTAAACGATCGTATTGATATCGGCACTCACCAGACATGGGTTTTTTCAAATTAGTTTGCAGCGCTTCTTCCTCACTTACTTTTTCCTGCTCAACCTGTTCCATTTGTTCATCGCCAATGCTCAAGGACATTGGCGCGAGAAAAAATAAAATAAAGTAAAAGAAAAAACATTTCATTATTTCAATAATATCTCAATTTCGCTCTTGATGGACAGAGGTGTATCTTGCGGGGCAAAACGTTTTACCGGTTGACCATTTTTATCGACTAAGAATTTTGTAAAATTCCACTTCACCATTTCTGTACCCAGCAGGCCTGGCAATTTTGCTTTTAAGAAACTATAGAGTGGATCGGCCGCGCTTCCATTCACATCAATTTTAGCAAGCACCGGGAAAGTTGTATGGTAGGTGAGTTGGCAAAAGGATTGAATTTCGGTATCGCTTCCAGGTTCTTGTCCTCCAAATTGATTGCAAGGAAAGGCCAGCACGGAAAAATCTTTTTGGGCATATTCTTTTTGCAACAGCTCTAATCCCTCATACTGATTAGTGTACCCACATTTACTGGCCACATTGACGATAAGAAGCACTTTTCCTTTAAAGTTAGATAAGGAAACAAGATCGCCCTGGGCGTTTTTTACTTGGAAATCGTAGATCGAATTCGTTTTAGGATCGTTCATCGTTCCTCCTGTGACTCTGTCACTTTGAGATAGTTTGATAGTCAAATGTAGTCTGATCTATTAATCTAGAAAAGTCTAAGAAGCTCCCAAACATACATTTTAAAGGTCTCTCTATGCACCCTCATGTTCTTGTTTTAGTTCCGGCCCGCTATGGCTCCACTCGGCTTCCGGCCAAACCTCTCGCCAAGATCGGAAATAATTCGATGGTGGGACACATGGTTAAAAATTTAATGCACCCCGAACTTGAGACCGTCATTGTCACCGATCATTTGGACATCGAATCAGAAGTGAAACGCAACGGTGGAAAATCTGTGCGAGTCGATGACGATGTGATGACCGGAACTGAGCGAATTGCCCTCGCTTATGAGCGCCATTTTAAACCTTTAAAAAAATGGGATTTAATTATCAATGCCCAAGGTGATGAACCTCTCATGAAGAGTTCACTCATTTTAAGTTTGGCAGAATTTCACCTGAAGACCTCCTTTGATGTCGCCACGGCTGTGGTACCCAGACAACAAGATTTAGAGGAGTATCATTCGCCTCAAACAGTGAAAGTCGCCTTTACTCCCACCAGTGGTGAGTGCCACTATTTTTCCAGATCACCCATTCCTTTTTACCGTGACCCTCAAGCGGCCATTCAATGGTATCAACATCTCGGTTTATATTCTTATCGTCCGGAAGTTTTATTAAATTTTGCAAAACTTCCCACCTCTTGGCTGGAGAAATCAGAGTCTCTAGAGCAGCTTCGAATTTTAGAAGCGAAAAAAACCATTGGTGCCGTGACGACCCAAGATCGGTTGATTAGCGTGGATGTGAAAGATGATATTGCCCGAGTCGAAAACGCATTAAAAAAATAATAAAGAGAGAAATTTATGGCAAGTAACAATAGTCAAACAGGTAAAGTAAAAAAATATATTTTCATCACCGGTGGCGTCACTAGCTCACTGGGAAAAGGGCTGGCGGCCGCTTCCATCGCTTTTTTACTCGAGCGCCGTGGATTAAAAATCAACATGCTCAAGATGGATCCTTATATTAATGTAGATCCTGGCACCATGAGTCCCATTGAGCATGGCGAAGTTTTTGTGACAGATGATGGTGCAGAAACAGATCTAGACCTTGGACACTATGAGCGTTTTACATCGCTTTCATTAATGAAACGAAATAATTTTACCACCGGTCAAATTTATTTAAAAGTGATTGAAAATGAGCGGGTAGGTAAATATTTAGGAAACACCGTCCAAGTTGTTCCTCACATTACTGATGAAATCAAACGCCGCATTCATTTAGCGGCCGAAGATGTGGATTTACTTATTGGAGAAATTGGCGGGACAGTCGGTGATATTGAATCCCAACCATTCTTAGAGGCCATTCGCCAGTTTGCTCATGATGTGGGCCCAGAGCACGTGCTTTTTGTTCACTTAGTTTTAGTTCCTTATATTTCTGCGGCCGGAGAGTTAAAATCAAAACCTGCTCAGCACTCTGTAAAAGAATTGCGCTCTCTTGGACTTTTTCCTCACATCATTTTATGCCGCTCAGATCGAACAGTGGGCGAAGACATACGAGATAAGATCGCGCTCTTTTGTAACGTTCCCAAAAATTGTGTTTATGAATCGACGGATCAACCTTTTATCGCTCGTGTTCCCTTGCTTTTGCACGACCAAGGCATGGATTCCAAAATTGTTGAGCTCCTCAATATTTGGACACCCACACCAGACATGAGTGGGCTTCAGCAATTGGTGTACAACGCGGAACATCCAGAAAAAGAAATTAAAATTGCGATGGTCGGAAAATATATGGGACTTAAAGAGTCTTATAAATCCTTAAGTGAATCCCTCTTTCACGCGGCCACTTCACTTAAATCAAAATTAATTATTGATTATATGGATGCAGAGTCCTTAGAAAATTTAAGTGATAAAGAATTAATTCAAAAATTTTCGACTCATCAAGGCATCTTAGTTCCTGGTGGGTTTGGATCGAGAGGGACAGAAGGAAAAATCAATGCCATTCGTATCGCTCGCACCCAAAAAATTCCTTACCTGGGAATTTGCTTAGGAATGCAATTGGCCATCATCGAAGTGGCACGATTCGGCGGAATCAAAAAAGCAACGTCTCAAGAATTTAATAGCGATGGCGATTTGGTTATTCATTATTTAGTCGGCCAATCTGATAAGGGCCCGAAGGGGGCCACCATGCGACTCGGTGCTTACGAATGTGAAATTAGTGATCACACCCTTGCGAAAAAAATCTACGATGCTCCGATGATTTCTGAGCGCCATCGTCACCGTCTGGAAGTCAATAATAAGTACCGAGAAAAATTGCAAGAATTCGGTTTGGTTTTTTCCGGCCTAAATCAAAAATTAAATTTAGTAGAGATTACAGAATTAAAAGATCATCCGTATTTTATTGGATGCCAATATCACCCAGAATTTAAATCCAAGCTCATGAAACCGCATCCCCTCTTCGCCAGTTTTTTACAGGCCAGCTCGGAGAAAAAATAATATGACACCTTTTTTTATTGGCCCCTGCGTATTAGAGAGTGAAGCACTAGTTCGTGAAGTTGCCGAAGTATTAGTGAAGCTGCAATCCATTCATAAAAATCATATTCAAGTTTATTTTAAAGGAAGTTTTGATAAGGCCAATCGCAGTGGTTATGATTCCTACAGAGGCCCAGGATTGGAGGCCGGATTAAAAATGCTAGAGATGGTGAAAAAAGAATATCAACTTCCAACGATCACGGACGTTCATGAAGAAAATCAATTGTTGGCCGCGGCCGAAGTGGTGGATGTATTGCAAATTCCTGCATTTTTGTGTCGGCAAACCGATTTAGTGGTCGGCGCCGCCCAGGCGTGCGCAAAACATAAGCGCCTACTCAACGTAAAAAAGGGACAATTTCTTTCTCCTTGGGAAGTAAAAAATATTGTAGAAAAAGTAACTCCCATCTTAAATAAACATCAAATTTATATCACCGAACGCGGTTCATCTTTTGGATATAATTATCTCGTGGTGGATATGACTTCCTTTGCAGTCGTGCAGGAATTAGGAGTGAAAGTTATTTTTGATGCCACACACTCTGCGCAAAGACCAGGATCTCTTGGGAAATCGACGGGAGGAGCAAGGCCTGCCATTCCAAGACTGGCAAGAGCGGCCGTGGCCGCAGGATGTGATGGTTTATTTATGGAGGCCCACCCCAATCCTTCGAAAGCTCTCTCAGATTCCACGACTCAATTGCCATTACAACATATCGTGCAATTAGTAGGAGAGTTGGTTGAGTTAAAATTGTGGTCTGAGCAACATCCTTTTCTCGCTCTTGAACAATAATCGGATTAAATTATAGGAGTACTTTCCATGTCCCCAAGAATAGATTTTCGCGCCATTGCCAAATTTCATAAAACTAAATTAGAAAAAATAAAAGTCATCTTATTTGATGTGGACGGCATACTTACAGATGGAAAAATTTACTATCAAAGTGACGAGATGGGCTTTAACCGAATGTTTCAAACCATCGACGGATATGGAATGAAGATGATGATGAAGGCCGGCTTCAAAGTAGGAATTATCTCTGGTGGCAGCAGCATTGGATTAAAAAAAAGATGCGATCTTTTAAAATTAGATTACGTTCGATTGGGCAATGAAGATAAAATTCCTGCCTATGAAGAAATCAAAACACTCGCCAAAGTAAAGGATGAAGAAATTGCTTATCTGGGAGATGAATTTTTTGATTTACCAGTGCTTAGAAAAGTAGGTTTTAGTGCCACCGTCACTCACGCAAGCATGGAAATTCAAGAATCGGTCGATTATGTTTGCTACCGAGTGGGCGGCGAAGGTTGTGCTCGCGAAGTGATCGATTTGATTCGCTACGCTCAAGGAATTCGTCCTGAAGAAAAAGGTTACTCCCAGCTTTTTTAATTTTTTAATTCCTTTATTTCCTCGAACTCTTGTTTGTTAAGAAACTAATAAGAATTACTCGTGTAAGAAATTATAAGGTTTCAATGAGTGTCAATTCGTTGCATATTTCACATCTTAAAGACGCAATCAAATCGGGATCAAGGAAAAATGCAAAAAAAAAATGGCCATTTTTTTACAAACTTTGCTTTTTTGTTTTTGTTTTTAATTTTTTTTTGTAGCTTTCTGAATAGTCATTCATGGGCACAAGCTAAAAATACTTCGTTTCTTGAATATTCTTCTTCCTCTTCTTCCTCTTCTTCCTCTTCTTCCTCCGACTCCCTATGCGCAGATATTAATCTTTTTAATTTTGGGCCGAAACTAGATAATGGGTTTGTTCTTTACTCCGTTTTTTGGAATAGTCGCCCGGGGGCGCAACACTATGGAACCTGCGCTTTCTCAGCGGTGTCCAATATGTTCATGGAGGAGGGATCTGGAGTCTTAACTTCACTTCTTTCACTTCGAAATCAATCCAGTGAAATATTGGCCAATCGTGTGATCAAAATGGAGAACAGGGTTTCAGGGCCCACCGAATTTTTAGATGGAACTTATAACGACGAAATTCCCACTCTCATTTCAGATATCAATGCTCGCGGCGTTTGCCTCCCACAAAAAGTTTGGTCGTATTTTTTTTCGGATTCTCTTGGGGAATTTAATTTAGAAAACTTTGAATCAAAATTGGCCGAGATTTTTGAAGATGTAACTAAGTCCTATTGGAGTTGCATATCACCAGGGACCACCGGGGAGAATGCTTGCCAGGATGACGTTGGGATGGGGGACAGAGATACTTACACGAGTGCGCAGTGGAAAAATAAATTAAATAATTGCTTTCGATGTATTGCAAGAAATGTGGAACTTGATGATTCCATCATTATTTTTTCTGATCCGCAAAATTCAGTGAATCAAATTATTCAAAGGGCCTCTCAATTTTTTGGAGATAGACGAATGCGATCTATTTCCCAGCTATTTAGTCAAAAAAATTTAGCGAATAAAACGCTCTATCCAGTGATGCAATTTGCTCTGGCCGATTCCCTTTGTGCTCCCGCCAAGGCCTATGGAAAAAGAAGTGTTCAAGATCGTGAAGTTAATTATGGTTATCAAACTTATTCAGCTAAATCTAATTTGCAAGAAAAGATTTTCAGTTATTACTTTCAAATGAAATATTTACCTAAAAATTATTTTGAAAATTCTTTTTGGGCCAATCCTCTACTAGTTACTATTTTCGTACCCAGTCCTGAAGGCAGTGATCTTCCAACAGTTGCTCACGCTTTAAATATTGTGGGAACGACAAAGCAGTGCGAAGTGCGGATTCATGACACGAATCCCTGCTCTGAAAAAACGAAAAAAATTTTAAGGCAACCATCGGCAAAAATGGATCCGGTCCAGCCCGCCAACGGTCAAGGTTGTAATTGGATCTTAAAGAGTGACGAATTTGTGCCTTACATTAAAACCATGTACCGCTTTGAATCTAAGTTTGCACCAACGACAAATGGATGATAAATTAATGGACATAGAGACGTTAAAAACTTTGTCGTCCAAAGATTAAGTTCAAGACTATGTCCAAGATTGAAGTAGGTGACCATGGACCAAATACTATTCAAGCAAAATGAACTCACTCACCACCCCGTCTATCAGACTTTAAGCAATCTAGAGCGGCTGCAAAATTTTATGCGTTTTCATGTCTTTGCTGTTTGGGATTTCATGAGCTTACTTAAGTCGCTGCAAAGGCACATCACTTGTGTTGAGCTACCCTGGAAACCTTCTATTTATCCCACGGAGATGGTGCGTTTAATTAATCAAATTGTTTTGGGGGAGGAGAGTGACCTTGGCCCTGACGGGCGTCCTATTTCTCATTTCGAGCTCTATCTCAAGGGCATGGAAGAAGTGGGGGCAAGCACCAAAGAAATTCGCAATTACGTAAGTAGCGGAGACACGGTTTATATTCCTAAAGGGGCGAGAAAATTTGTCGAGCACAACCTTAAGGTGGCGATGAGTGGACACGTGGTGGAAGTCGCGGCCAACTTTTTTTATGGAAGAGAAAAATTAATTCCAGATATGTTTGAAGCGATCGTTTCAATACTGAAGCAAGAACAAGTCCCGGCGCCCACTTTGATTTATTATTTAGAGAGGCATATTGAAATTGATAGTGGAGAGCACGGCCCGCTCGCCCTCAAATGTCTTAATCTTCTCACGGGAAATGATGATCGACTAAAGCAGCTTGCCTATTTGGCCGGTCAGGATGCGCTTCAGATGAGAGAACAGTTATGGAATGAAGCGCTTCTACTGAATGATTGAGTTTGATCAAAGATGATTCTCTTTGATTTTTTGATCAAGCCCATTAATGGAAATCGTCTCCCCGATGAAGATTGTTTGATCACCTTTGATAACAAAATAGGCCGGCACACTAACGGCCCCATGACTTTTTAAAAATTCTGTAATCCACGGATCTTGATTCGTCCAATCCGCGCGGTAAGTTTTCATGCTAATCGACTTGGCAAATTCTTGAAAGTCATGGGTTTCCATCACCAATTTTTTATTAACTTGGCAGGTAATACACCACTTAGCGGTAAAATCTATAAACGCGAGTTGTTGAGAAGTTCGCAATTCTTTTTCAGCTTCATTATTGAAACGAATCCAGTTTGACGAAATGTTGCTGTTCTCTTTTGGGGACATTAATTGATAGGAAGTATTAATTGAATAACTTAAAAGAAGGCTTGAGAAAATCAAAATAGTTTTGGGATAGTCTTTTTTTTTCTTCCAAATAAAGATAATAAAAAAAATAGATCCCATGAGAGTGGTTAGTTGCCAAAACGCATCTTGTTCTCTTAAAAGTTCGATGAGCACATCAAAAAGCCAAAAAGTTGAGAGAAGCATACTGAGGCCAAGGAAATATTTTAGCAGCTCCATCCAAGCACCAGGTTTTGGAAAAAATTTTAGAATTGAGGGAAAGAGGGAGATGAGCGCAAAAGGAAAGGATAGCCCCAATCCAATAAAAAAGAAGATAACCAAAATAAGAAAATTTTCTTGAGAGAATGCGAATGTGAGGGCCGAACCTAAGATAGGTGCAGAGCAAGGAGTTGAGAGCGCGGCCGTTAATACTCCACTCCAAAAATGGTTGAGGTGATCGTGCTGAAAATTAATTTTCGTTAAATTGCCGCCAATTAATTTCCATTCAAAGAGGCCAAACAAATTCAAGGTCATGGTAAAGAGAACGCCCAACATGACAAAAACGAAACCTGGTGATTGCATTTGAAATCCCCAACCGATGGAATGGCCGACGGATTTTAATGAAATGATGGTACAGGCCAAAACTAACATCGATCCGATGACGCCAAGGGAGTACCAAAAATTATGCAAGTAAAAATCTTTATTAGGTTTACTGGTAGATTTTACCAGTTGAAAAAATTTTAAAGTGATCACAGGCAGCACGCAGGGCATGAAGTTAAGAATGAGGCCACCAAGGAAGGCAAAGAATATCATTAAAAAAAGAGAAGTCGATTCTGTCGATTGAGACGCGATTTTTTCGTCGGTTATCTTTGGTAATTTTTGAAAATTTTTCCACTGCGCCTCATCAAAAGGTGCGATGGATGTAAGGGGAAGCTTTAAAACAATGGGCCTCGGATAATAATTTAAATTGATCGAAAATTCTGTGGCGGCAGATAATTTTCCCACTCCCGGAGTTGGCTGAACTGGGTCTTGATATTTTCCATCCCAAGAAATTTTTATTAAACCACGGATGAGCTTATTTTTTTCATCAAATTTCAATTCTTCATGGCCCCAACCATAGGCCGGCTTATTATGAGGAACCACTAAATTGTGATTTTTAAAATCTAAAAATTTTGAGGAGTAGGGTATCTCATACTTGAGCCACAATTCATCTTTCGCCTCTGGAGAGGCCGCTGTGATTTCATATTTGAAACCTAACGGAAGATCGTTAGAGGGAAGGGGAGTCATTTCCCAATAATTTAAAATTTCAGCATTGGTTTCTGCCTTAAGATTGGCAAAATCAACACCGAGGGATTTTTTACCAGGGATGCACAAATCTTTGCATATAAGGTATATGGTTTCAAAGTTGATACTTTTAATTTTACCAATATCTAAGGTCGGTGAAAAAAAGAACACACTTTCATCATGATGGCCGAAAGTCCATAGATCACCGGCTTCTTTAAAGGTTTCGGGCATTGGCCAAGACGCCAACGTAAAGGAATTAGGCGCAAATTTAAATTCCGTCCTAAGTCCTGAGTCACCCGGGTTATGAAAATAAATGTGCCACCCTGGTTGGATTGTTAACTTCATCGCTAAGAGGTGAGTGTTCGAAAATTTTCCATTCCCCTCGTTATTCGGTACAACAAAGTGGTAAGGAATAAGAGATACTAATTCGTCGCCTTTTTGAGCATAAGTGGGATAGATGAGGAGTAAACTGAGTAAAGTATAGATCGCCGTAAAAGTCCGACTAAATTTCATTGATTTATCCAGTTTTTATAAGTTTAGTAATTCTAATTTACATGAGGACGTCACTTAACACAAAAAGAATAAGGTAATAATTGACTCAATTTTTGCTTTTGAATAACAAATGATAAAAGAAAATGAATTATGATAAATTAATGGCGAGGAATTTATGAAAAGATTTTTTTTAGTTGTTTTAATTTCTTTTATCACTACAAACTCTGTACGAGCAAACGTCGTTAATAAGGACAAGTTAGATCCAAATGATACTATAAACAATGACTTCTTTGATTCCCCGGATCTTTCTAAAATCTTAAATCAAATTAAAAAAATGCGACAAGAAATGATGAAGGATTTCGGCGATAAATCGCTTTTTAAAGATTTTGAAGATCTGAGAAGTTCTCTTGGGAAATCGGAGTCTTCTTTTTTTCAAGCGTTTAGTCTTGATAGTGACGCGAGTTCAGGAAATTTATATGACATGAAGTGGCGCAACGAAAAAAAGGGACGAGTATTGGAAATAAGGCCCAAAGATAAAAAAACGGAATTAAAGATTGAAGTTAAAGGTGGATATATTACCATCAAAGGAGAGCAAAAAATCGGAGGTGTTCAGCGTTTTGAATACACTCAAAATGTCCCAGCTGATTTAGATCAATCCAATAGTAAAATTGCACAAAAAGATGGCGCCATCGAAGTATCCTTTCCTTGGAAAGAACAAAATAACCAACCCTCAATAGAAAAAAAATCTATCCAAGATAAAGTTCCTCTATTTGAATCTGATAAAGAGGATGTCATCTAGTCAATATCTTGAAGTAAGCAAAGACAAATACAAAATCGCTTAAAATAGATTTCTTCAAATTGGGGAATAATTTTTTTTTCATCACTATTAAATTCTTTTAGTTTTGCATTTGCCTTGAAGTAGGCTTCCCATCGTATCCATGCGATCAAAGGATCAGAATGAAGAGCATGGTTTCTCAAAATCCACTGCTCTACTCTTGGCGAAATCTTTCGATCACTTGATTCAATATCAATGCCATAAAAATGGGTACTGGATTTTTGTGTCATGAATGATACGCAAACATTTTCTGTGTGACTTAAGGAAATTTGTTTTTCAGGAACTGATTTTAAATTAAAAAATTCATCGTAGCTTAAATTCAAATGATTGTCGGACAAAAGAGTTTTTAAATTTTGATCTTTTAATTCCTGTTGTCGTTGTTTAGAAATCAACGCCTCGCTTGAGTTCAGTACAGAAATCAAAACTTGCACACTTCCTTCTTTTAACCAGTGGTGAGAAATCATAAATTCTACGTCACCTTTGATCGAGGTGCACAATGTGGTCGACATATTTTAAGGTGGCCTCCCGGTGGGCAACGACTAGCATCGTAATATTGGGAAAATGAAAACGCAGTTGTTGATAGAAACTGGATTCCGTATTTCCATCAAGGTGGGCCGTTCCTTCGTCGAGAATAATGATGCTGGGGTGTTTTAATAAAATTCTTGCGAGCATAATAAGTTGTTTTTGCCCGGTAGAGATTTCTTGGCCAAACATGGTCACTTTAAAATCCAAACCATTTTCAAAATTTTCGATAGGAAATTGCAGTTTGCGTAGCGTTTCAAGAATGATCTCATCACTCATTTCCAGGCCTAATTTGAGATTGTCTCTAATTGACCCTCTGAAAACAAAGAGATCTTGAGAGACGTAGGCGATCTTGGCGTAAAATTCTTCGTAATCAAAATCATCGACTGAAGTTCCATTGAGTAAAATTTTCCCAGATTTCAAAGGGTATAAACGCAAAAGTAAATTGATCAGCGTGGTTTTTCCACTACCTGTGCGTCCCATAATGGCGGTTGCCTTACCTGCTTCAAAAGTAAGGGAGTAATTTTCAAATAAAATATCGTTATCACCGTGGGTAAAATAAACATCTTTAAATTTAATTTCGATGGGCGCTTTCCACCATGTCTCACGATTTGTTGATGAGGCGCCAGACTTTAATTGATTGACTGAATCAGGAACATTAAAAAAATCACTGAGCCGTCCCAAGGAAGCAAGGCCACTGAGGATTTCTTGCACTTTAGTTGAGAGATCAAAAAAGGGGGAAAACATCATCGCCGAATAACTAATACAAGAAACCAGTTCCCCTACACTTAAACGGTGCTGAGAGATAAAATAAACCCCTAGAAGTAATAAACTGCACTGGATAAATCCAATACTAATCGCATGAATGGCCGTAAAAGTGGCCCACCGAATAAGAGCAGCACTGTGGAGAAGGTAAAAGAGTTTATTTAATCTTGTAAAATTTTGAGTAATAAACGGTGACCACTGATGAGCGATGACGGATTCTTGATTATTCATATAATCAGAGAGGGAGGCATTTTTTTTAGCGGCAAGCGACCTTGTTCTTAAATTATTAACTCGGCCCTGAGCAGAAATATAGGCCAAAGCGTAGAGAAGAATAAATAGCACCACGGACATGGGAAGCGCCATCCAGGGCGAAATAAAAAAAGCACTGACGACGGCACCAAAGACCATGGTCAAATCTTTAAAAATACTAAACACACTTACATTTAAGATAGATTCCGTTTGAGTGATGTCATTAACCGCGCGACTTAAAACCCTAGGCGCCGCATTGAGATCAAAAAAGATTTGCGGCGTCCGGTAAATTTTATAAAACACATCTTCTCTCAGTTTCCTCGAAACCCTTTGGCCAACGACTACGAATAGATATTTAAAGAGGCCTTCAAAAATGATTCTTGCGATAAATAAAACAGCGAGGATGAAAAAGAGCTGAAAAAATTTTTCTTTTTGCGTGATGACAACACTGCTATAGGAATCGATGAGTCTTCCGATTAATCTAGGAATTAAAAATAAAGAAAATGATCCAAGTAAAAACGAGAGAAAAGAAAGAATGATTAGTCTCGTATTTAACCGAAAATAGGGAAGCAAAAATTTAACATCGTTAATGGATTCCAATAAAATTTTCCAAAAACTACCATCACTTAGTTTAATAAAATATTTTTTCTCATTTTCATTTAAGACAAAAGGATTAGATTCCATATTTTCCCTTTTGAATGAGTGTTTTATTTTCAATTTCAAAATAGGAGTCTAGTCCGGCCAAGGCACTGGTCCTGTGAGTGGCAAGAACCATGGCCGAAGGATATTTTTGGGCAAGCAAGTTTTTCATGATTTTTTCTTCGGTGGCGTGGTCTAGTGCAGAGACAATGTCATCCCATAAAAAGAGAGACGGTGTTCCGTAGAGAACTCTTGCCAACGCTAAGCGCTGTTTTTGCCCCCCTGAAATGGTAATCCCTTTTTCTCCCACTTCCGTGAGAAGTTGATTTTTCCAAGATTGGAGATCTTGTTTCATTTCTGAAGCGTTGATACATTCATTTAATTTGTTTAAGTCGTAGGGGCGATGAAGGACAATATTTCGCTCAATGGTGGATTCAAATATTTGTGCATTTTGTGGGCAATAACCCAAAAGAGAGGGAAGGACCTGAACTCCGTGAGGATAAAAAGGTTTTCCGTTAAAGGTAAATTCTTCATAAGAAAGTTGGGACTCAGGGATGATACCACTTAGCAATTTTAAAAATAGAGATTTACCACTTCCAATTTTTCCAGCGACCCCCACGCGATCGCCAAGATTTAATTCAAAGGAAGGAACATAAAGAAGCAAGGATTCGTCATCATTTTTGATACGAAGCTCTTTTATTTTTATTTGCTGGAAACTTATTTTTTCATCTCCTATCGCGTTGGACTTAAGCGACGCTTCCTTTTGCCACTTGATAAAATAGGGAAGAAGTCTCGGAGCACTTCCGGCCAATTTGTGATGAAATCCTAGGTAGTGGGAGAAGGCAAGAAAGGGAAAGGTAAGTCGATCCATTAAAGCAACACAAAGCGCCATGGATCCAACGGTATATAGGTGTGGATGGTAAAAAGCACTAAAAAATAAAATCGCCAGAGCGAGAAATAATGCAATCACCACGAAACCTTCCAAAAAGATTTGCCATTGATTGATTTTTCTATTCCACTTTAAGGTTTTTCCAACGAGATTTTTGTAGCTGTCAAATCTGTGAGCAAATAGCTGATGAGATCTAAAGAATTTTATTCCGCTGATGTCTTCGAATGATAATGTACTTAGGGAAGAATAATCGTGGGATAAATTTTGAAAATATTTTCGCATTTTGGTCGATGCAACGATGGAAAAAAAAGTGAGAAATAAATAGGGCAAACAGATCCAAAGACCTTGAGGGCCCACTTGCCAATAGATGACAGATGATATGAGCGGTATGTAAATAAAAATATCACAAAGAATAATGAGTCCAGGAGCGATATAAGTTTGTAAGACGGTGACGTCGTAACTTAATTCACTGATGCGACTTCCGGTGCTTACTTTATTTAGCTCCCAATAGGGGGTCAAGGACGTGGTTTGCATGATGAGAAGTCGCGTGTGACTTTCAATCATTCTTGCGGCCCGAAGTAAGAAATATCTCCAAAGCCAACGAGCAATACTCATTCCAAGATAGGCCATAAATAATAACCCAATAGGGAAAAAATAGTCTTGAATTTGCCAGTTCGTTGTCTGAGTTATCTTGTCGACTATCTTCTTTAAAAAAATGGGCTGAGACATTTCAATTGTGTTGATGGCCATGAGAAATAAAATTCCCAGGCCCAAATCTTTGGGGTAGGTCTTAAATATCACTCTCAAAATATGCCAAAACGGCCTAATTTTTTTTGAATTTCTCATGGGGATCGAAGCGTTGAGCTCTACCCATTTTCGTAGAAAAAATTTCATGGAAGTTGTTCTTTTTCTTGTCTAAGAACGCTATTATATCCATGTTCCTTGCATGCGTCTGTAAATTTACTTATTTTGAAATTAATATTTAGTAT
Organism: Bacteriovoracaceae bacterium; assembly: GCA_029865945.1. GTDB lineage: Bacteria > Bdellovibrionota > Bacteriovoracia > Bacteriovoracales > Bacteriovoracaceae > JARXAH01. The sequence continues at coordinate 40,893 of JARXAH010000054.1, read as the reverse complement.
ATCTAGTGCTACACACCTACCCAAAGGAGTTACTGATGAACCAAACCTGGAAAAAAGACTCAAGAAAATCCATCGCCCTAAGAAGACCGCTGGAAAGACAAGTGCCGGCAGGGCCACAAGGCCGTCCCCTTAAAATTAGTCAGTACTACGGGGAAAATGTATTTTACGTATTGGAGAGTAAATCTCTAAAAAAAGAAACGAGAGAAGCTCTGGGCGACGTACTTTCAGGAAAAAAAACACTCACCAAAGAAATGGCCAATGATGTGGCCGGTGTGGTTCTTGATTGGGCCTTAGAAAAAGGGGTAACTCACTTTTGTCACTGGTTTCAGCCTCTCACAGGGGATACAGCAGAAAAGCATGATTCGTTTTTATCCATTGAGGCCGGTCGACCCATTGAAAAACTGAGCGCTTCACAATTGATACAAGGTGAACCAGACGCTTCTTCTTTCCCAAGCGGTGGGACGCGCAGTACTTTCGAAGCTCGTGGATACACGACTTGGGACTTAACTTCTCCCATCTTCATTCGTGATGGCCTTAATGGAAAAACGCTCTATATTCCTACCGCATTTGTTTCCTATCATGGAGACGCTCTCGATGCGAAAACTCCTCTCATTCGCTCAAATAACTCGCTTGGAAAAAATGCGACCAAATTTTTAACCACTGCCGGTTTTAAAGATGTGGATCATGTGCAAGTTACTTGCGGTGTGGAGCAAGAATATTTTTTAGTTGATAAAATTTTTGCGCAGGACCGAGAAGATATCATCATGACTGGCCGAAGTTTGATTGGAAGTTTAACTTCCAGAAATCAGCAATTAGAAGATCATTATTTTGGAACGATTCCTGACCGCGTACTCGCCTTCATGCAAGACGTAGAAATTGAATTGTACCGACTAGGTATTCCTGCCAAAACTCGTCACAATGAAGTAGCACCTGGTCAATTTGAATTGGCGCCCATCTTTACGGAAGCCAATGTGGCCAATGATCAAAATAAATTAGTGATGTCGACTCTTCGTCAGGTGGCCGATCGTCACGGATTTCTATGTATGCTCCATGAAAAACCATTCAAAGGAATTAACGGAAGTGGAAAGCATTTAAATTGGTCCATGAGTGATAACAAGGGACGAAATCTTTTAGAGCCAAGTAAAACGCCCCATGAAAACACCACCTTTCTTGCGATTGTGGCCGTGGTTTGTCAGGCGGTATTTAAGCGCTCCATTGCACTTCGCGCCTCCATTGCTTCACACAGCAATGATCACCGACTTGGGGCCAACGAAGCGCCGCCGTCCATCATCTCCGTTTTTCTAGGAGATACGCTTACAAAAATTTTAGAAACACTCATAGCTGATCACGCTTACACTCCTGAAGAGCAAAAAATTTTAGATTTGGGCGCGAATCAGCTCGCCAATCTTCTCAAAGACAATACCGATCGCAACCGAACTTCCCCTTTTGCGTTCACAGGAAATAAATTTGAATTTCGCGCGGTAGGTTCAAGCGCATCTATTGGTCTTCCACTCGCCGTGCTCAATGCGGCCGTTTCAGATAGTTTTGCTGCTGCAACGACAAAACTTGAAACTTATTTAAGTAGTGGATTAAAAATTCAAGAAGCGCTTCAAAAATTAACCAAAGAAATCTACAAAGAATGTAAAGCGATCGTATTCAATGGTGATGGCTATTCATCTGATTGGGTAAAAGAAGCAGAGAAACGAGGCCTTCCTAATTACCGAACGACTCCCGATTCCCTCATTGCGTTTGGTGAGAAAAAGAATCATGAATTCTTAACGACTCAAAATGTATTCACGGAAAGTGAGTTGCATTCTCTCAACAACGTATCCCTCGAGCGCTACATTAAATACCGTTCCATCGAAGTTCAAGGGATGAAAAAGTTAGTGGACCGCTTTGTGCTTCCGGCCGCCTTTGCTTACAAAAATGAACTTGCTCAAACAGTTTATCATTCGAAAGAAATTTCATGCCCGGCCGATGTGGAGTTATCTCGCTTAACGTCGCTCGCTCATCACTTAAAAGAAATCGATGGGATTTATAAGCAATTAAATGATACCTGGGCCAAAACTCACCACGGGACTGAAGAAGAAGTGGCGAAGAAAATTGCGAACGAAATCATGCCGCTTGTGGAGAAGATAGCAACAGAGTGTAACGTTCTTGAGGATTCTATTCCAGAATCTTATTGGCCGCTACCTAGTTATTTTGACTTATTGTTCTTAAGATAATTTTGTTTTTCTTATGTAGGGGGCATGTTCAGCATGCTCCCTTCTTTTAATGAGTTTATCATCACTTAGCATGCCCAAAAAATTTACAATCGCTATGGGATTTTACACCTGATTTTTTAATCAACATCTCAAACTGTATCATTTTTTTTCACACTAGTAATTATTACCTTAAATCAATCCAGCGAAAATCAGCATATGGGGAGACGTGGTAAACTTATCAAAGTTGAAACATAGGGATTGTGAATTTTTTATAGAATAAATAATAGGTTTATTAGTATGAATAAAATGATCATTTACACATTCATCGTCACCGCAGTCATGTTTCAAAGTAATTTTGCGTTGGCCAGTTCCATGGGGAAGTGGTGTGAATTTCACTTTTCCGAAGAAAGTTTAGAAACCAAAAAAGAGAAGCTTGAAAATAAAAAGAAATCTAAACCTAGTATTAAAAAATATTTTTCTAATTATCGGTTTCTGTTTGATTATATATTTTCTCCTAAATCATTTGTTACGGAACAAAGTGCAAATGAAATTGTCGATGATAAATTTATGGATAATGAGTTAACCGATTTTGAAAAAACTGAATTGGGCACTAACGATAGTCTTAAACTTGCATTTGTTAATTTTAATTTGGCGGTTTTGACAGAAAGTGAAAAAAATAAATTAAAAAAAATTCACGGTAAGTTAAATTTAATAAGCCGATTGTTTCGCGAAAATGGTTTTACTCAAAGACTTGGAAAATCCCAAAATGCGAAGAATAAGGCTATATGTCTAACGATGCTAAGCGAAGATGAGGGGAATTTTCACGTTTTAGAAGATGCTTCCTCAATCTTAAATAATCAAAAGACTTTATTGGATAAAGAGGCAGATGCTAAGGGTTATAAAATTTTCGAAAGGGCGTACAAAAAAATTAAACCTTTCTTAATCAAGAATGGGTGGGAAGTAATTGAAAATCAAAGTATTAACTCGATTCATGCAATTGTTAGTAAAAGAAAACCATCAGAGATTTTTATTCATTCACACTCTAAAATTGTATCTGAAGATAGCGATGGTAAAGCTGATGTCACTTTTCTTACTGACGCAATGAAGGGAGTATTTCCCTCTTCTTTTTTTGCAAATATGCCTCTGTCACTAAAGAGAATTATTCTTTATGTCTGTGCAGGTCGTAGTTTAGTTGAAACTTATGAATTAAATAATAAGAATTACGAGGTTGTATTTTATGAACCAGCTTCTCGATATAAAGATCAACTTAAAGATTATTTGCCTAACTCTTCGTATAAAAAAGTAGCGAATACTTTTAAACGATCACCAAATATTAAAGCTCACGGAGAAAGAAAAGATTGTTCGATAGATTTAAATTATGAAACACAAATTGACGGATTTGCTGCTTACATCAATGACCAAATGATTGGTTCTTTGTCATCAAGAGAACAAGACACAAAAATATATTTTCCATGTAGTTTCATAACCAAAGGGGAAAATAAAATTACTTTTTTTCCTACCATCGGAAGTAATCCAGATGGTGTGATAATCAATGTTAATGATGTTTCTTTGAATAGTAGTTCTAGCGTGCTGTTCAAATTTAGCGGGCAAGAAATTATGAAAAAATATAAAAACGAAGGTGAAGTAAAAAAATATTTATCAAGCTTCATTAATTTTAATAACCCAGGGAGTCTATAATGAAAACTGTTATTCAAATGTTACTTTTGCTATCTGTGCTTATGGCGCCAATCCAAAAGGCCCAATCTGCCTTAATTTTTACTCAAAATTTTGGATTAGTTGTGTTTTCAGCAGCGGCGGGATTTCTTGCAGGAAATGGTTTTGAAAGACAATCAAATAGTATTATGGTGATGGGCGGAGTACTTTTTGTTTTAGGTGAAGCTGAATCAAAAAAAGTAATGAACACAATTGATATAAAATGTTGGAAAAATAGACAAGCAAAGAAGCATTTCCATGAATTATCTTTGAGAGAGGATGTTAATGGTTTATACGAAAACGGGGAATTTAGCTTGTCTGTTGGTGATGATCAAGTTGATCTGTCTCAATATTTGATGTCTAGTTGTTACAGGACTGATCCTACGACAAAAAGTAGTTATTATATAAAACCAAGTGTTCCTAACTTTAATAAACAAACTAAATTTTTAAAAATTTAGAAAACCATATCATTTAATTCTAATAATTTTCTTGACGAAAGGGGCTTCGGCCCCTAATTCTGTTTAAAACCCCGCTCATATTAAAACTAAAATTAATTTTCGGATAAAAAAACAAGTTTTGCCAAATCACTGGGCCTTAGGCCTTAATGATGATAGGTATATCTTTGAGTATCTGAATATGGAGTACTGTTATGTCCGTTGAAAAGGCCCTCGTCATTGTTGAGTCACCCACCAAGGCCAATACCATTAAGAAATTCTTGGGAAAGAATTATCGAATCGAGGCCAGCTTTGGTCACGTGCGCGATCTTCCTCAGTCTTCATCGGACATCCCGCTCGCACTCAAGAAAACTGAGTGGGCAAAACTAGGGGTCAACGTCGAAGAAAATTTCGAGCCCCTCTATATAATACCCAAAGATAAAACTAAGCGCGTTCGCGAACTCAAGGCCCTCGCCAAAGATGTCGACATTATCTATCTCGCGACCGATGAGGACAGAGAGGGAGAAAGTATTTCTTGGCACGTCATTGAGCTACTCAAACCAAAAGTCCCCGTTAAGCGCATGGTGTTTCACGAAATCACCAAAGATGCGATTCAAAAGGCCCTTAAAAATACCCGCGAACTTGATGTGTCTTTGGTGCGTGCGCAGGAAGCGCGCCGAATTCTTGATCGTCTCTATGGATATACTCTCTCGCCACTTCTATGGAAAAAAATTGCTTATGGCCTCTCGGCAGGACGCGTGCAATCGACCGGTGTAAAAATGATCGTGGAGCGCGAACGCGAGCGCATTGCTTTTCGAAAAGCCGATTACGCGTCCATTACCGCGCAACTTTTTCCCGCAACGAAAACTTCCAAAGAACAATTTCCTGCTAAATTGCAAATGGTTGGCCCCAAGCGCGTGGCCACCGGAAAAGATTTTGATGAACTCACTGGACTCATACCCAAAGATAAGGCCGATAAATATATCATCCTTGCCAAAGATACCATTGATACTCAGTTAAATAAGATCAAAAATGAAACGTTCACGGTTAGTGATGTGGAGGAGCGAGACGTCTACTCTAATCCTTCCATCCCTTTTATCACGTCATCTCTTCAACAAGAGGCCAACCGTAAGTTGGGTTGGACAGCGCGAGATACTATGCGAGTGGCCCAAAAGCTCTATGAGGAAGGCTTGATCACTTACATGAGAACCGATTCTCCCACTCTCTCAAGTGAAGCAACCAATGCGGCCCGCACGGCCGTTGAAAAACTTTACGGAAAACAATTTCTCTCCAAAGAAGTGCGCTATTTTTCTTCCAAAAATAAAGGTGCGCAAGAAGCTCACGAAGCCATACGTCCCGCAGGCGTAGAGTTTTTGCACCCTGATGACATCGGTATGAGTGGCAGAGAAAAAACTCTCTATGAATTAATTTGGAAACGAACCATGGCCTGCCAAATGGAGCGTTGCCATAAAAAAAATATGACCGTGAAAATTAAGGCCGGAGATTTTGAATTGGCGGCCTATGGATCGCGAATTGAATTTGCGGGTTTCTTGCGTGTTTATGTCGAAGGAAGCGATGATCCGGAAGCGGCACTCGAAGACCAAGAAGTCACGCTGCCTGCCATGAAGGTGGGAGAAAAATTAAATTTAGAAAAATTGATTCCTGCGTTTCATGAAACAAAGCCGCCAGCACGTTACTCAGAAGCGTCACTCATTCAGCGCTTAGAAAAAGAAGGCATCGGCCGTCCTTCCACCTACGCATCGATCATTGGAACCATCATTGAGCGTGGCTATGTTCGCAAAGATGGAAGTTCCCTCATTCCCACACTCACGGGTTTTGCTGTCACTCAACTTCTCGAAGATTACTTTCAAGACCTAATTGATTATAGTTTCACTTCTGAAATGGAAAATATGTTAGATGAAATTGCAGAAGGAAAAAAAGAATCCCTCGCTTACTTGAAACAATTTTATAGTGGGCCTAAAGGACTTCAGAAAAAAGTTCAGGCCCAAGAAAAATCCATTAAACCTGAGCAGAGCCGAACGGTGCGTTTGCCGCAGCTTGATAAAATAGTGGAATTAAAAATCGGACGCTACGGCCCCTACGTGGTGACCATTGATAAGAAAACGAAAGAAGAAGTGCACGCCTCCATTCCTGAAGACGTGGCACCCGCCGACATCACCGCCGAAAATATAACGGAGATGATTGAGCACAGTAAAAAAGGGCCAACACCGATTGGGGTTGATCCCAAGAGTGGTAAAAATGTTTACTGCTTGCTTGGACGTTTTGGTGCCTACGTACAACTGGGTGAAGTGGATCCTGAGGCGGCCAAAGACGTGAAACCTAGGCGCGCCAGCATCACCCCTCCACTGACACCGGCGACGATTACCTTGGAGCAAGCGCTCAATTTGTTATCCCTTCCAAGAGAGTTGGGGCTGCACCCGGAAAGCAAAAAACCTGTGCTCGCTAACAACGGTCGCTTTGGGCCGTACGTTGCTTGTGATGGAGAGTTTCGGTCCTTAGGAAAAATTCTCAATGTTCACACCGTCACTTTAGATGAGGCGTTGGAAATTTTAGCGCAGCCCAAAGTGGCGTCTCGAGGGGCAACGATGCTCAAGGATTTGGGGAAAGACCCAGCGTCCAATAAGAAAGTGGCGTTGTATGTCGGAAAATATGGCCCCTATTTGAAATCAGGGGTGAGTAATTTTTCCCTACCTCAAGAAATGCGCAACGAAGAGATATTAAAGAAATGGGAATTAAAAGATGCCCTCCCATTTATGAAAAAGACGAAAGGAAAATAGAGTAATCTCTACAAATTTTTTAATCCGGCGTTGACGCTAAAGCGCAGCTGGACTATAATCTCTGTTTAGTTATTGAATTTATTATGACGAGGATCTCATGAAAAAAGACATTCACCCAAATTACCGACCAGTAGTATTTCAAGATTTAAGTGCAAACTTTTCTGTGATCATTGGTTCAACAGTAAAGACTTCAGAAAAAGTTACTTGGGAAGATGGCAAAGAGTACCCTCTTTATAAGTGTGATATCTCAAGTGCATCACATCCTTTCTTTACCGGAACTCAAAGAGTAATGGATACAGAAGGCCGTGTTGATCGCTTCATGAAAAAATACGCCAAGAAAAAATAGTTTTTTCGGATTTTTTTCCTTCCAAATTTTATTTTTAAATACAAATTAGTTTTTGATTTTTTGGGTGCATTGTAAATTTTAGACTGTGACGGTCATTTATTTTTTATTGGCAACATACCTCTCAACTGAATTAAAGTTTGTAATTATTTTTCTCTTACATTTAATTAATTTAAATTTAACTTCCACCCTCTTAATGTTACCTTTTTTCGATTGAAAAACTGTTCTTTGGAGATAGAAGTATGAAATTAATTGAATGGATTATTATATTGTGTTTTCCGTTGCTGTCTTTTGCAGAACCATCGAATACTTGGGTTGGAAAAGCTTATTTTCAAAAAAATTTAAATAATAGAATTAATTGTGATCAGGAAGAGATTTATTTTGAAGCAACTAGCAGTAACGTTATACTTTACTATCCCTCAATATGTGGTTTTCAAATGGGATTTAATGCTAATTTTAGTGTCCAAGGGAGAAACGTCTTATCTGTAAATAACGGCCCTGTCGGAACCATTGACGGAAATAATTTAAAATTAGCATGGAACAATGGTCAGGCCGACGTAGTTGTAAATGTTTCAATTGATGGTGATAAATTAAAACTTTTTCATAAGGCCACATACAACTATTCAAAAAATACGATAGAATTTGGTGGTAATTTTTCTAACATTCACTAGCTTTGCAATAGCATGAACTTTTTATGACTAACCGAAAACGTGTTGAAATTGAAATAACGGCCATAAAGGAAATGATTTATCTGATCCGTGGTTATAAAGTAATACTTGATAGTGATATAGCAAAACTTAATGGGATTGATACCAAAGTTTTAAATCAAGCAGTAAGAAGAAATATAAACCGATTTCCCGATTATTTTATGTTTCAATTAACTCAAGCAGAATAGGATTTTTTGAAGTCACAATCTGTGTCTTCAAAAAATGGTTGAGGCGGAAAAGTAAAACTCCCTCTGCTTTTGACAGAAAACGGCGAAGTTTAAAATCGTGTTCGAACGCCTTGATGATTTGGAAAGTGGATTGACTAATTTACCTTCAACCAGAAAAAAGATAGGTTTAAAAATAAAACCCTAAATTTCAAAAGCTTTAATTTTTTTTAAGCCCAGATTTATAGAAAATTTCTGTCATCAGTTTATTAAACTCATTGAATCAATCAAATAGAAAAACCAATTCATTTATTTTCATCATTAGATTTCAGAGCTAAAAATTTCAAATTTAACTTTTCCTTTCAAGTAGGGAATGTTATTCATCCCGTAAAAGATTCACGAAAAAAGGAAAAATAAATTATGAAAAAAATTTTGATTGGATTGTTGTCACTTGGATCATTGTCAGTTCTTGCGACTAATTCATGTCGATTCGACACTTGGTGGATTCCTAGAGATGACCAAGGTTCAGTAAGATCAGCTAAAATTACGTTTAAAGATAGTTTCAGTGAAGAACGATGTAGAGATGAAGCAAGCAAAGGACAAAAATCCGAATTCATCATTCTAATGACAGAACCAGGCGCCCATGTAGTAAAGACAAAATATACCTATAAATCAGATGGAAACAAAGCTAGTGGTGTATTTAAGCATGGCGTTTGGAAATAATTTTCTAGCTTTGCAGGTGCATGAACTTTTTATTACTTACCGAAAAACTTGAGGCAATTGAAATGTGGCCTCACTTAAGTTTCTAGTTATTCTAAATTCCAGATAGCAAAATCGTAATTTTATCAACATCTTTTTCATCTTTGGCAGTCTATATTTTCGCATCAAAAAAGCGAACTGAAGCCAGTTGTGGCCCACTAGTTTGCTCTCATATACAATTTTGATGATGGAAAAAATATTTATTAGTTCATGTTTATTAGGGGAAAAAGTTCGCTACCATGGTGGAGACGCTCTTGTCATAAGTAGTATTATGGAAAAGTGGAAAAATGAGGGAAGGATTGTATCTCTGTGCCCAGAAGTATCAGCAGGGTTTTCAGTTCCTCGGCCACCCTCGGAAATTTCTGGTGAGGGAGGAGGGAGCGCAGTCCTTAGTGGTAAAGCGAAAGTAGTAAAAAAAGACCATCAAGACTACAGCGATTTGTTTATTTTGGGAGCACAGAATGCGTTGAAAATCATTGTTGATCATAAAATTAAAATCGCCATACTCAAAGAGGGTAGTCCTTCGTGTGGAGCTAATTTTATTTACGATGGTTCTTTTTCTGGAAAAAAAATAGTGGGACAAGGAGTAACAAGCTCACTACTTAAACAAAATGGTATTGAAGTTTTTGCTGAGACACAGATCGAGGAAGCTGATCGATTTCTTGCTCAAATAGAATCCAATTTATCTTAATTGGTTGTAGAATGATGATGCTTCGTTTTGCATTCTCTGCAATAACGAATATTTCGGTAATGCGTATAAATTAAAAATAATCCACCCGACGACGTGAGTAGAATTTCCGGCAAACTAGAAACCCCGAAAAATCCAAATTCCGAGCCAAAGTGAGCAACACTCATGAGGGTCAGTGCGATAATGGGGTTAATCATGAATAACGTTTTTTTCGATTTGAGTTAGGTCGGGATAAAGCTGAGCAAACTGATAATGAGAATCAAGAAAAAAAGGATTTCGTGAAAGTGTGCGTCTATTCCGCTCGTCGCCAGTTTAATGGCCGGAAAAAATATAATCACCAAAGGTAAAAACAAACAATGGATAAGACAGAGGGCAGAAACACCAATTCCCAAGTGATCAACAAGCATTTTTTTCAAAATTTCATCCCCATCAAAGACATCGATTGAACAATAACTAATATAGTCAAATTTATAACAGACGCAAGATCGCACAGTCACCATAAAATTCCAACGGTACACTTTGCTCAGAATTCTCTTTGGCAAGAATTCCTGTTGCCATTAAAATAAGGAGAGTAACATAATGGAAATCTTTGGTATTTTCATTCTTTAACCATGCCTCAACATGAATAGGAAAAATTTATGAATTTATTTCGTCCGTGGATTTTGTGGATCCTCTTGTTATCCGTGGTACACACCAGTGCCTACTCCAGAGAAGATGAAAAGAAATCAACGAGTGCGAATGAGGAATTCACCTCAGAGTACAGTCGAGAAATGATGTTGGGGGGGTTGCTTAAAGGGGCATTAGAAACCATGCACCTTTCAAAAATGAAACTAGATGACGATTTGTCACAAAAATCCTTTCTGGAATTTATTAAAAAATTAGATTTTGGTAAGCAATTTCTTCTCTTATCAGATGTGAAACAATTAGAAAAATATCGCAAAGAAATGGATGACTCACTCATGGCCGGAAAGTTAACCATCGTGACAGAGGCCTTTGATTTGCTAGATAAACGCTACAAGATGATCAAAACCTATGCGATGGATCGTCTTAAAAAGCCTTTTGATTTTAAGCAGGTAGCTTCCGTTGAAACGGATCCAGATAAGAGGGAATTTCTAAAGACTGAAGAAGAGCTAAAATCCTATTGGGAAAAAATGCTGCAACTTGAAGTTATGGGACGCTACGCCGATGCCAAAGAAGAACAAGATTTTCCTGAAGACGTAAAAAAAGGAAGAAGATCAAAAACAGAAAAAGAAAAAGAGCAAGAAAAAGCTAAAAAAGAAAAAGAAAAGAAAAATAAAAAAGTCGTTAAGTTAACTCAAGAACAGTTAATCGCCAAGGCCACAGACGAGGTCACAAAAAATTATCAAAAAATATTTTCTAGATTAGAAACGCAGAACAAAAAACGCGATTATCAATTAGATAAATTTTATAACTCCATCACGGAAGTTTTTGACCCTCATACTTACTACATGGTTCCAGAAGAAAAAGATGATTTTGATATTGATATGTCTGGAAAATTGGAAGGAATTGGAGCTTTGCTGCGGGAAGATGGCCCGTACATTAAGGTGGAAGAAATTATTCCAGGAAGTGTGGCATGGAAATCAAAGCAACTTGATAAAGATGATGTCATCTTAAAAGTCGGGCAGGCCAATGATGAACCAGTCGATATCGTCAACATGCGCATTCAAGATGCCGTTAAGTTAATTAGAGGAAAGAAAGGAACCGTGGTTAAGCTCACCGTTAAGAAGCCTGATGGAATGATGACCATTGTGGAATTGAAACGTGACGTTGTTTCTCTTGAAGAATCCTATGTGAAGTCCACAATATTAGAGAAAAAAGATTCCCCGTATAAAATTGGTTATGTCACTCTTCCAAAATTTTATCGCGACTTTGCCAATCGAAATGGCCGCAATTGTACTGATGACATGAGAAAAGCGTTGGTGGATTTAAATAAAGCTGGTGTGAATGCGCTCATTTTAGATTTAAGAAATAATGGTGGTGGTGCTCTTATTGATGCCAACATGATGTCGGGTTTATTTATTGGAAAGGGGCCAATTGTCCAAGTTAAGGCCAGCACGGGAAGTGTAGAAGTTTTAAAAAATGATGATCCAGAAATATCATTTGATAAACCAATGATAACCATGGTGAATGCCAACAGCGCTTCCGCATCAGAAATTGTTGCGGCCGCCTTGCAAGATTATGGAAGATCCCTTGTTGTGGGTGGTGATCACACGCACGGAAAAGGTACGGTTCAACAAGTAGTGGATTTTGATTCCGTGATTCCTCCCATCGCAAAAGTTTATTCACCGTTTGGAGCACTTAAAATTACCATTCAAAAATTTTACCGAATTACAGGTGGATCAACTCAGTATAAAGGTGTTACGCCAGATATCATTCTCCCTGATCCGATGAGTGTTCTGGAAAAGGGCGAGCGATTCTTAGATTATTCTTTGCCTTGGGGACAGGTCGCGCCAGTAGAATTTAGTAGCTGGAAAAAATTTACTTATGACCGAAAAGATCTCACGCAAAAGAGTCAGGAGCGAATGAAAAAGAGTGAAAAATTTAAGCATATTTTAAGTAGCGTGGAATGGTACAAAGAGCGCAAAGATGCCACTTTACGATCTCTAAATTTAGAAAAATTTTGGTCGGAACGTGAGCTTATTCGTCTTAAATCAAAAGAGTTTGACGATCTAAAGCCTGATCAAAATATCAAAGTAACTTCTGCGCTTAAATTAACAAAAACAGAAGATAAGGAACGCTTTGAGCGGTTAACAGAGTCTTTACAAAAAGATGCTTATATCGAAGAATCGATGAATATTTTAGTGGATAATTTGAGTGCAAAAAAATAGCGAGATAAAGATCATGAAAGATAAGCGGCCTCTGAATTTAATTACCGTTAATACCAAGTATTCTTTATACGAAGAGGCCGTTCAAAATGCACCGGGTGAAATTGAAACGCTTCAGCACATAAGTAAAATTGAGCGAGGTAAACACTCCAAAGTCTTGCGGGAAGATTTTTGCGGAACCGGCCTACTTGCTTGTGAATGGGCCAAGCAAGGGACTGCTTTTTCATCCTTGGGAGTCGACTTAGATGAAGTGCCACTCAATTATGGGATGATTCATCACTTTGAAAAATTGAGCATCAAAGAAAAAAAACAAGTCCAAATGTTGAAAGGAAATGTCCTTGAAGTTCCTTATTCTACGGCCGATATGGTGGTGGCCTTAAATTTTTCTTATTTTATTTTTAAAACTCGCGATCTCATGAAGCAATACTTTAAAAAAGTTTACGATGGCCTTCCGGCGGGTTCGCTTTTTGTGATCGATTTGTTCGGTGGCGTGGAAGCGCAATCCGTGTGCGAAGAAGAAACCGAGCACAAAGATTTTATTTATTATTGGGATTGCCAAAAATTTGATCCTGTCACCCAAGAATCTTTTTATGCCATTCATTTTCGTCCGAAGGGTAGAAAAAAATTAGTGAATGTTTTCACTTATGATTGGCGACTTTGGACGATGCCAGAGCTTCGAGATTTATTGCAAGAAGTGGGTTTTCGCCGTGTCACTCCTTACTGGGAAGGGGATGACGATGAGGGCGGGGGAAATGGAGTCTTTAGTCCTTATAAAAATGAAGTAGAAAATTGCCTCTCTTGGGTGGCCTATTTGGCCGCTCTAAAATAGTAGTTTAATATGAGCGTGAGTGTGGGTGGATCATCATTCGATAAAGATCAATATCAAGAATGGTGGGACAAGGCCTCACCTCAACTTTCTTCTCACTGGAAATCTTCTCAAGTTTCTGTGCCTCCTTGGGATCATCGTTTAATCAACGATGTTTTTTATGGAAGCGCAAGCGAACCTTTTCATTCTTCTGAGGGTTTCAATAGTGATGCGAAACTTATTTTGAATTCTCTTTATCAGTCAGAATTAAAGGCAGAAAAAAAGCAGCAATGGAAGAAAAAATATGCTCTTGGAGATTTGGATTCTGATGCTGATTTAGAACTGAAATCTTATTTAAATGGGACTAAATACAGAGAGCAAACTAAGTGCGGCCCATCTCTAGAACTTGCTCATGCTTACATGAATCAATTTAGGAATAATTTTTCCACCATTGTTCTTACTCTCTCCCCTTACTCATTGATCAACGTGGCGAAAATTGCGGCATGGAAAAAAATTCAAGAAAAATTTAAAGTCCCAGGGGAAAAAAATCCTAAACTTTATGTGGCAATCAATAAACGTTTTTTTACGTACTATGCAGAGCATTTAAACATCTTGCGCATCAATGCCTGTTTGATTTCGACCCTCTTGTGTGAAGTGGATTTTATAGAAATCACCGACCCTTGGTTAGATAAAAAAGCGGGCCAAGAGGTTTTGTGGGTTGAAGAAAAATTAGAGTCCTTGTTAACTCAGTATTTGGTGCTCAAAGAGGAAACCCACGTCAATCAAAAATTTGTAGCAGGAACAAACTTTATTGAAGCTCAAAGTGATCGCATTTATCAGTCGGCCATCAATTTAATCGAGTTAAGCGAGAAATCAAAACAAGAAAAAAAAGAAGAACTCATGAAAACATGGGTTCAAGAAGACTGGGAATTTCGAGTAAATCAAATTCAAACGAAAAAAATTATCTTAAGTGGCGTGAATGACTTTATCGATCTTAGCGATGATTACGCCTTTAAACCTGATGATTTTAAAATAGAAAATTTTTCCCAGGATTGGGAGAAATTAAGATCAGCATCTATGGCCTGTGGATTAAGGGATCTTCCCTGGAAGGCGATCATCATCGGCCCAAAGGCCGGCTTAGGACCAAGAATAAGTTTTACGGAAAATTTTTTTAAGGCCATCGGAGTTTCGTTAGAATTTTTAGAGTCAGTGGTCGACGTTTCAAAATTGAAGCAAGTGCATGAAAATTTTCTTGTCCTGTGTGGAAGTGATGAAACTTACTCTCAAGTATCGTGGAGCACCGAAAATACTATGATCGTAGCAGGGGAATTGAGTGGAGTTACTTTGCCTCCCAACATTTTTCCGATTCACCGAAAGATTTCTTCCCTTAAATTTTGGATCGATTTTGTTCATCTTGAACGAAAGGAAGATGCAAAAATTTTTAAGGAATACGGATTATGAATTTAAAAAATCAATTCCCCGGAGTTCCTCCCTTTTTGCATGGCCCCTACGCCTCAATGTATCTCTCCAAGCCTTGGACGATTCGGCAGTACGCCGGATTTTCAACCGCAGAGGAGAGTAATGCGTTTTATCTTAAAAATTTGGCGCAAGGACAAAAAGGTCTATCCGTTGCCTTCGATTTAGCAACCCACCGTGGATATGATTCTGATCATCCTCGAGTCACGGGAGACGTAGGAATGGCCGGTGTGGCCATTGATTCCATCTTAGATATGGAAATATTATTTGATAAAATTCCCCTCAATCAAATGAGTGTCTCCATGACCATGAATGGGGCCGTGTTACCTATATTGGCCTTGTATATTTTGGCGGCAGAAAGACAAGGAGTAAAATTATCTGATTTAAGTGGAACCATTCAAAATGATATTTTAAAAGAATTCATGGTGCGCAACACTTATATTTACCCACCATCCCCATCCCTTCGTATCATTTCTGATATTTTTTCTTTTACTGCTCAGCACATGCCAAAGTTTAATTCCATCTCCATCTCTGGTTATCACATGCAAGAAGCGGGCGCGAGCGCAGAGTTGGAATTGGCCTACACGCTGGCGGATGGAAAAGAGTACCTAAAAACAGGAATCGAAGCAGGTTTAAAAATTGATGACTTTGCGCCAAGGCTTTCATTCTTTTGGGGCATCGGCATGAATTATTTTTTAGAGATTGCTAAGATGCGGGCGGCGCGAATTTTGTGGACAGAAATAGTGGAATCATTTGGATCAAAAAATAGTAAGTCCTTGGCGCTTAGGGCCCACTGCCAAACCAGCGGATGGAGTTTAACGGCACAATCGATTCAAAATAATATTGCGAGAACTCAAATTGAAGCGATGGCCGCGGTACACGGAGGAACTCAATCCCTTCATACTAATTCATTAGATGAGGCGCTGGCGCTTCCCAGTCCTTATTCGGCGCGCATTGCTCGAGATACCCAAATATTTTTGCAACAAGAAACCGAAGCTTGTCATGTGATTGATCCTTGGAGCGGAAGTATTGAAGTAGAGAAATTAACGGAAGAGTTAATTGATAAATCTAAAAAAATATTTTTAGAAATTGAAAAATACGGCGGGATGAGCAAGGCCATTGAGGCCGGAATTCCAAAAATGCGCATTGAAGAATCGGCCGCCAAAATACAATCGCAAATTGATCAAGGTAAGCAAGTCGTTGTTGGAGTGAATAAATATAAAACCAGTTATAAAGAAACTATCCATGTTTTGAAAATCGATAATGCCGCGGTTCGAGAAAAACAAATTGAGAGAATAAAAAAACTAAAGATTAGTCGCGATTCCAAGATAGTGATGGATGAGTTACAAAAATTGAGCGCCGTGGCCACGAAAAAGATTAAGGGAAATCTTCTAGAGCAAACACTTTCTTGTGTTCGGGCCGGTGCAACGGTGGGAGAAGTTTCCTACGCCCTAGAAAAAATTTATGGCCGCTTTGAGCAATCAGGAAATGCCTTACGTGGCGTCTATGTGGGAAGTTCAGGAGTTGATATGAATGCGCAGGATGGTGATAGTTCGTCTGGTGAAGAGTGGAAGAAAAATGTTCAATTAGTGAGAAATAGGTGTGAAGAATTTTCTAAGAAAAGTGGAAGACGACCTCGGATTTTACTAGCAAAAATGGGCCAAGATGGGCACGACCGCGGCCAAAAAGTTATTGCTTCTGCCTTTGCTGACTTAGGTTTTGATGTTGATATTGGGCCGCTCTTTCAAACGCCCAATGAAGTGGCTAAGCAGGCGATGGAAAATGATGTTCATATGGTGGGAGTAAGTTCCCTTGCCGCCGGGCACATGAGTCTCGTTCCAGAATTGAAACTTTCCCTTAAACATTTTAAGCGTGAAGATATCGGAATCGTCGTGGGCGGCGTCATTCCCCCCCAAGATGTGGCCCCTTTAAAAGCGATGGGTGTTTGGAGTGTATTTGGGCCTGGTACCGTTATCCCAGATGCGGCCCTCGAATTACTTGATCGATTGGAAATGTATGTCCAATCCAAATAAGGACGGTGACTGGATTTCTCAATTCGCTTCAAATATGAAATTGACCGATAGGCCCACCTTATCAAAAGCGATTACCTATTTAGAGAGCACTTTAGAGCGAGACGAAAGTATAGCTCAAAAAATTGTAGAATTATGTTGGCCCTATCAAAAGGAATCTGTCGTCATTGGAGTCAGCGGCCCCCCCGGAGTCGGAAAAAGTACGTTCATTAATCAATTAGGAAAATATTTATTAGCTAAAAATCAAAAAATGGCGGTCCTAAGTATTGATCCCAGCTCCTCTCTAACGGGTGGTAGTATTTTGGGTGATAAAACCAGGATGCATGATCTCGCTAATCATCCTCACTGCTATATTCGTCCTTCTTCATCACTCAATTCCCTAGGCGGTGTGAATCCATCAACAAGAGAAGTTATTTTGCTTCTTAAGGCCTTTGGATTTCATTATATTTTTGTAGAATCTGTAGGAGTTGGACAATCAGAATCTGATCTCGCTTCCATGGTGGATTGGTTTTGGTTATTAGTGGCACCTGGGCAAGGAGATGATTTACAAGGAATGAAGCGCGGGGTAATTGAATTGGCCGACGTCGTTTTGATCAATAAGTGCGATTCCACTCATATGGGATCTGCAGAACAAACTTTTCTCCATTATCAAATGAGTGGACAACTCAATCATGGCTCAAAAAATGCGAGTATTTATAAGATATCATCGACCAGTGATCAAGGCCTATCACCGTTGGTGAATCATTTTGAAAATTCCGTGGATTCCTTAAAACTTTTCGATGAGAAAAATCATTTACTTGATAATCGAAAAAGGCAGCAACAAATTTGGGTGAAAAAAATCGTAGAAAAAAAATATTTGAGTAGGTTAAATAATTTTTGGGAAAAACAAAGTTCAAAAATGGATTTTTCAAAAAATCCGGCCATCAGTGCATCTGAGATTTATGAAGAATTAATCAGTACAAAAGGGAAGATTGGCCGTTGATCTTAAATAATTCACTTTGATGTCTTCGATGATGGGTTCTCGAGTATACCTAAAGAAGGTATCAAATATGTCATCATAGCTAATTTGATAAATGGGAACTTCCATCAAGTATTCAGATTGGGAAAAATTCTTATCTTTGCAAATTGGCAATACAACTAAATAGTCTTTTTGTTTACTTAATTTGGAGAGATCGGTTGTGTTAGCTATTTCTTGCGCTTTTGATAAATTCGTACGTCCATAATGAAATTTTACACCAGGGAAAGATTTTTTCATGAAAGGATTTAAGTAAGTCGCTATCTTGAAGTCGACAAGAGTATTAATGGTATAATTGATATATTCTATAGGTTGCTTTTCATATACAGTTGCCAAGTTTTCGCCCAAAGAATTTTTTTTAACTTTGGTAAAGTTATCACACCACTTAGATTGATAAGTAGTATTAAGTTTATCTTCTCGAAATTTTAAACAGGTAAAATTTGTTGTAAAATAGCGTGGCCGAAAGGATTCATAAATTTTTAAGCGATCATAAATTGGAATAGAATCGGCATTATTTAATTCTAGTTGATGATCTCTCTCCATCTGCCTTTTAGTCAATTCAATATCTTCGTTAATTGAGTTACCCGAGAGGATTCCAACGACTTCTCCCTTGGAATTTAAAACAGGAGATCCTGAATTTCCTTGAATCAAATGACAATTATCTTTCTCGTTTAGGTTTGCAAAATTTACAACAAGTGATCTCCCGCCCTTTACATTACTTTCTGGATTGTTTGCTTCAAGTGGTAGTTTTTCGTCGTGGTAGTTTGCAAGAAAACTATGCATGAGAAGAGAGCAGCTGCTTTTTTTGTATTTACCTAAAATATACTTTTGCGAAATACTATCAACGTCAAAGCTATGAATCGTAAAACTTTGCGTAGGTAGAATGCCGTTTCTTGCAATTTTAAAGGAGCTGGTCTTTTCCATTTTTACGGGAGAATCAAGCTGAATAATAGCGTAATCGGGGATTTGACTTTTTTGGGGATCATAGTCTGATACTTCAATGATCTTTTTACATCCCCTTAACTCGCTGCCTTCTTTCATTTTTATGTTGAATAAAAATTTTCTATTGCATGAAGACCCTTCATTTAAATTAAATACGCAATGAGCATTGGTCATCACTAAATCGCTGCTCACTAAAAATAAATTGCAACGATGAATTTGATCACTAACATTTTTGTCTTCAAAATGTAGTACGCCCATACCGGGTAATGATTCTTTTTCTAGGACGGTACTTGACGCCTCTTTATAAAAATCTGTTTGTTTGAAATCCTCATCACTCTGATTGGGTGCTGGTTGATCATTTTTGGGATTATTCGTTTTCATCTCTGGACTTAATCTTTTGGTGGGATTTTTTCGAGGGCCATTTTTATCGTTCTGTTGTTCTCGGTTCTCGCTAGTTTTATTGCTATCCTTATTTTCCTTTTCATCATTTTTAACATCTGAAGATTGGCCGACCACAGGGGCCGGATTAGAGTTACGGTCTGAACAACTCATCATGGTGTTTAATAAGAACAGAAGAAATAAGTAAATTGCCCTTGTAGGCGTGATATTTTTCAATGATTTTTCCTGATGATGTTCTTTTGTATTATCTCCCAGTTTTCTGGCGATTCGAGGCGACGTTGTAAAAATTTCAATTTTGAAATGTTGCGATGTCGATTCTCTTATTGGTCTGTCTTAAAAGTATTCACTTCTCATCGTGAAAAACGGATAAAAGCAAGATGAAAGCAAGACAACCCTGCCAAGGAAAAATTCTGACTCACTCTCTAGACCTGTAGACAATGGGTTTTAGTTCACCGCTAATAAGAATGATCAAAAAATTTTAATTTTTAAAAGGAGATCCTATGTTAAAAGATTTAACGCGCTCTAAAATTGTCCCTGTATTCTTTGTATTCATTGGGTTTTTATTTTCTAGCGGTGTAATTGCTGCTTCAATTCATACACTAACAATGAACGATGTTGGTGGTGTGAGTATTTATGCAGAAGCTACCCATAAATCCTCAGATTTGGCCTGTGCTTTGGCCAATCAAAAGGCAAAAACAGAAGCAATGAATCGCTGTGGATCTAACGGAAATGCAAGTGGCGTTGAATCGTCGTACCTTCAGTGGCAGCATGCAAGCTATGAAAGTTCTCAATGGATTTGTCGGCTGCAATTAATCGCCACTTGTTCTCATGCACCCACACCCGTCACTAACAATGATCCGTTTAATAACCAAAGTTGTAGCGGCGAAAATGTTGATGACCGTAATGCCGCCTCTTATTTTGCTTCGGGAAGTTCAAAGGCCTACCTCGGGCGCTATACTTTAGTCCACCAATACCGAAACTGTAATAAACTTACGAAATGTTCAAATTGGTATTTAGGACTTGACGGTAAAAATTTTGTGGGCCAATCCCAAAAGGCCGAAAGTTATGACTCTTACGTTTTCAAAACTTACAAGATGTCTTCTACTGGTACAGTCTATCTGACTACTGATAAAGAAAAATTTGGACTTTCCGTAGAAGGTGATTTGAGCGAAGCGGGAGCAAAATTTATATTTACCACAAATTATATTAATGATCCGTCTCATGACGATTCTTATCATGGTGCAGGATGTTCTTTAAGTAATGGAAACTTTTGCAGGCCTAAGATTCTTAATTCTTCAGGGCAACTTTTTTTAGTAACAGCAGATGATTATGCTTTGAAAAAGAATTGTATGCGACAAACCTTTAAGGCCACTTCATCGGTTGATGATAATGGAAATTTTCAAGAATTTCGAAGTGGATACTTAATTCGTTATTAACTTATTTTGAGTAATTCTGCCGGGCCACTAGTCGTGTGGCCCTCAGACTTATTTTGACAACTAAATGTTTATTGGCAACTAAATTTCATTTCGACAGAGTACTCATCTCCAAGAATTTCATCACCCGCCGCACCAGCAACTCCGACCGTGCCCCCTGCGGAAGATTCCGTTTTGCCACCCACACCCCATACAGCAGGCCCAATAGTTTTGGCGGCCTTGCTAATTTTCTTAGCGGTTTTATAACTCCCTTCGTCCATACTTCCCGAATATTTACTATTCTCTGAAACGATGACAGCTTCCTTTTTCTTCGTTTCGCAATAATCACTCGCCTGAGAAAGGGCATTTCTTGATCCTTCATTGACATCATCAGCTTTGACAATAACAGAGTGGACGCCGTTGGCCCCAGGTCTAACATCAGGGTAGTGCGCACAAGAAAAAAGTACTAAGGATAGTGATAGTGAACTGAAACTGATTTTGAACGCAGAATAATTTTTCATTTTTGTATCTCGCTAAATTTTTATTTACTTAAGTCAGATAAGATAGACTAAGTTTTGATGGGAAACAAGTGAATGGTAAATTTTATGGAGGAGTTATTTTATGTCGGCCCCACTTCTAAAAAAATTACAAAAATATATAGGCGCTCAAGGCCTTAAGAAATTGATGAATATTTGGTTTCCTTTTAAAGGAAGTGGAATCAGAATTGATAAAATTTCTAACGACTACCGTGAGATAAATGTTTCGCTCGCTTTTGAGTGGTACAACAAAAATTATGTGGGAACCCAATTTGGCGGATCGCTTTATGCGATGGTGGATCCCTTCTACATGTTGATGCTAATCCACATTTTAGGAAAAAATTATATTATTTGGGACCGCAGTGCTGAAATTCATTTTCTTAGGCCTGGTCGATCCAAAGTCTTTGCCCACTTTAAAATTTTGCCAGAAGACCTGGTGATCATTAAAGAGAGTACAAAAAATGGGGATAAGTATTATTGGAATGCAGATGTGGACATTTTTGATATTCACGGAGAAGTGATCGCCACTGTTAAAAAAACTATCTATATTAAATATCTATCCGGTATCAAAAAAAGCTAAACTTCAAATGAAAACATTTCTCGCATCCTCCACAGCAACTGACTTACGTAAGGGCGCCTAGTTTCCCCAGTTGCCACCATTAATAATTTAGTAATTTTTAAATTATAAGGATCAGTAAATAAAATGATGAGCATTTCATTGATGTAATTAGTATTCAAGGTAACGTAATTGTCTGTTCCAATTCCCAACTTAACACCTTTCTTTTCCCACCAAGAAAAGGGATGATCTTTATAGTCTGGGAAAAAATTCGTGAGTTTATTATTCGAAGAAGGTAATGCCACCAGCCCCACATCTTTTTGCAGCATGCGATTTAAAACATCATGCTGATAATGTTCAATTTCCCTTGCGATATGAAATTTTACCTTGAGAAATAAAGTTTGCTCACTTTTACTGAGAATTTCACCATTCGTTAATTTTATAAAAATGGCGTGGTGTTTGCCCCAATCCATTTCCACTAATTCTCGGTAATCCGCACTTTTAGGATCTACGGGAATTTTATTTTGATTGCGCTCCATCACTCGAATAAAAAGTCTGTGAAAATAAAAATTGGGATTGATTCCAAGACTGAGACCGTGTTCAAGGGTATCGATGTGCCAAATATTCATCGCATTATCGACGGCCTGAACGCCCTTCTTCAACGTATGCCAAGTTTCACCGTGGTGGGACCTCACCGAAAATCCTTTGAATTGCAACTTCCTAAAACCCAATTTCATATCTAAAAAATGGGTCTTGCGATAAAGGTCGCGCTCATTGCCAACGGTATCTACATCGCACAAATACTCACTCAACTCAGGATGCTTTTCAATTAAACTTAACAACTCATTAACTTGGGATAAGAAATGTTCTTTTTTTGAAGGAAAATTTTTGGAGTCGTAAAAATCTCCTTCTTTGCGAAAGGAGGGTGATAAGATAAATTTAAATTGTGGCACCTCATTTTGAAACGCCTTAAAACCCTCATAGAGTCCCATCACCACATCTTCCGTTGATAAATTCTCTAGTCCGGGTATTTGATCAAGTTCATTATTGGAAGCGCGTGACAGCGTAAATTTTAAGCGAATCATTCCTACATTAAATTCCTGGTAAAGTTTGGCGGCCATGTGATAGCTGGCCTCAAAGTGCGCGGCTTTCGACGTTAAAATTAATTTGGGGAGATAGAGAATTTGTAAGTAGCGATCAAAAAATTCATCGTCTTTAAGCGTAATGAGTTCGTGCACATCGTCGATCGTTTCAATTTTGACATCTTCTCCATAGATTTTTTTAATTTGCTCTAAGGCCGCTTTGCCATGTGGCCCCTTTAAAACCGTTTGAAGTCTTGGATGTAAAAAATCTGCGGACAGTGATCCCGTTAAGTGGATATGTTCTTCTAAATAATTTTTGGGAAAATTTTTAAAAAAGAAAAATAAGGATTCTGCGACCTTGTGATTCAGTAAAGTTTTGATATCGGCTTCGTCATTGTGGTAAGCCGCCAAGAGATGCCTAAATTCCAGAATTTGCTTTTTTATTTGCGCTCTATCCTCTAGTTCGGCCCCTAAGGAGGCAAGTTCCAGCGTATCAGAAAGGGATAGGCCATTGGTTTCACTTATGGTGTTGATTAAATGTTTAGTGAGAAAATTGATGGGTAAATCTTTTTTCATCATGGACGACTCCTTCGAGGCCTTAAGATTCACGTTTAATATTTGAAACTAACTGTTGATAGTATTTTTGGTTAAAACCAATATTTCCATTTATTTTAAATTCTAGAAAATCTTCCCAGGCCTGATTTCCCCAAAATAATTCCTCGTCTTCAATGATGGTAGGGACCCCAAAGACTCCTTGTTTGGTGGCCAAGTCCATGTTGCGTTTTATTTCTGATTTGGCCGCCCCACTAAAACTTGCATCCAACAATTGTTGGCCAGGCAATTTTTCCCCTGATAAAAACTCCACTAATTTTTCATGATGATTGAGATCTTTTCCTTGTCTCCAAATATAATTCCAAAGCGCTTCAATCACTGCGTACTGATCTACGTCACAAGAGGTGGCCACGCTCTCGGTACTCATGCGCAGGGCCAAAAGAGAATTGAAAGGATGCTCAGGTGGCACGATAAAGGGAATTTCATTTTTCTTTGCGTACCTGAGAGCATCTCGAAATAAAAAAAGTCGCTTGGGCAAAATTTCGGCCGGCGCCTTTTGCCCCCAAAAAGTAAAAATCGAACTTAGCAAAATGGGCAGGTATTGAAATTCTAGGGCGCTGGAATTTTGCTTTTCCTTTTTATCATTTTTTATTTTATGAAAGACAAAATAAGAGTACGGGGAGACATAATCAAAATAAATGGGGGAGCGCTTCATGGGAAATTTTTTCCTCTTTTAATTCAACATATATGTCAATCAGTAAAAAAAATTCCTAGCCGTTAAAGAATTACATAACATTTTTGCCATATTTCTTGCTTCTGTGGTTATGGCCGAAAGTCAACAATTTGCAAACTGCAAAGGAGTGCCTATGTTTTATCATGGAAAAAAGGCCTTGTTTTTACTTTTTTTCGCCCTCTCGTTTATGTCCTGTGGGAAAAACAGTGTGAAGGTCACGAAAGTGACTTTGGAAGAAAGAATTGATCCTGTGACCGAGAAAATTTGGATTGATGTGAAGACCCAATTAAGTATGGGAAACACCTCGCTTCCAGCGCTTAAGCTTCCGGTCAATTATCCAGGTAAAGGATTGGTAGGAACTTTGGAATTGGGCGCAGACTTTGTGGCCGTAGGACTTAATTTAACAGAATTATTAAAGCTTAGGGCCTACCAAGCAGTTCTACCAAATGGTGAACCACTTCCTCTAATTAGCGATAATGAAGTTGTCATTCTTGAAGCGGGGGCCGGCAAAAAAATTAAGATTTATTTGACTCTCACCGCAACCTCAAAAGCAGTGGGATTAAGTATTCCGATTGCTGAGATAGATAAATTAGGTGCTGAACTAAACACTCCAAGCAAATACTTTCAGCCGTTTCAATTAGGTGGTACGACAGTGATGGCCGGATTTTATTGGTCACCTGAAGCAGGGAAAAATGGGCTTGGCGTTTTCGTCGATTTAGGACCGATTTTTTCTCGTCTTATGCTTGATGGTTACTGGGTTGAAAGTTACGATATCGCTCAAGGCAGTGAGTTAGATACAGAAGCGATGGATGTTGATGGCGATACCTACAATCATCTTAGTCGTTTCATGAGAGGGCATCATAAAAGGCGTACAAAATTTAAAGTGAAAGAATAAAAAAGATAAAACGGATCCAACAAAATGGCCCCGACAGTATTACTTGCGGGGCCTTCAAACAAATAAAATAATTAAACTTTTTTGCTGTATTTGATCATTTTAACAAGAGTTTTCTTGCGGCGTTTTTCCGCAGCTTCCTCTTTTTCTTTTAAACGAACAGATGGCTTAATAAAAGCTTCACGCTTACGGTATTCTTTTACGATTCCATAAGAGTCACACATTCTTTTAAATTTCTTGAGAGCTCTTTCAACCATCATCCCGTCGGCGATGTCGATTTTAATGTTGTCATTTTTCTTGCTCATGATTTAATCACGCTCCTTCTCCATAGCAAGGGTAGTTAAGATTGTGAATCTAACATACATTTCTTCTTTGCGCATTATATAAAATCTTCGTTGTGGGTTAAAGTGAGACGCGTTATTCTGAAGAAATAGGGTAAAAATGACATTAACATTCCATCGATTTTTTCTTTTTCCACTAATGTTACTAGTATTAAGCTGCTCAAGTCGTCAGCTGGGATGGAATACGGCTGGTGAAATACATTTAGTTTCCGCTAAGGAAATGGAAGGCGTTTACCTCGAGGCGATGGAAGGCTGGAAGAAGCGCTACAACCGGAAGGCCCTCATTAATTCGCTTTATAGTTTTGAATCCCTTTATTATTCGATAAAAGAAAATGACGCCAATCCAAAGTATGTGGATCGATTTGAGATTACGACTTACTTAGCGAGGGGATATTACACCTTGGCCGATTATCATGAGTCAAAGCTTGATGATAAAATGAAGGCCTGGAAAAAGGGGACTGAGTGGGCCGAGCGCGGATTGGCGTTGAGTCCTGGATTTGTGAAAACGGTGGAAGAGCGGGGATCATTTTCTCCTGCGCTCGCACGTCTCGATCGCCGCAGTACTGGACACTTGTATTGGTACTTGGCCAATGTGGGTAAGTGGGCGCTCAATGCGGGTGTCAATTCCCAACTCAAATACAAAGATCTCATCAAAGATATGGCGATTCGACTTGAGGCGATTGATCCCGATTATCACCATGGTGCGCTCTACCGTTATTGGGGGGCCTACTACGGAACTCTACCTGACTATGCTGGTGGGGACTTATTTAAAAGTATGTTGTTTTTTAATCGCAGTATCAAGGTTGATCCTTACTACTTGGCGACGAGAGTACTCATGGCGCAGATTTACGCGGTGAAAAAGCAAGACAAAAAACTTTTTGAGCAGATTCTCAAAAGCGTGATTGAATCTAAGTTGAGCACTGACTACGAATCCTACCCCGAAAACTTGATGGAGAAAGAGAAGGCAAAACGTTTGATGGAAAAAATGGACAGCTTTTTTTAGAGGATCCAGTTAAAAGGGAAAAGAATGACAAATAAGAGCGGCAATAAGATTCCCGGAAGCACAATGATCATGGCAATGATCTTTAAAATTAAAAAGAAAAAATTTTGCTGAAAGAAGCTTTTCAAGATTGCGGGAGAGTTCGCATGAGACGTAATTTGAATTGGAATTTGATTCATTAAAATTTCCTTCCTTGTTTAAAGTCAAACGACCATCCACCCGGCCCTGCGATCAGAATAACAAAATAAATTAGCCCATACAACGCGGCTAGCTCGCGCTTCTCAAATATATCCGCGCCGTGCACGATTCCAAAAGCGACTAGCATGGTAACAAAAACCAATAGCGCCGATACGCGAGTGAAAAATCCGATGAGGACAAAGAATGCCGCTAGCACTTCAGCAATGATCGCAAGCGTAAGGCTAAAGGAATTTCCCAGGCCCAAGGGATCTGGAAAGGTAGAAGCAAAAGACTGATATTGTAACAATTTTGGCCACCCATGATTGATGATCAAGATGGCAGAGGGGATGAGGCGCAAAAAAAATAATCCGATATTCAATGTCATAGGCATAGAAGATTCTCACTTATACTCTTAAACCTATTTTTGTAGATCTCGTAACGTTTGTAAATTGGTTGATTCCTCTTCATACTAATATTTTAGGGAGGTTTTAGAATATGAAGCTCACGAATCCAACATCCAAGTTAATTGGTCAACGAATTCTCGTTTTTGTTTTATTTGCTCTATCCATCACATTAGCTAAATCTCAAATTAGTTTACTTGAATCTGGATCAGGAAAGCCAGTCGATCCCCGTGGCCAAACAGTTTATGGAGGGGGAGGGGAGACAAAGACAAATCGCCTCACAGATATTGAAAAAAGCTTAGATTTTATTAAGGGCCGCTTGGTAGAAATTGATGATTTAAAGAAGCGAGTGACAGAGCTAGAGGAAAGATTACAGCAAAAGGGTGCTTCCAGTAGTGCTAATACGAATACGGTTAAGGATACAGGATCCAAAAATGAAACGACTCCCAAAAATATGTTCATCAGAGGAAAATAAGTTGAAAATTTTTCTTTTATTTTTATTATTGATCTTAATAGGTGGAAAGAATAATTTTTCTTTTGCGGCCAAAAATATTTTATTTCTTGGCGATTCCATTACCGAAGGTTACGGTGTTGCCACGGAAAAAGCTTATACCAGTTTGCTGGAACAAAAATGGAAGAAGGAAGGAAAGGACGGCAAGGTCGTAGTTTCGGCCATCAGCGGATCAACGACCGCAACTGGATTAGAACGATTTAAGTGGATTGCCAAGCGTCCTGAAATTTTTCACAAAATGATTTTATTCTTAGGTGGTAACGACGTACTTCGCTCCATTGCGGCCAAAGAGACAAAAAAAAATTTACTTGAGACGCTCAAAGAAATGAATCTCTATGCAAAAAAATATCCTAAAGAAGAAATGGAAATTTACTTAGTTGAGTTAAAAATTCCCAAAAATTATGGGGCCGTAAAAGTCCAAGAATGGAATTCCCTTTACCGTGAGTTAAGTAAAGAAGTACCCTTCACCTTAATTCCCTTCCCTTTGGCAGATATCGTATTAAAAAAAGAATTAAATCTTGCCGATGGCATTCATCCCAATGAAATAGGCCATGAAAAATTAGCGAATTTTTTTTATGATTATTTTAAAACAAAAGGAAAATGGTGATTCAATTCCATTCAGTTTTTAAATCATTCGCATCGCCTTCCGAGAGAGAAGGAAAAATTTCCATCCTCAATGATTTAAATTGGGAATTGGCCGAAGGAGACGATTGCGCTATCTTAGGGCCATCAGGTTCAGGTAAATCCACCCTTCTCACACTGGCCGCTGGACTAGATTTTCCTGATCAGGGTGACGTTTCCATCATGAATCAAAAATTGAAGGCGTTCAAAGGCGATTCCTTAATTGAATTTCGCGCAAAAAATATGGGAATTATTTATCAAGGACATTATTTAATTTCATCTATGACGGCGCTGGAAAATGTCATGCTCTCCCCAGTCATTCAGGGAATGAGTGAGGCCAAGGAAATGTCCGTCAACATTTTAAATGAAGTGGGATTATCGCACCGCTTAAATCATTTTCCTTCCCAATTGAGCGGTGGAGAGTGCCAGCGGGTGGCCATCGCCAGGTCCCTTGTCCACGGCCCAAAAATTGTACTCGCCGATGAGCCCAGTGGAAGTTTAGATAGGGACACGGGGAAAAAAGTGATGGATTTATTTTTTTCATTGGTGAATAAAAAACGTATCACGACTATTTTAGTAACTCATGACAGACATTTGGCAAAATCGACGAAACATCAATACGAATTAGTGAGCGGTCAATTACAAAAAATTAAGCTTTAGAAATCCCTATGAAAATATTTCCAAGATATTTATGGTTGCTGTTTTTAGATTTTTTGAGGCATAAAAAATTTCTCATCTCACTTCTCTTTTTAAATTTTTTTAGTTTCGTGGCCATGTTTTTAGTCATTGGTTTTGGCGAACTTATTCAAGAGCGGTTTCGAAGTGAGTCTAAGCTTTTACTGGGTGCGGATGTTGAATTAAGTGCCAGAAGACTTTTTAGTGAAGGTGAGTCCCAAACGATGGATGAGGTGATGGCGCCTTACGTAGAAAAATCGGGAGATCAAGTAGTCATGCTTTCCAATATAGGAAGTGTGGGGTCCGAATTATTCAATGTGAAGTGGTTAAGTGAGGGAATGCCTTTTTATCAAAAGATGAAATTTGCCCCTGGTGCCAAACCATGGAGCTCACTGCACGATGAGCGGTCGCTCTTTTTTTATATCGAGGCCAAAGATAAATATCATTTGGTGCAAGGACAAGAAGTAACCTTGCTCGGGGAAAAATTTAAAGTCGCCGGATTTATAGAAGAAGATTTAGCGATGAGCTATCGATTCTTAAATTTCTTTCCTGTTGTCTATGGAAGCAAAAAATTCTTATCTGATAAAATATTAAAAGAAGCTGGAAATAGTTTTACTTATCAAAGGCAATATTTACTTAAGAACTCGTTTCAAAAATTATACAACGAAGATTTTGAGAAAAAATTAAAGGCTAATCTGGATCTTTCGTTGCCAGATCCTACTCTACGGATTTCCTTTCCTAAAGATGCCAACGAACAAAATGCCCAAGTCTTTCGCAGTGTGAGCGATTATCTGGGATTGGTTGCCTTCATTTGTTTTATCTTGAGTGCCTTAGGTGCCGCTTATCAAGTTAGGTCTTACTTGCAATTGCGAAAGCGAGATTGGGCGCTGATGATTATGAGTGGTCTTAAACGGCGAGATTGGCTCACCTCAGTTATATTCTTTTTAACTTTGCCAACAGTGCTGATTCTGCCTATGGCACTTTGGACGGCGCTTACGGCGCTATCTTTGCTTCCGCAATTTTTTCCTATCCCTTATTTGTCACCCTGGACTTTGTTTGGGATCTCACAAAAAAGTTTTTTAAGTTCTTCTTTCATCTTAGTGGCCTTTCAATTGAGTATTTATTGCACCGCCATTTTTCAAATTTATGGATCCTCTCTTTATGGAAGTCTTTTTGATCGCGAGGATGAGACTAAAAAAACAAAATGGTGGCAAGGAAAATTATTTTTAGTGATCAGTGTGGCCCTTGGATTTTTTGTATCCGTCTGGCTGTCGCGCTCACTTATTTTAAGTTCGATCTTGTTGGGTGCGCTTGTTTTTATCAGTGGATTCATTTTTGTTCTAGGCCAACTTATTTTAAAATGGTGGCAAAATAAACTCACCCAAAAAATGAATTTGCCTTCTGGTAAATCCTTTAGTTGGTACCTGGCGGTTCGCTCGCTTCAATATCGAAGGAATCTCACGCTTACTTTTTTTTCTATTTTTACGATTGGGGTGACGCTCCTACTTTTGCTTAAAATTTTGGATTTTTCTTTCACTAAAGAATTAGAAACGGGTGGCAAAGACACTGGCATGTTTATCTTTGATATACGTCCAGATCAGATTTCCATGATGAAACAATTGGCACAAGATTTTAATATCACCCTTGAAGAATTTTCACCACTTATTCGCGGAAAAATTATTTCCTTAAAAGGAATTAACATGGAGCGAGAAGTGGAGCAGGAGCTGAAAACCAATAAATGGATAGGTGCAAGGGAGCGAGAGGAAGAAAAAAGATTTCGCTTTCGCTCCATCAATATGACGATCAGGCCCAAGTTGTCTCCTTATGAAACAATAGTTGAAGGAGTCGCCCTACCAGAGAGAGTAGATTCTGATTTAACCAAGGTCGCCCCCGTTTCATTAGAGAAACGTTATGCTCAGCGCCTTGGATTAAAAGTGGGAGATGAGCTCAGCTTTGATATTCAAGGGGTCATCCTTAAAGGGCGAGTCGTAAATCTTAGAAGTGTGAAGTGGCTCAGTTTGCGTCCCAATTTTTTTATTACTGTCCCACACGGAATCTTAGATGATGCTCCCATGACTTATCTCACCGTCAGTAAAAAGAAGGATAGGGATTCTGAAAATCGCTTTTTAGAAAAGTTGGCCATTCAGGCACCGAGTACGGCGGCCGTAAGATTAGAAGGTGTTTTGCAGCAGGCGCAAAAAATTTCTCAACTACTCATCGAAGCACTTAGTCTACTGGGATACTTTAGTTTATTTATTGCATTCATGGTGGTGAGTGTATTAATTCGGGAGCGCTTGCAATCAGCAAAATCAGAAATTCATTATTTACAATTGTCGGGCCTTACGCTTAAGAAAATAAAATTAGTTTTTTACGCAGAAATTCTCTTGCTGGTGGGAGGATCTTTTTTGATTGCTTATCCTTCCACACTCATTATCGGCAAAGCGATTGCCAATGAGGCCTTCGATGGAATTTTGTATGTGCCGTGGGGGCAAATTTTGTGGCAAGCTCCGGTGCTTGCCACAATATCTTTGATTATTTATCGAACGATTTTTTATACAACGGCCTTAAAAAAATGAAACCCGAAATCTTAATCATTATTATTTTATTATCTAATTTCGTAAGTGCAGTTTCCGCTTTCAGATGAGAGGAATTTTACTACTGTTTCAGAAAAAACCAATGTTCTAGTAGCCGAAAAGCCTTGGAGGGTCCGATTGTTAGTGACGCTGATGGAATTAATATTGGGATTAAGCGGGTTACTTTCTTTTGTAATCGTCGCCTCAACTAATAAACTTGAAGTGCCTTGAGTGATTGAAAAATTTTTAAAATTCACATCAAATTCGAATTTATTATCTAGGCCAATTCCTACTAACCAATCATTATTTTCATTATATGCAAATGTAATATCTTCTGCACAGCTAGTTGCATTTGGAGATCCGTACTTTAAAATTTTCCAACCATTGGATGTTAAGGTTGCGACCATATCTTTTACTTCGGGACTTTGAACTTCAAGGTTGGCGCTCACAATAACATTTTGTGCAAATGCTGATGAAAAGCAGATTCCTGTAAAAAGAGCTGCGATCATAATTTTGAATTTCATACTAATTTTCTCCTCTAAAATTTTTATTTTCCTGTACCAAAATAGGAATGGTCAACATGGATCGTCAACATAGCTCATAAAGAAAAAAAAGAAAATCTCTAGGGATAGAGTTTGGTCATTTTACAGAGTTTGCTGTGGCCGGGTATCCTGACATTTGCTAATCTCTAGTCACAGGCCTCGGATTTCTTTCATCGAGTAAAATTTTTATGCTATCTGAACAGGCCATTTTTGATTTCCTCGTAAACTACGCCTACTCCCCTCTAATGGTTTACGGATTTATCATCATCTTTATGCTCATGAGTGGGTTTGGATTTCCTCTTCCCGAAGAAGTGGTCTTAGTCAGTAGCGGGATTGTTGCTTACATGGCCCATCATCCCGACGACTATCCACCTCCTTATCCGGGTGCTATGGGGGTTAATGTCTACTTACTATCATTCATTTGTTTTTTTGCGGTGATGCTTAGTGATACGGTTGTTTATTTACTAGGAAAATATCGCGGCCTAAAAATTTTTCATTTGATCGCTTGGATAAAATATTCATTCTATTCCCAACAAAAAAAATCAGAAACTTCGGTTGAGCAAATTTATCAAGCGTTGCTCACCACCAATACTTTTAAAAAAATAAATCTTTTGTTTGATAAGCATGGTGCTTTGGCCGCTGGAATTTTTCGATTTACGCCAGGCATTCGCTTCCCTGGGCACCTCTCTTGTGGAATGTTGGGAGTACCTCTTTGGAAATTTTTGGCAGTGGATTTTGTCGTGGCGGCCATCAGTGTTCCCACCCAAGTGATTCTTGTGGCCACATTTGGTGAGGAAATTATTAAGAGCTTTAAGGAATTTAAGCTTATAATCTTAAGTATCGGGGCGGCCGCGTTGGCCATCTATTTTGTTCTTAAGTATCGCAAAAAGAAGGGAGTCGAAATTTATGAGCGCAGTGATTCAATTTCTAAATAGCGGTGGAAGCATTACATGGATGTTACTCATCATTAACGTGATTGGTGTTTCCATGATCGGACAAAAATTTTGGGAATTATTTAGAATCAATGGACACCTTTCTGACAAAACAAACGAGTTAGTCGAATCCTTCAAAGTAGAAGTCGGAAATAAGCAGGCCAGTGAGGAGATGAAATTAGCGCTCCTTAAAGATCACGTTTCAAGATTTACCGTAGATTTAGAAAAAGGCACCAACACTCTAAAAATTATTGCAACCACTGGGCCGCTACTCGGATTGCTTGGAACCGTCATTGGGATCTTAGAAGCATTCATGGTGATTTCTAAAACAGGAATGGATGACCCCTCCATGTTTGCTAATGGAATTTCCTACGCCCTTATTACAACTGTTTCTGGTCTCGTCGTCGCCATTCCTCACTTAGTTGCCTACAACTACGCCATCGGATTTATCGATGCCATTGGAGTTAAGTTGGAGCAGTCTGCGGTTAAAAAATATTTTTTAGGTTGAGAGGAAAATTTTCATGGCAAGAAAAAAGCGAAGAGAAGGAATCACTTCCTTAGATCTCACGGCCTTGATTGATATTGTGTTTCAATTATTAGTCTTTTTCATGATCTCCACAGTTTTTAAGCAAGACAGGTTCGCCTTAAAACTTAGTTTGCCATCAGCGTTTTCTTCGGAGGCCACTAAAGCAGAAGAAAAAAAATATAAAACTATTGAACTCAAAGAAAATGTCATTGCCATCGATGGGGAAGAAGTGACCATGGCGGAACTCGGGCCAAGATTAAGTTCCTTTAATAAAGATGGATCTATTTTTGTGCGCGCAGATGAAGGTATTGCTTATAAAAAAGTTGTTGAAGTTTTAGATATTTTACAAAAATTAGAGCTGAGAAAAATTTCTCTTATAACCAATAAAAAATAGATTTTTAAAACTGGTAACTTCAAAAAACTTAAAATCGAATGGGTTTTCCGTCTCTAAAAAATCCTCCATTAGGCCCATCTTTGGGAAGTAAGGCACCCCACACGATGGAATCAACACCTCGATCTAGTGCCCTAGGGGCATTTTTACCCCCCATATCAGTTCTTACCCAGCCAGGACAAACGGAGTTAATTAAAATATCTTCGGCCTTAGGATTTATTTGAGAAGCTAAGATTCGGGTCACTGCATTGAGCGCCGTTTTTGAACTTCGGTAAGCAGGCCAATCATTTCCCATACTTTCTAGACTACCCATGCCAGACGATACATTTACTATTCGTCCAAAACCATTTTTTTTCATCATGGGTAGAATCATTTCGGCCAGAAGAAATGGCCCAATGGTATTTGTTTCAAATGTTTTATGAAAAATTTCTTTCTTGCTAAGGGGTAATGCTTTTTGTGTAGGATTTGAAACTCTTTCTTCACCCTCAATTAAAATTCCAGCGTTATTGATTAAGATATCAATAGAGTTGTGCTCTAAAATAATTTTTTTAATCATTTCCTCCATCTGATCAACATTAGTCATATCAAGTTCGTAAGCGAAAATGGATTTTGAATCTGAAGTTTTTTTTAAGTCAATAAGTACCTGTTCAAGGCGAATAGGATTTCTACCAGTAAGTATAACGGTATGATTTTGAGAAAGCAGTCTTTGTGCCACGCCCAGGCCAAGTCCTCTAGTCGCTCCAGTCACAAGTGCCACTTTATTATTATTTTCCATTTCCAACTCACTTTTTTGTTTTTTTTATATTTTAAATATATAGAAAACTAGCTGACAAAAGTACTTATAAAACGTATTAAGGGTAAGAAAACAGATAGGAATTTTTATCTATCTAGGTCATTTGTCAATTTCGCACCATGGAAATGCCCAGGTGACCTTTAGGTAAACTCAGTTCTACCATGTGAGCAAAATAGTGTGAGCAGAATAAAAATTCCCTAAAATAAGTAAAATAAGAAAGAGGATCATTATGACAAAAAATGTGGCCAGTATTCCCCCGGTACCTGAAAATTCTTTTCGAATTACTGTGCATTTAGATTATGCAGAAAATAGAATGGATAAAATTTTACTTAAGGCGCTCCAAGAACAAAGTGAAAATGAGGAATTAAAGAAGACCACACGCAGTACACTAAAGGCACTATTTGCGAAAGGTAGAGTCATGATCAAAGGACAGGTGGCGAGACCAGCGTCTTCTTTGGCCAAAGGCGTTACTTATATTGACATAAAACTTTAATTAACATTTCAATCTAAGGTTAATCTAAGCTTCATCTTTTATACCGCAAATTTCTGAATATTTACTTATGACGACATGCCTCAACAAGCAACCAACCAAAAATACCTTCGGTCACTTGTTTGGAATCAATATTATTTTGATCAAAGAGTTCCGGATGAAATTGAATCCCTAACGCCGGACGATCAAGGTAGTGGATACCTTCAACAACCTTGTGATGATGTGAGGTCGCAATAAGCAAAAGAGATTGATGTAAATCTGAGATCCTGTTGGCGTAGTTAACATCAAGGGTTTGATGATGATTTTCACTAGCTAAAAATGAGTAGCTTGAACTCTGCTCAGGGCCTTTACTTTTTAGGCCAGCATGAGTTAATTCTTGAGCGATTAGTGAGTTGGAATTTGTGTTGATTAAATCTCTTTTATCGTAACTTGCAGGTAATTCAAGAAATAATCTCATGTCGGCAATAATGGGAATTCCGTGGACAACACCCATCATTTGACTTCCATAACAAATGCCGAGTGCTGGTTTTTTATTAAATTTTTCGGATTCCGAATGAGAGGGAGAAAAATAATTTTTAAAAAAAATATATTCGTAATCATCTCTCATCAGTGATTGGGGTGTGGTATGTTGGGATTTCGTTTTTTCGTAATAATCAATCGTTTTCTTTTTTAACCCTTGGTCTTGAATAAAATCTTGATAATACTTCACATTAATATCTTTTCCTCCTGGGGAAATAATGGCGTCATATTTATCAGGAGTGAGGGGAGTGGACTTTGTGTGTAAGGCCAAAAATTTCACTTTATAGTTGAATTTTTTGGCGACCATATTGATGGCCTTTTTTACTTCTAAAGGACAACCATAATTCGGTGTGCAAGCGATTCTAATGGGAGAATGAGTCTGACATTCTTGTCCAAATGCCGAATCAAAATCATGGAAAATGGTTAGAATAAAAAAAATAAAAATGATAAAATGGGAAGGATTCATCGCAATCTTCTTAACATAGATTTTGTGAAATGGGTAAGAACTAAGTAAAATTTTTATTCTAATTTTATTCGTCTCCATTCATTGAACTTAAAAGGCAAAGGGGTCAATCGTGTTTATCCAATTCCCTGTATTTTTATTTTCTATCTTTGTGATCTTAGCTGCTATCGTCAGTTCTTGCTCGACGAGTAAAGTTGCCAAAAAAGAGAAAGGTATATTTGAGACCTTTCTGGATGAAAATAAACATAATGCTCATTATCTTGATTCAATTCCAGTTAATAAGAATAATGGTACCAACAGTTGCGAAAATTTGAAGTGGGATACCCCATTATCTGTCGCAAGAGATCATTTGGAGCAAGAACTTAAAAAATTTAAGGTAGACTACGATAGTTTATATCAGTCTTATTTATCAGCATTCTTAAGATGTCCTAAAAGTAGTTTTCATCTCAATGTCTTTGGAACATGGGTACTTAAGTTGCAAATTCATCAAATGAAATCTAAACATAAATGGAAGCTGCCGTTTACAAAATCTGAACTTTTACAAAGTTATAAAAAGTCGCTCGCTTATGAATACTGGATCGCCGTGAATACTTTGGATTACATGTATAAAGAACATAAACTTCAGGAAATGAATTTCATTTTGAAGGATATCGTTGATGTGATTCCAAAAGAAAAACTGGATGATAGAGACTTTATTTTAAATTTAAAATTAACGAATCAAGTAATTAAGGAATCCATCATGATAGAATGGAATAAGTTAAACGAAATAGAAAAAAATATAATAGTCAATTTTAAATTTGAGATTAAGGATTTGCCTTCGCATCTTGCTTTTTACTGTGCTAGCAAAAAGTATAGGGAAATACAGGATTTGAAAGTAAGTAAAAAATTGATACCCAATGACATTCTTGAAAATATCTATGGTGAGAAATATTTTTATACTTTACGACCAAATTTTTGTAAGGATTTAAATTTGAAGAATTTAAAAGAGTTCAATGAATCTTTGAACCAGATATACTGATGCAGGTTTCACAGATTTTAGGGAAACCCAAAACAAAACTGAATCATCATGGTTGACTGGAATGCTATGCTTTCTGTGTATGGAAAATCAAAACCGCGTCAGTATATAATGTAATCATTATAACAAGGTGGAAAAAGATGGAATCAAACGCCCATAGTTACTGGCGAAAGTGTGGAAGCTGCAAGAAAGAGATTGCTTATCAGACTACGTATCAAGTTTGCGGTATTGCTTCATGCCAAAAATTTGCTTATTGTTCCGTAGATTGCTGGAGCCTTCATAATTCTATTTTAAATCACAAAAGTGCCTGGTCAGAGGACCGAATTTCTCCCAAAAAAGAAGAATCAAATTTTTTGGCCGAATCTGCACCGCCAACAGGAGTTAGACGTGTGGTCATCACTCCTCCCAAAAGCGGTCAGCAAACAAATCCTGCATCCGCAGTGACGTATTCAAGTGATGACATATTAATTGTAGCTTCAAAATTGAAGCAATTCGTAAAAGATAAGCATGATCTTAATACCTCTGCCAATGTGATGAAAATCTTGTCCGATCATGTGAGAACGTTTACTGATCGGGCCGCCATGAAGGCGAAGAGTGAAGGAAGGAAAACACTTTTAGATAGAGATTTTGAATAAATTTTGAGTAGGCCCTACTGATTTTTTTAGCAACTTAATTTTCGGCCTGCCCACAATTTGGTGCAGTTTTCCCATTTTCCTATTTATTTCACAAAGATAAATACTTGTAATTAATCTAGGTTCTTTACGTTTTTCTGGTATTTCTCTAATTCCTTTATAATTTTATTACTAATCAGCGAACTTTAGGGGAGCCAGTGAAAAAAATTCTCTTATCTCAATTTAATTTAATTTTATATCATTTAATCTTTATTTTTAGCTCATTGGCCCTGCTTAGCTCCTGTGGACAAAAAGGTGTTTCTGAGCTTGTTTCCTCCTCTCGTATCCCGGCCTCCGATTCTCTGAGTCCGGCCAATGATGAAGGATCATCCTCCGCGCTTACTGAAATGTCCCAGGATTTAAAAAGTATGAGCTCGGTTAATTTAAATGGTCTCTCTAATCAAGAAATTTTTTCATTTGCAGACGCTGTGTACATTAAATCTAGTTATTTTTTGCAGCAACCTGTAACCTCAGTGGATTATCAAGTTGTCTTAAATTATTTCTTATCTTTATTCAGTGGTTTGGTACAACAATTAAATCTTTGTGCTTTAGACTTATCAAATCCCGATCAAGCGCAATGTAGAGTTTATTTAGAGAAAGTGGAGTCCAGAATTCAAGATTTGCAAAACTTAGGTGCATACGCCGATTGTCAGTCTATTATTCAAATATTTTTAAATTCAGTGAATGGTCAAAGTGCTCAGCTTTCTCCGATTTCTTGTGATGGGTTGTTTGATTACTACCGAAACACTTGTTTGAAATCTACCAATACAGGTACGAATCAACCAAATTCTGCCACTCTTTGTAACGAAGCCGCCAAGAGTTGTTACACTGAAGCTGCCAACCGATTATTTTGTTCAGGAAATTTTCCTTGGCAGTAGTTATGCTGAACTAAAAACTATTTCCTTAAAATTAGTCTCAGTGTAATCTTTAGCAATGGGCCTAGAGAGAATTATTTGTCTTACGGAAGAATCGGTAGAAACACTTTACCTCATTGGAAAGTCACATCTTATTGTCGGCGTATCAGCTTATGTGCAAAGACCTCCCGAAGCAAAGTTAAATCATCCACAAATTTGTCATTTCATTAATGGCAAGATTGATGAGATTATCGATTTAAAAGCAGATCTCATTATTGGTTACAGTGATGTTCAAAAAAATTTGGCGCGCGATCTGATTGATCGAGGACAAAATGTATGGATTTCCAATCATCGAAGTCTAAAAGAAATTTTACAATACATAGAACTTTTATCTTTTATGGTGGACGCCAAAATAGCAGGTCAACTTCTTGTTCAGCAACTCGTTTCAAAAATGGAACAAGCTGCGGCCTTGACATCTTCTTTTTCTCGTAGACCAAAAGTTTATTTTGAAGAATGGGATAATCCTCATATTTCATCTATCCTCTGGTGTCATGAAATTATTGAGCTATGTGGCGGACAAAATATATCCTCCCACCTTGCCCAAAACTTTAAATCAATGGACCGAGTCGTCACACCTGAATTTGTTTTATCTCAAATGCCTGACATCATGTTTAGTTGTTGGTGCGGAAAATCCATGAATCGTGAATCCATTTATTCACGCACAAAATGGAGTGAATTACCTTGCTTGAAAAATCAACAGCTCTTTGAATTAGATCCCTCCATTTTTTTGCAGCCAGGACCAGCGCCGATTCTTGCAGGTCTAGATGTTCTTGTGGCGATTTTTCAAAAATGGAACGATCAAAATTTTCACCCCCTCTGATTCAAATTATGAAATTTATCATCACTAGAATATATAAAAAGTATCCTTTTCCTCCTCTCGTTTGGTTCATGATTATTGAAACGGCCTTTGCTCGCGGGGCCTTTTTTTTGGCGATGCCTTTTATCGCCCTTCGTATGTACGAAAATGCAGAAAATACACCCACACTCATTGGAGTGGTACTGGGAGTTGGGCCATTTGTGGGTACCATTGCAGGATTTTATGTGGGTCATTTGTCCGATCTTTGGGGCAGAAGGCAAATTTTGTTTTGGTCTTTGATTTTGTGGTCCACAGTTTTTTTAGGTTTTTCCTCCACGTCGTCTACGTTCATGTTTGCGATTCTGATGGCGTTTAACGGGTTGGCACGAGCTGCCTTTGAGCCCGTCTCAGCGGCCTTAGTATCTGATTTATGCACCATCAAAGACCCCAGTGGCGAGCTTCAAAAATCTGCGTTTCATTTAAGATACTTTTCGATCAATATCGGGGCCGCCATTGCTCCGTTGATTGGTGCAAGTTTAATGATTCGCTACCCCGCTCTTGGTTTTCAAATTGCTTCCTTCGCTTATTTGTTAAGTGCTTTATCATTTAGATTTTTTTCTAAAAAATATGGAATGAAGGCCCAAGAGAAGGCAAGAGAGAAGGTTTCACACGAGTTTAAAGATGTCATGAGTGTATTATTGAGAGATAAAACGTTACAGATTTATTTGCTTGCCTTCTTTTTACTTAGTTTGGCCTTTTCTCAAATTGATTCGATCTTAACGCTTCACCTAAAAGATTTATTTTCCCATGAAGGCGTAAAACTTTTTGGTCGACTTCTTTCGCTCAATGGAATCCTTGTTGTCCTTTGCACCCTTCCTATTTTGAAGTTCACGAAAAAATTTGACTTAAATAAATCTTGTGCCATGAGTTGCCTTCTTTGGGGAGTGGGATATTTTATTTTTGGTTTTGCTAAAATTCCCCTGCACTTTTATTGGGCGATGTTCTTTGTGACGCTCGGTGAAATTGTGGTTTTTGCCAATGGAAATCTCATAATTGAAACTCTTGCTCCTGCCAAAATGAA
The DNA here is from genome assembly GCA_029865945.1 of Bacteriovoracaceae bacterium. Lineage (GTDB taxonomy): Bacteria > Bdellovibrionota > Bacteriovoracia > Bacteriovoracales > Bacteriovoracaceae > JARXAH01. The sequence continues at coordinate 375 of JARXAH010000054.1, read as the reverse complement.
GGGCGCCTATCTTGGTACAACTAATCTTGGTTATTCAGGAGTTGTCATAGGGCCAGCACTAGGGGGGATTTTAATGCAATGGGGGGGCGGAGAATTATTATTTTCCACCATGTCCATGTTAATGATCTTGGTTGCCTATCTTTATATGGCAGCAAGGAAAAATGGTGAAAAGAATATTATTCAAACTTAGCGCCATAAATTAATACATTTTCTTGATTGCTTATTTTGTTAATTTGTAACTACCCACTAAATATTTCTTAAAATCCTTATTTTATTCTGGGCCTTTGAAGTTTTCTGTGGCACATAATATAAAGTGAAGAGAAAACAAAAATACATAGAAACAATTTCCCAAGCAAAAGTTGCTGCGAGAGCTGC
>JARXAH010000024.1 GCA_029865945.1 Bacteriovoracaceae bacterium | reverse complement strand
CAAATCAAAATCCGAAGCTATTTATTCACTGGGAGAAAGGTATAGGGAAATCGTTTGTTTAATGGGAGCGGTATGAGCTGAGAAGTTCCTGTACCGTTCTATGAGAGGCCAAGAGCGAAACCTTTTGGCCGACTCGCCCTTTAGGATTGTTTATTAACCGAGCACCATTATTACTTCATTTTTAGATTACATGTAAAGAATTTAGGAAGAGTTCTTGGTGCGATATTGTGAAATGTTGAGACTTGAACATCGAAGAGCAAGTATAAATAAAAAATTGTGATAAATTGTTTTTGGTGACTTTAATTTTTATTCTTCGATAATGGGAATTTCTAGGATCCAATTATTTCCTAAAGTTCGGTTAATCAAATAATGAATTGCCTTGTATTCATCTTTCATTAATTTGGCTGTAATGAAGCTTGCATCAAATGGACCCCCTGAGAAAATAGTTTTAACTGGAGAGACGCTAAATAATGTTTTCATCGAAAACATTACGATATTTATCCCATACTGTACAAACAATGATTGTTTTGTTTTTTTAAAACCGTATGATTCAACTATTTCAACTAGTGCCTTGTTAATAATATTTGTTCCATAGATTTGAACTCTACTTATTTCTTTATTTGCTCTTACTGCATCGTTTATTCCAGAAAATAAGGCACCAATAAAATTAACAAAGGCTGCATTCAAGGAATTAGGTCTTTTTTTAAAGCGAACGTCTTCTACTGTATTTCCTCCTTCACTAAGTTGTTTGACTTTGAAGACATCCACATAGATTATTAATATTTTCTTATCATTTTTATTTATAAATTGGACAGAACCTTTGAAATAAAAACGATCTCCATTAAGATTGATTCCACATTTTTGATCTGAACAATCTCCAATTAATTCCCTGAGTTCTTTGAAGCCAAATTCGGTTGAAGCTAAAAACCTCTGAGATAATCTTCCTGTTAAAAATCGAAACAACTTTGAATTTGTTTCTCCCAATGCTGCAAGAGATTTGCTAAAAACTGGATCATAGGTATCCCCTACTAGTTCTTGGCAATAGTAGTTGGGTTCCCCATGCAAAATGTCTATTGGTTGCACCAAAATCCAAAACACGAAAACAGAAAATTTTAGTTCTAAAAATGCGAATTTACTTTTATTCATAATAGAAAAATCTTACCAAATAAGTAAAATGGTTGAAACACAAGGCAAGTAATTCCTAGGATGGTTTAGGAGGAAAGTGAGTGAGAAAAACGGAGCCCCTATGTTTTTTATAAAGTAGATGATCCAGGGTTTATCATATTTAAATTATCATGATGAATTTCTATTTCCTTGATTTGATTGTTTTATCTTTCTATTTCCTGGATGATTATTGACTTAATTGATATCAAAAAGTTTCAACTGGAAAAGACATAGGCGTACACAATTAGTCAGTTATTTTTATCCTCATAATACTTAAATTCATTTTCCGTACTAGGAAAAATAATCTTAGTTAATTCATAGTAAACTCCATGTTACGATATTTCTAGCTATGCATCTTAAAATCTTAATTTCAATTTTACTAAATCTCCTACCGATCATATGTTTGGCTGAATGTGATTGGTTTATTACTCAACCAGATGTTGCTTCAGAAACGGTAAAGCAAGAACTCCCCAAAAAAGGAAAAAATTATTTGATACGCCTTATTTATGAATCTTCTTTTAGGTCAGTGGTTTTTAATGGTCTTGTGGAGAGAGATAATGAAATTCTTGCAGAATTTATTGATACAATGCCGAACGGAGACAAGATTAGAAGACAAGTTCATCAAAATGAAATTGCTGAATGGCGTAGAACCGAAACAACAATTGTTAAAGCAAGTAACTTGCTATTTAAAATCTTAGAATGGCCAATGGAACAAATAATTTCTGCTACTACGTTTTCAAAGCTCTTATTCAAACCCTATTTCTTACTTGCAAAAAATGAAGAGGCAGTAAAGGTAGTAGGTGACTTATTGAGTTCGAAAGCAAGTGCGAAGCTAATTGCAGACAGACTTAAAAATTTTGATAGTTATATGATTGACTTAGGATTTAATCGCCCAGAAGTTACGAGGATACTGCTTGGAAGAAATTCAATTTTACCTTCACTTATTGGGCCATTTTCAATGTCTTGGTCGACACTCAATCTTTGGACGGGACGATCTGCTCAGCCTGTTATAGCAATAAATCCTATATTATGGCGTACACAATCACTAACAGATGAAGGTGCTTTATATCATGAGCGAACTCACTCAATATTACATCGCTCCTATAAAAAAGTAAGTTTCATTAACAGGTTTCTGGCCTTCCAGGAGGCATTCGCTGACTTTTTTGCAGCTCATTTCACTAATGATCCAGTAATTGGAATGGATGCTATGCAAAGCGGTAAATCTATTCGTAACATCGGAAACGGAAATCAGGATAATTACGGTAGAGGTAATTCGCAAAATATATTCTTAGATGTTAAGAAAGATTCTTACCATAATGACTCCATGGTCCCTTCAAATATTATGTGGAAGTTGAGAAATTTAATAGGAATTTCTAGTATTGATGATCACATTAAGTCTCTAATTGATAATCTCAATAAATATTACACAAGTTATGAAAATATTTTATCACGTGAAGGAAAAAAGACTGACGACAAGGCTCAGCTCTTTTTATACAACGTTGAATATTTTCTTGCAGTTATTTTCATGAGCTCATCTAACTGGAGCTCAAAAGTTCAAGTTGAAAAATTAATTAGAGAAGTTGCAAATGATTTAAAGCTCCCTAGCAATCGCTTAGATTTAATCGCGTCCTCGCTCACAATTTCTGATCGTGAAAGTTTTGCTTACGAGGCACCCGAAGATACTTTCATGATTAATGCTTATATCGCTATTTCAACTGTCGCAGGTGTTATCATCGAGGCTAGCGTTATTTCCTATCTCTATAACGAATTAAGTGTTTTCTTTTAAACTTATAAATTAATTGATTACTTGCTTAATTTTGTTGTTTAAAAAAAATACTTCAAAGAAGTATTTTGAGCTTCCTTTATTGTTGAATCATTTGCACTGACATTTTCGTCGATTTCTTTTAGGTAGTAATTTTTCGACCTAAAATTTAAAAATGAAAATTAAAACCGACCTAAGTCCATAAATTGTGAATCAGGTAGTCATTGACCGCTCCAACTTCTTTGGAGCGTTTTGTTCCAAAACGCCTTGATTTCATCAATCCCTCATCATATAAGAGTCCGAACATTATCTCGCGAGTATTTTGGGGAAAACACTTTGGTAGCGCAGCAATATTTGCAAATATTTTTAAAAGAAAAATGGAATGAAATTCGAAGTAAAAATCGATCTTACTCTCTAAGATCATTTGCTCGAAGATTAGGCGTTTCCTCGTCTGCGTTAAGTGAATTTTTCAACGGCAAGAGAAGTTTCTCTAGGGAACTTTCCTTGAAAATATCTAAAAACTTATCACTCGGCCCACAAGAAATTAGCGAGATTGAAAGCAAGTTCTCCCAAGAGGACGCGGCGAAGTCGATAAAAATTCATCCATCATTTCGCCAAGAGTTAGAGCTTCAGTCCCATCAATACGAGATCGCAAGAGACCCCATTTACTATTCTTTGCTTTGTTTGATGGAAACTCACAATTTTCAATCGAGTACTAAATGGATGGCCAAGAGGCTTAACGTGAGTGAGACAAAGATCAAAAAATCATTACAAATTTTATTAGCATTCGAGTTGGCCGAAAAAAAAAATGGAAAATATTTTCCAACCCAAAAAAGTCTTCAAACAACAGAAGACATTGCCAATGCTTCCCTTAAAAGACGACACGAAGAAAACCTAGAAGCTGCTAAAGATTCGCTTTATCAACGAAGTATCGAGGAGCGAGATTTTTGCTTCATGACCATGGCCATCGATAAAGCAAAATTGCCACTGGCCAAGCAAATGATTAGAGAATTTCGCAATCAACTCTCAGCTTTCTTGGAGTCTGGTGAAAAAAATGAAGTCTACGAAATGTGCATCCAATTGTTTCCCAAGACCACAGCAATTCAGGAATTGAAAAATATTAAGACGAAAAATAAAAACTAGGAGATTTATGGAAAACTTATCAAGAAAAATGAGAACTCTAGCACGCATGGTTGTTTTTTTGACATTAGCATTAGCAACAAAATCGTTCTCCAAAGAGGGACATGGAGGCGGAAATGGAGGCGGAGCACACGTTTGCGAAAACGGTGAAATCGATATGTACGATATTGTGGAAGGGGAAATCAGGTACGGACTTGAGGCCGAAATAAGTGAGTTTGATGGTAAATCAGAGGAAGAAATTCTGTCTGTTGTGATTGGCAAAGTGAGGAAAGCATCAAACTGGCTCGCAGAAAAAATTGAAGCAGAGTTAAATTATGTGAACGCTAACTTGCGGGTGCTTAAAAATATTCAACTCAAGGAACTTCCGGATGCCAATATTTTGTTTACACGAAAAAACTGTAAATACGTACAACTGGCAAATTGGGATGATTCCACGGGAAAAATTTTAGTTGATCAGTCGATTTATGAGTCAGAAAAATTTAACTCACCACTTAAGAGATCTTACTTAAAATATCACGAATCGGCCTACAAAGTGGCGCGGGATTTTGGTGCTTTAAATTCAGATGCGGTGAGAAGATTCGTAGCAGAATCATTTTCAAAATCAAAAATCGTGGCGAGCATTGTCCCCAATCAATTTGATTATAAATTAAAAGAAGAAAAAACTAAGTACTATTCTTGTATCGATCTTTATATGTCAAGGATTGATCAAAAAGGTGAGCATATCTTTATCTCAATGTTTTCAAGTATCCCTCTTGCTGCGGCCGCTGCGCATTTGAGTCTTCCTGTGGCATTCGGTGTACTTGCTATTGACGGGGCCATTGTTTTATATAATGGAATTTTTAAGTTCAAAGAAATTCGATCACTAAATTTAAATGATGAAACCAAGAATAGCTTCAAGCGCATCGTTAGGCGGGTACAAGAAATAAACCCGGCCCTTACCAGTAAAGATGTTTCCACCATCATCAGTAATGGTTTTAAAACGGGAGATTTTTGCCAAACCCCGTCTCACGGATTTGGATTTTATGGCCCAAGACAAATTAAAGATTACGTTTTTGCAAAGGCAAAGGCCCTGCAAACAAAATAACATTTTTTTAAGAGGAGAATTGGATGAAATTATTATGTAAACTTGTATCGACAAATTTAGGTCTGGTATTATTTTTTTCTTGTGTCTTGAGCAATGTGATGGCGTCCCAAAAAATTCAATGGAGGACGGACTTTAATGGGTATACCAGTGAAGACCGTTCACAGAATTCCCTTCTGGCCTACTGTCAGAGTAGTGGGAATAATATTTTTGCTAAAGCTCAAACCACTTTTAGAAATTTAAGCGGAGGACAGGATACATCCCTAACTGTGAGTTCGGCGCTCGCGACGTGTAGTATTGCTGGTGGCCCTGGAGGAGCGGTTATACGGCAGGTTGTTTGTGGTTGCGAATTTGAACTAACAATTCAAAGCGATTCATTCACGCCCTACAAAATCGAAAAAATTGTTCGCAAGAGTAATCTAAGTGGTTATCTTGAAAAGTTAAATGAGGAAAAGGGTGTTCAGAAAGTAGACGTCTTTTTGAATCGGCCCTTTGGATTATTAGCAAAAAATAAAAAGCAAAAAGTTACCTTTATCGGAATTAAAAAAAGCGAGTAAATTTATCCAAAGCGTTGAATAGAATGTTTAAACATGTAGTAGATCATCATTTTCCATCACAAGACCGACGAAAATAAGTCTCCGGTTTTGTGATGGAATTTAGAGTTTTAGTTATTTGTTACTATAAGCGCTCAAAGACCCCAACCCTAATATTAGAGGGAATAAAATTGCCGTTATAGCCTTCTATGTCAACGTAGAAAATGTCGAAGTCAAAACCGTCTGGAATTTTGAATCTCAAACGATAACCATAAGCAAATTTTGGGCTTCGTTCAATTGTCTGAAGCTTAACAACCGGACCAAGAGCAAAATATTTAGTAATAGCTGGCATGATTGATGACTTCACTAACATGATACTCTCATCAATTTCTTTTTCTACTCCAGAATTATCTAAATAGGTGTAATTATCTAAGCCGATTCCAATGTCAATTTCTGCATCAAATAATTCAGTTTTATCATTTTTTCTGAATGTAATTCCTGCCCCAAAGTTAGCAATAATTGTCCCGTACACATTTTTTACTGTTTCCTTTTCTGGCTTTCCTTGTCTTAAAACGGTGTACTTATTTTCTATGTATCCAACTTCAATAGGTGTCCACATGGTATAAAAATCTGCTTTTCCACCTCTTATGATTTGTGCATTGGAATGCAAGCTAAGAAAAATGGTGATTAGTGAAATGAGTAAATTAAAAATTTTCATTTTTGCCCCCTTGTATGAAAAAAAGGAAGATTAACATAAGTCTCTCAAGTGTAAATAAATTAGTAGAAAAATTTGTATTCCGAATAGAACACAGAATTTCGTTGATAAATTGCGGACGTATGGGAGATTCAAAAGTAGAAAATTTTGGATGGCAAAATAAAATATTAGGGGACTTAAATATCGTCTAAAATTTGTAGCATGCTACGAGTTTTTTAAGGAAAAATAAATAATGAGGCCGGTCACATACACTAGCGTTGCCATGAAAAGTGCAATAGATATTAACTTAAGAAAAACTCGTATTTCCTCAATGGTCGCAGCATAAATAATTTATTACGCTGCTTTTACTAAGGCCTTACAAACTTTCGCCAAACTATCTAATGTAGGATTAGCATTAGGTTCCATCAGTTTAAATAATGCCCGCCTAGAAATTCCAGCATCCTTGTAAAATTTATCTTTGTGAACTTGCTGAAGGTAAGAGACAAGAATTTCACGGACTGCATTAGCATCTCCATCAATTAGAGCATCAGCAATGGCTTCTGAAATAAATTTTTTATCGGCAAGTTCCGAGGCAGCTGAATAATCGTAGGCTTGGCCATCGCTCTTCAAACGCAGCCTAAAAGGAGCTTTAGATTTCGCAGCACCTTTTAAGGATTTTTCTCGCTTTTTTGATGTCACAAACTTGTCCATTTTTATTTCCTCCTAACACTAATAATGTCTGATCACCTCTGTCATCTAATGAATTGATTTTATTCTATTGATTTTTTTTTAAGGAATAATCAGCGCACTGGAAATGGAAAAATAAATGACGAGCCCGGTCACATCCACTAACGTCGCCACGAAAGGGGCAGAAGCACTGGCCGGATCGAAGCCTACTTTTTTTAAAACAAACGGCAACATCGATCCACTGAGCGTTCCAAACAAGACAACACCCACTAAGCTCAAAGACACACTTGTAGCAATCGATAAATAGTGCTCACCATAAGATTGGTTATAATATTGCCAAATAATAATCCGAGCAAAGCCGATAATACCTAAAATGAGGCCAAGCATGAGTCCTGAAGCAAGCTCTCGCCTCATCACCTTAAACCAATCGCGCAAACCGATTTCTCTCAGAGCGAGTGAACGAATAATTAGTGTGGACGCTTGGGATCCAGAATTTCCACCGGAGCTAATAATGAGCGGAATAAAAATGGCAAGCAGTACTAGTTTCTCAATTTGTTTTTCATAAAAAGACATCGCCGTGGCCGTAAACATTTCGCCAATAAATAAAATGGTGAGCCAGCCTGCGCGCTTTCGAATCATATCTAAAAAACTTACCTTAAAATAGGGCGCATCTAAGGCCTCCATCCCAGAAAATTTTTGCATATCTTCGGTTGCTTCTGTTTGCACCGCGGTGACAACGTCATCGTAAGTAATGATCCCTTTCATCTCTCCCGTTTCAGTAATCACGGGAATGGCCATCAAATTGTTTGATGATAAAATGCGCGCCACTTCTTCTTGATCGGTATTTTCTTTGGCGTAAAGAAAATCTTTGGTCATAATTTCTTCCACTAATTTTTGTGGGCTCGCAAGCAGGAGGTCGCGAAAGGAAATCACGCCGTTTAATTTTTGAAACGAATCCATAACATAAGCATAGTAAATAGTCTCAATCGGCGTTCTCGCCTGAGCGCGCAAATAGCGAATGGCCGCTTCGGCCGTCATCTCCGGGCGCAGCCTTAAATATTGGGGATTCATAAGACCGCCGGCCTTGTCTTCCGCATAGGCGAGAAGTCCCAAAACTTCGATTCGTGTTTGAGGATCTAAGAGCGCAATAATATCACTGCGGTGATCATCAGGAAGTGCTTGAATTAAATCGGCGGTATCATCGAGGGCAAGGAGCCTCACCCACGGCCTAAGCTCTAGGCCACTCATGCCTTCTAAGATTTCAACTTGCTCGTAGACGGCGAGTCGCAAAAATAAATCCTCTGCATCACTCCTCGCAAGCGCGTGAAACGTTTCTCTTCTTTTCTCCAGATCGTACTCTGGCCAGGCCTCAATGACGGAAGTGATCGAATCCATCTCGCAAATTCCTACATTAAGTGGTCTTTAAAATAATTTTGCAGTTGATCAACTTTCATTCGTTCTTGCTTCATCGTATCTCGGTGACGAATGGTCACAGTTTGATCCTCTAATCCATCAAAGTCTACGGTTAAACAATAAGGCGTTCCAATTTCATCTTGGCGACGATAGCGTTTGCCGATGGATCCCGCATCGTCGTATTCGCATTTCCAATGTTTCCCTAAATCATTAAGTAATTTTTCTGCCATTTCTTCAAGGTTAGGTTTTTTCATCAATGGCAAAATGGCCATTTTTATCGGCGCCATTTGTGGTTTCAATTTCAACACGGTTCGCTCTTCTTCCCCTTTGCCCTCATTTTCAATTTCAAAGGCGTCGCAAAGTAACGCTAAGATGTGACGATCAAGACCAACGGATGTTTCAATTACGTAGGGAATAAATTTTTCATTATTATTTTGTTGATCCACGTAGTGAAGATTTTTTTTAGAAAAAAGTTCGTGTTGTTTTAAGTCGAAGTCGGTTCGCGAGTGAACCCCTTCCATTTCTCCCCACCCCATAGGAAAGAGAAATTCAATATCCATGGCCGCATCGGCATAGTGAGCAAGTTCATCTGGGCCGTGAGGTTTAAAGCGCAAGTGTTCCGGGTTGAGGCCGTTTTCAATATGCCACTTCATGCGTGTTTCTTTCCACGCTTCCATATGTTCTTTTTGGGTTCCTGGTTTTACAAAATATTGCATTTCCATTTGTTCAAATTCTCGTTGCCGAAAAATAAAATTTCCAGGCGTAATTTCATTTCTAAAGGCCTTACCAATTTGAGCAATTCCAAAGGGAAGTTTTTTGCGCATAGTTTGTTGTACGTTGGTAAAGTTGACAAAAATTCCTTGCGCTGTTTCTGGACGCAAATAAACAGTGGATGAGGTGTCGACCACGGCGCCCATTTGTGTCGAGAACATGAGATTGAAAGCTCGTGGCTCCGTAAATTCGCCCACTTTTTTACATGTCGGGCACGCCTCTTTAATATCAATTTTATCTGCACGAAAACGTGACTTGCACGCCTTGCAATCCACTAAGGGATCCGTAAAATTATCGATGTGCCCAGACGCCTTCCAGGTGAGAGGATGCATGAGAATGGCCGCATCAATTCCTACCACGTCTTGTCTTAGCGTCATGGATTTCCACCAGCGATCTTTGACTAAATTTTTAAGTTCCACACCGAGTGGCCCAAAATCCCAGCACGAGCCAAGGCCTCCGTAGATTTCCGAGCTTTGGAAAATAAAACCGCGGCGCTTGCAAAGGCCTACAAGTAGAGACATATCTTTTAATTTTAGGGCCATAAAACTCCTTCTCAAATTCTAGTACAAAACTGGTATCAAAATTGAAACGATGTCGATTTAAATTTATTTTCTGGATAACTCATAAAGTTTACGATATTCGCCGCCCAATGACATTAAGCTTTCGTGATTTCCTTCTTCCACTTTTTTTCCGTCCTTTAAGACGATAATGTGGTCGAAATTTTGAATCGTCGTAAGCCGGTGGGCCACCGCAATGACCGTTTTATTACCTGACATTTTTTCAATGGCATTTTGCACGATTTTTTCCGATTCATTATCAAGTGCTGAAGTGGCCTCATCGAATAGTAAAATAGGTGCGTCACGCATGATGGCCCGGGCAATCGTGATCCGTTGAGCTTGTCCACCAGAGAGGCGAAGGCCTCGGTCTCCAATGGAGGTGGCACTACCTTGCGGAAGCTCGGCCACAAAATCTTGAGAGTGAGAAATTTCCAGCGCTCTCTGATAAGTCGCTTCATCGAAAGTGTGATCAGTCACTATATTTTCTTTGATGCTATCGTTAAAGAGAAAAACTTCTTGTCCCACATAAGCAAAGAGGGAGCGAAGTTCATAAAGAGGAATTTGATCGAGGGCCTGATCATCGATTTTAATTTTTCCAGAGGTCGGTTGATAAAAGTTCATTAGTAAATTCATGATGGTGGATTTTCCAGAACCAGAGAGTCCCACTAAGGCCACTTTTTTTCCCTTAGGCACTTTCATAGAAAACTGACTTAAGACCTGGTTTCCACCGTAGGAAAAATTGATATTTTCCACTTCGATCGCGTTTGTAAAAGGAAGCGCCTTTTTCGTCGCCATCACAGGTTCATTTGGCAAATTGAGTAATTTCAAAATTCGCTCTAGGGCACCAATGCCCCGTTCAATTTTAATGTTGGCGTCGGAAAATTTGCGAATGGGATCAAGAAAGAGTGCAAAGGCAGTTAAAAAACTGATGAAACCACCCGTGGTTAAAAGGCCTAGTTGGATTCGGTGGTGGGCAGACAATAACACAACACCTAAGACGAGGGCCGCCACTACTTCCACCAGTGGGCCAGATTGCTCTTCCATGGAAGCGGCGTGGGTGTAGTGTCCTAAATATTCCGCCTGATCTTTTTGCACTCGCTCTTTTGCATAATTTTGTAAGTTGTAGGCCTTTATCGTTTTACTTCCACTAAGGAGTTCTGAAATCGTGTGAGTCACTTGACCTGTGGCCTGCTGAACTTTCACCACGCGTCTCCTAATACTTTTTCCCGTTTTACTGAAAATTAAAATAAAAAGAGGAGAGATGATAATGACCATGAGACTTAAAAACCAATCATGATAGAAGGCCACACCGAGTAAAACTAATCCGGTGAGCGGCTCGCGAATGAGTGCCGGAAAATAGCGCACACTTTCAGCGTAGAGAGTCGAGTCACTGCTGATAAGGGAGAGCATTTCTCCCATTTTTCGCTTCTGAATCTCGATGAGCGGCAAGGATAAAATTCCACTCAAACTATTGGCGCGAATATTGTTGGCGAGAGCTTCTGAAATCACTTTGGTTTTAAAAAAATGGTAAAAACGAATCGGATAATTGATGAGTTGCAGGGCCAAGATTAAAAGCCCCAATTTCAAAACTTCCGCGGTCGTTGTAGATGAACTAAATCCTTGATCAAAAATATTTTTTACGAGATAAGTTTGGTATCCTTTGATGGCGGCCATGGGAAGCGAGAGGGAAGTGGCCCACAAGAAGGGGGCCAAAAAGGGTCGCAAGAAAGGATAGGATATTTTTAAATAGTGCTTCATTCTTTTAGCTTTTTATTTTTGAACTTTATGATGTCTTTATTTTAATTGGCCTACTATATATTATCAGAAGATTAATGCCTATGAGTTTAGAAAGTTTAGAAGATCGATCTGCCATTTTTTTTGATCGAGACGGTACCCTGATCGTCGACAAAGTTTATCAAAAAGATCCCGCTCAAACCGAGTACCAAGTTGGCTACTTTGAATTGATCACCTTTTTACAGCGAGCGCAAAAATTTCTTTTGTTTGTGGTGACCAATCAATCCGGAATTGGTCGAGGTTTTTTTAAGGAATCAAACGTCATGGCGATACACGATCGTATGAATCAAGATTTAGTGGCCAAAGGACTTAGGCCATTTCAGGGAATAAAACTTTGTCCCCATAGGAATGAAGATCAATGCCAATGCCGAAAGCCGATGCCAGGAATGATTTTAGAATTACTGCATGAATGGAAAATTGATCCGACAAAATCCTACATGGTGGGCGACAAGTTAAGTGATGTGGAAGCAGGTAGGGCCGCAGGTTTGGCGCAAAATATTTTAATCAGTGAAACTTCCCAAATTAATCTTACATCAGTTCCCAATCTCCTTAAGTTAGTCGAGTATTTCCAAGCTCTGTAGTCTAATCGTTCTGCCCTAACTTAGGAGAACTTCATGAACAAGATTTTATGTTATTTACTCTTCATTAATGTGGTCATGAATATTGCTTGGTCTCAAACTGAAATCGCCTACCCGTGGAAAGATGCTCCTTTAATGCAAATTAAGGCACTAAAACCTTTTATTCCCGGCCCAGAGTTTCCCGTGAGTGCACATACCTATTTTGAGGATTTTGTGGTGGGCCAGGAAATTTTGGCGATTCCAGGATTAGTTACGCAAGCAGAGTTCTATCAAATGTTTGCGGATCAAAAACCAACTCATACGTCTTATATCAATTATCGCAATGTCTTTTGGAAAAAAATGCTAACCCTAGTCGCGACCGCAAAAATGCTTGATGGGGAAGCTTATCAAAGTCCGCAGTGGCAAGAATTGCCAAGGGAGCTGGGTGATTATGCCTCTGTTTATATACTCATCTATTACGCTGAAGAAATATTGAAGTTGGATTTAAGCAAAAATATACCTTCTTATGAATCTATTTATCAGCGTATCAAATCTGAAGCACCAAAAGGTGTAGGTTTAAGTATTGATTGGAAGTGGTGTAAGTATAGTACTAAATCCATTTGTGATATCCTTGCTAAAAAATATCCTCCTTTTGCTGATCAATATATTGAATTTGATGTTATGCCAGAAAACTGGAATGATTTCCATGCAGCAGTAGTTGATAAAATGCGTGACTTTGTGAAAATAAAAGCCCGTGCGTCGGTCATTCAGAACAGCTTAGAGAGAGAAGTCCAAAAATATCTGTCGGTTTCAAGGAAAGAGAAAAATCAATCCCTCAATGAAATTTATAAAAACATGGTAAATAAGTGTAAAGATCAAGCGGCGCCAGTAGATCCTAAGAGTTTATGTGCCATTATCAAAAATGAAACGTTTACGTCAAAGAGGGTTCAAGATTTACTTGAAAAATTTTGGATGAGCATACAAGAGGGAAGGGCCTGGAAGGATACTCTCAAAAGCTTGACGGCCAAATACGGAATTTATGAAACCATAAACTTTTGTGGAATTGCTGAGACAGACGATCAATTTTTTTGTAATACGGTAACGGAATCTGATATTACTTCCCAAAGTAAAGATATGTATCTTCTCCTTTTAGGGTTGGGTGGGTGATTCAAGATCAGGATTTGTCTAAAAAAAATACACATAGATTGAGAACTTCTAGACCAGAATTCAAGAAAGTGTTACTAAAAATCATCATGAAGTATTTATTTATAATTTTAGGCGCAACTATTTTATTTAATTATCCACTGAAAAGCTTTGGAAAAGATTCAGTCTCAAAAATGGATACTAATGATGCCGATCAAGTTGAAGTTCAAGATCTTCCTGAGGCCCATCATAAGAAAAATTATGATTTAACATCCAAAGAAAGCAGGGAAGAAAAAAAATACGAAGGTATGCTTGGGGCCGGTTATGAGTCTACGGCGCTTGCTGGAAGTGTGGCGGTGGGAGCATTTTTAAATCCAAGTAACATTCTTCAACTAAAATATGCTACGGGCACAAAATCATCGACAACAACAGCAACTTATTCAGATGGAACCACCAGAACTTATAATACTGAGGGCGAAGAAAAAATAACTCATCTCTCACTTTCACTTAAAACTTTTCTTGGAAATTCTTTTTATATTAAGCCATCAATTGGTTACATGGAGTATTCCAATCGAAGAACATTAGATGTGATCGTTGATTCTTTCTTTGGACAAGATACACCTTTGGAGCAATTAAGCGGTTACACGGTGGGTGCTGCCATCGGTAATCAGTGGATCAATAAACAATTCACGTTTGGGTGTGAGTGGCTCGGAATCAATCGTGTCGTTTATGCAACGAAAAAAGAAAATGATCCCGATCGCCAACGACCATTAGTGACCTATGTGTACCTAGGTTTCGTATTTTAATATTGTTACTTAGAATTACAATTCTTAATTTGTTCTGCCAAAAAGGGATTGTTTTGCTGAACTTTTTCTTTCACTTTTTTATACAAATCTTGATCCGAAACTAAAGTCCCGAGCAAAGAACAAAAAAGTCCCATCTGCCATTCATTGGCCACAATTTTGATGGCCTCTTTTAGGGAGTCAATCTCGGACTTTTTAGTATTGTCTTCTATGGGAGCAGCGGTCGTAGAAGCAACAGATCCCTGAGCATGCCACTTAATTACATTATAATTCGTGTCATTGGGCCAACCATAGAAGTGTTCTTCATAATAAATCACGACTTCGCGGCCCTCATGGGCGTAAAGTTCTTGGGCCAGTTTTTCACTATTAATAGAAAAATACGTAGTCAGTTTATCTCCGTAACCTTCATTCAAAGTTCCTTCCCAGGTTTTAATCAATTTTCCTTTGACTGATAACTTCGTTAAATTTCCCACTCGCTTACCGGTGGAGATGGGATAGTGGAAGGCAAGATAATAACCACCAAGAATAGACCCGAGAAGAATGAGCACTGTCCAAATTTTCCAACGTTGCATACTGCGACCTCAATGATTAGGAATAAGTATAAGATTTAAAATTCTTGCTTTTTCTTGGCTTTCTGTCAAAGAGTTGGAGGTATTTAGGCACCATCTGGAGACGATTTGGCCTTGTTTATCTTTGTTATTTGTTGTTAATCAATGCAAGAAAATTTTTTTTGACAGCAGCACGACAGATAAGATCTGATAGGCATCACTTTAAATTGTTATTTTAAATGGTGATTACATTTTACGGAGGATAATTATGAAATTTTGGAAACCATCTTTAGATTTTTTGCTCCCACTGGGAATTTTTTTGACCAGTATGTTGCTCTTTGCTGTCGACTCCTTTGCTCAAAACGATGGCCCTAATTGGCGCAATCGTCTCGAAATTGGCGGTGGTGTTGTAAAAACTGATCTCGTAGAAATGCTAGTAAAAATTGAGGCCAATTCTACCATCACACCCGATGGAGATGGAGGCAGTTATTACGTCCTCGTTCGTTTCAAAGGTGATGCGGCGATTAATTTTCAAACTTCTCCTGCCTACGTTGATATTTCTGCGAATTTTTTAGGTTTCGGTTATGATACGGGCCCAAATTCTGTGCTTCGTGGATATGGAGACATAACATTCTTGAATTTCAATTATGCCAGAAACCTTTCGCTCAATGAATCTTACCACTACAATTTATCTCTCATCGGATTGCGCGCCGGCGTGCTTGCTAATCTAAGCGAAGATCAAGTTCAATTTTTTGCAGAAGCATCATTTGATTTCGTAGGATTGGCCTTCGATGCAAAACGCGCCAGCGATGGTGTGGCCTTAAGCCCATCCTCTTTTGGAACTCGCTCAAGCTATGTTGCTGCATTTGAAACGGGAGTTAATCTCTTTAAGCGAAAAGTTAGATTGGCCATCGGTGGACAAGTATTTTCCACCAGCGCACTTGGCGACACGTATTATGATGGAACATTTACTTGTACCACTTATACCTACTTTGATGACATAACAGGACAATACTACGATGCTCAAGACTGCCAAGAGAACACTTCCACCTATTATGCAGAACGTTGGACAACTAAAAAATTCTATGTGGATTTGACGGTACGACTTTCCAAAGCGCTTCGGGTTTTTGGACGTGCAGGAGTGCAAGTATTTTCACTAGAAGATGACACAGGATATTTTCCGAATAGTACTAACCATGCTTGGATGTACCAAGTAGGAGTCAGTTACAATTTGAATAATATAAGAGGATCAGGACAACATTAATAATTAAATTGTAGTAGGGTGAGATCAAACTTGTTTATAATAGTTTCATGTTTGATCTCATCTTACCTATTAAAAATTTTGAGACCATTGAAGTAGAGAAACTTACCTATTATTTAGAAATCTTAGAATTGGTTTATGGTAAGGGAGGAGTGAATATCATCATTTCTCATGATGATGTTTGGGGCCCTGAGTGTGACCAGGCCCTGCGGAATTTAGAAAAAACTTTCATCCCGTTTGCTTTAGTAAAATCTGATGGCAAGGGTGGCACCTCAAACCGTGGAAAAGGTGCGGCCATTAAAAATGCCCTGCGCGCCACTAAGTATCCTTACGCAGTTTTCACCGACGCCGATTTTTCTTATTCCGTAACACAGATTATTCGCATCGTTGATATTTTGAAACAAAATCAATACCAGGCCGTCTTCGGCACAAGAAATAGTGTCGATACAAATTATAAAACCATGGGACGATCGCGCATTTCACTTTTGATGCGTTTTCTTAATACTCATATCTTGGGCCTTAAAATGGCCGATACCCAATGCGGAATCAAAGGATTTTCTAGATCCCTTTTTCCCTTAATTGAAAACATAAAGAACGACCGCTTTTTTTTTGATTGGGAGTTGGTGCAAAGCTTAGAATGGAACCATGTTAATTTAAAAACGATCTGTGTCCGGCCACAAACCCACTCCTTTTCCACGGCCTTTAGTAGAGAAACAATCCTAAACGAATTTAAAAATATGTTCTGGGTTCGCCGCTATCTCTGTATTGGGTGGTCATTGCTCTTTGTTTTTTGTTACTTGATGTTTCATCAAAGTTTTCATCAAAATAAAAATGGAATTCAATTTGATGTTTTAGATAAAGTGAGTAGCGATTTTTCGTCTCATCTTCCTTTAATTCGCTCTTTTTCTTTAGGCAAAAATGAAAACCCCATAGAGTATCCTCTCTTTTCTGGTGCTCCGATTCGCTATCATTATCTATTTTATTGGATCGTGGGAAAATTAGAAGCAGCGGGGCTGAGGCTTGATATTGCCTTAAATTTTTTAAGTGCGTTGGGTTTTTTCCTCATGTTAGTTGCTGTTTACTATTTATCTAAGCGACTGACGAATTCTGGATTGTGGGCAAAGCTGAGTTTACTTTTTGTTTTTTCTAATCCTACGCTCTCTTGGTGGTATTACTTAAAGAGTAAAAATTTTTCGATGAGCTTGGCCTGGTCAGATTTGCCGCGCCTCAATAGTTTCATCGGTTTTGCTCCTTGGAAAAATGATAATCTTATTGCAGCTTTTTGGAGCTTAAATATTTTTCTCAATCAGCGTCACCTATCTTTTGCTATTGGGATTTGGGGCCTCTTTATTCTCTATCAATTTTGGCCGGGAAAACTTTGGTGGCACTCGCTTGTTTGGGGGATCATCATCGGAATGATGTATGAGTTTCACAAATCCGTCTTAATTATGTTTGCCATTACTCTCGTGATTTACTTTATTTTTCTTCCCGAAAAAGAACGTCGCTCTATTTTTTTGATGGGCATTGTTTCATTCATTGTTCTTTTGATTCAGTATGTTCAACACCCTCAAGGGGGCGCTGAAAGCATAGGGTTTCATTTTGGATACCTTATTGATCCTCCGGTAACGGTCGTAAAATTTATTCAATACTGGTGGGAGAATTTAGGAATTTCCCTTTTTACGATCATTTTTGGATTTTTCTTACTGAATAAAAAAGAAAAAATTTATTTTCTTCCTCTCTTCTTAATTTTTATTTTTGCTATGTCGGTACAACTTACAATTGAGCCTGCGGCCAATCATAAATTTTTCAATGCTTATTACATGATGGGGATTCCGCTGACGGTGCTGTTTTGGCAAAAAATAGTTAAGTTAACGATTCATCGGCGCTATTTAAAATTTTTGGCCCTCATCACTTTTCTCCTTCATTTTCCTTCGGGAATTGTGGATTACATGCCCCTCAACGGTCAGACCTACCAGTCGCTACCCAACCTAAGGCTTATGGGCGCCTATGAGTATTTTTTAAAAACTCCACGAGATTCAGTCGTCATCAATAATGATTTGCTCTATAGTCCGGCCAGTTTAGCTGGAAGAAAAATTGCCATGGGATGGCCCTATTTTGCTTGGTCCATGGGATATGACTTGCGTACAAGAATAGAAGAATTAAAGCGGGTTTATACTTATTATAATGTAAAACATATTTGTGATTACTTTAATATCATCGATGCTCAGTACATGACGGTGATTCATAATTTAGATGATAGAAATGCTCCCTTTGCTGACGTCTCAAAGTTTAAGTCTATGGCCAAACCTGATTGGCAATCACAAGACGGATACTATTTGATCTACTCAAAGAAAAATCTATGCTCAACTTTGAAACGATAAAAATCACCAAAGATTCTTTTTCCTATTTGTCCAAAGCGACTAAATTTGACACTAGGTTGACCACCCACACGATCATAAAAAGGAACTGGCATCCATTCAGCGGCACTTCGCATTTCTTGTAGAGAGGCCAATAGCGCGTTGGCGAGAAAGAAATTGGAGGGAATAAAATCTAAATATTTTTTTAGCGCTTTTGATAACATAAAACGAAAAGGGACATTGGCGTCTGGAATTTTTTTTCCAAAAATAATAGTTATAGAATAATTTAACACAAGGCTAATGATCGTGCGCCTAAATCCATCGCCACGAAAATTTCGTTTTCCAATCAAAAATGGCCTTGAGGTTTGAGAAAATTGGAGTAGCCCTTTATAAAAATCTTGGTATTTTATTTGTCCGTCACTGTCCGTTTGAAAGATGACATCATAAGATTTTATCAATTCTTCATAGGCCACTAGGCATGTTGGGCCGTGTCCAGAATTAGGTTTATCAATAATTCCGACATTGGGAAATTTTAATTGCCAATCCTTCATGATACTTAACGTTTCATCTTTGGAACCGTCATTGACCAGGATCAAGTGGATGTTCATCTTTAAAAGCTCTTCTGTCCACTCATTTAAGACTTGGGGCAACGCCTCTTTTTCATTATAGGTGGGCATCACCACCGCCAAAGATCCCTTATTCCATGGTATTAATAACTTCGGGGCGCTCACAGAAGATGTTGGTGGGAACCACTGTATATTTTTCATAAATTATTTTCCACCTAGTGTGTTTAGTTTTTCTTTTGACCAATTCAGGGAGCGCAAAAAAATGTGATCCATATTGTAGTATTTGTATTCTGCCAATCTTCCTAAGAAATAAATCGGATGTTCGGCCTTAAGGGATTCTTGATCGGCCAATAATTTATATTTTTGATAAAGTTGCTCTTGCTTCGTAAGTGGCATCGGATAGTAGGGTTCTCCCTCTTCGGAAGAATACTCTAAACAAATGGTGGTACCTGAGTGGGACTGCTTCGTTACATGTTTGATCTCCACACATCTCGTAAATTCATGCTCATTGGGAAAATTCATCTGCACACGGGATTGATAAAAAGATGTGTTGGCAAAATGCTTCCAATTAAATTTAAGGGAGCGGTACTTAAGTGGCCCATAGGTATAGTCAAAAAATTCATCGATAGCACCACTATACATCGTGAATAAATATTGCGTTCGCATTTTGTGAATATCTTGAGAATTTATTTTTTCACTTAAATGAAGATGGATGTTGGGGTGTAGCAATATATTTTGAAACATTTGAGTATAGCCATCCTTGGGAAGGCATTGATAGGTTTCGCTCGGATAGCGCGTGTCACGATTGATGCGAAGAGGAATTCTCGCGGTCACTTCAGGGCGCAAATCTCGAGGGTGATGTCCCCACTGTTTAATTGTATAATTTTTAAAAATTTTTTCGTAAAGTTCACTACCCACTAATTGCAAGCACTGCTCTTCCGCATTTTGGGCCACGTAATTTTCTTCAAATTTACGCTGCTTCTTTAAATATTCTAAAAAGGATTCTTCGCTGTAGGATTTTCCGTGAAGGGCCTCTACCGTCGCGATACTAATAGGCAGTGGCACTGTGCGCTCAAATATCTTGGCCTCCACATAATATTCTCCCGAAATCCACTCAGTGAATTGGGTTAGCCAATCAAGTAATTCTTTACTGTTGGTTCGAAAATAATGTGGCCCATAGGCGTGCACTAAAATTCCATGTTCATCATAGCGGTCAAAACAATTGCCGGCGACGTGTGGCCTTTGATCAAATACGTCTACCTCATAACCTGCATCAGCAAAAATGCGAGCGGCCGTCGCGCCAGCTGGTCCAGCACCAATAACTAAGATTTTGTAACTACCTAGGTCCCTCGTAAATTTCGCCACTCTACGGACTCCTTTTACTGCGGCTTGCAGGAAGCAAGCCTCGAAACGTCGTCCTAATCGTGACGAAATTTCCAGAGGGCCTTAGGTAGTTACAAAACCACGTAGGTAGATACAAATTTTTTGGCATTTTAAATCAGTCCTTTCTTTATCCAGATGGTCATTTTTAAGTCGCCCATCACACTCCAAGGACGATGATAAAACATATAGTGAGTGAAATTGAAAAAAGTCATTTGGGTATAATCAGGAACCCACCAACCTGAATAAAGGATTTCTTTAAGGTCGTGAGTATCCTGGATACCAAGAGCAGGTTTATTACAGACAATCACATCAAAGGTTTTTGGATCGAGCTTCGGATCATACTGATACTGTGCTTCAAAATCTTTCCAATACCAGAGCGTAATCCAAACAGGATCATCCATCATCAGAATCTTAAGCGTATTTTTAGGATACTTGGATTCGAGTTTATGACGAAGTTCGGTTACATAATCGGTGTAAACTTTGAACGGATGAACTTGAATAATAAATTCTCGATTATCGGCCGCCGTAACGAGGCCAGTTCTCACACTCGTAGTCACGCCATAGAGGATAGTAAGTCCAAGAAGAGATAAAATTAATTTTTCAGAAAATAATTTTTGATTTTTCGCAAGAAAAGTCATCATGTAGAGGCCACCAAAAAACATAGGATACATGACGAGCCACGGAACTTTTTCCCCAAGAAAAGAGTAGGTGAATAAATTGGCCCAAAAGAGATAACCCATCCACGCTAAATTTTTTTCTTTTTTTATTAAGTGGAGAGTCGGCACTAGGACAGCGAGGATAATGTAGGCAAAGAAAATAAAGACGTCGAGGGCGATTTTTAATTTAATGCCAGTCTTAAAAAGATCCATTGCCAAAAGGGATGGTGCAATAAAATTAGAGAGGAGAGCAATAAATCCAAGGACAGAGAGAAGTAAGTAAAATTGATTGCGGTGTAAATAATGAAACAACATTTTGGTTTGAATGGTTAAGAACACCACAAGGAAGGCAAATTCATACCAGGTGAGCATGAGAAAATGGATGGAAAAAGGGCCGGTGATTCTTTCAATGGAGTGTTGATTCCACCAATAGGAGATTCCTTGCCGATAGAGGCCGTCGTAAAAACCGTCCCAAAATTTAAATCCCGCGGAATAAAAATAGGCGAAGACAAAGAGACCTGCTAACAAACCGAACAAAATATTTTGGAGCGCCGATGTCGTAAGATGGAAACTTATTTCTTTGGTACGTTTGGCCAAGTAAAGAAAAAAAACTTGGTAGACAATAAAACCAAGTAACATCGCCACAAAGACGTAAAAATTTTCTTTGACAGTCCAGTGGAGCCACAACAAAAAAGGGATCCAGAAATATCGCTTATGAGATTTTTGGGCCTGAGGAGAAAACATAAAGTACATAAGGCCAAGATAAATAAAGATGACTAAATATTCATGTCTTAAAAAACGAGAGTAGTAAACGTAAACGGGGGAGAAGGCGACAAGACAAAGAAAAAGATAAAATTGAGAGCGCGTAAAGAATCGTTGGAAAAAAAAGGGAACCGCTAAAAATAAAGTTCCTAAAAACGCGGCCGGAAATCTCGCGACCCAGTTTAAGGGAGCAAAAGTTCGAAAGAGTTGTTCAAGCACATGGAAGAGAATAGGGCCATTGAGCATGGGGATATATTTGTAGAATGCGTTTACGGGATCTTTAAAGAAGTAGTATCCGTACATCGCAAAGATCGCCTCATCATGATGAAAGGGTTTTTCTTCGAGGTTAAACCATCGCAACCAAATTCCGAAAAGTACCACTGCACCTAGAAAAACGTAATGCCAAACAGGAGTTGATATTTTTTCCGAACCAGGAAGGGAAACGGATACGGGAATGGGAGCAGGATCAGTCACATTTTTTGCCACAAAAAGTCCTTTCTTTGTTTAAACGGCGTTCCTTTGGTATTATGCCTTAAAATGAATTACTTATAAAAGATCGAATAATATCGTTAGGAGAAAAAAATGAAGACAAACAAAATTTTTGGACTATTAGCATTTCTGAGTATTGCATTTTTATCTGGATGTGGGATGCAAAGTATTCCCACGGCAAAAAATGATGTAGAGGCCAAGTGGGCCGAAGTACAAAATCAATACAAGCGTCGTATGGATCTCATTCCCAACTTAGTAAACACCGTGAAGGGTTATGCCAATCACGAAGAAAAAACTTTAGTGGAAGTGATGGAAGCGCGAGCAGGTGCAAGCAAAGTGAATATTGATGCTTCAAAATTAGATGAAGCGTCGATGCAAAAATTTATTCAGTCCCAAGGGGCAATCACTCAGGCCCTAGGAAAATTGATGGTGGTGAGTGAAAATTATCCTAACCTGAAGGCCGATGCCAATTTTCGAGATTTACAAGCGCAGCTAGAAGGAACGGAAAATCGGATTACGGTTGCTAGAAACAGGTATATTGAATCCATCCAAATTTTTAATAACTTAGTCACAGTTCCTCCCACATCTTGGTATAATTCTCTCTTTTTAAAGAATGAAAAATTTCCGCAATTTCAAGTGGATGATATTAAGAAGGCCCAAGATGCTCCAGAAGTAAAATTTCAATAATGAAATTTTTTCTATTTGCGATATTTTTCTTATTCGCGGGATGGATTTCGAAAGCGAGCTGGGGGGCAGATCGCCCCGTTTTACCCAAGATTACCTCTCCCGTTTATGATGAGACGAATCTTATTACGGAGGAGCAAAAAATTGCGCTCAATGATCGCCTTTGGGGTTGGTCGTCTGGAAAGATTGTTCAGATTCAAATTGTCATTTTAAATAATTTACAAGATGTGAGCATTGAAGAGTTTGCGATCAAACTTGCAAGCGAATATCAATGGGGAGAAAAAGGTAAGGATAACGGAATACTTTTTTTGATGAGTTTATCTGAACGCAAAATGAGAATAGAAGTTGGCAAGGGATTAGAGGGGGCCATACCCGATATTTATACCGCCAGAATTATTCGAGATATAAAGTCCTACTTTCAAGAGAAAAAATTTTTTGAAGGCCTTGTTTTTTTGACTAATAGCTTGTACGCGTTAGTGTTAAAAGAATTTCCCCAAGATGAAATGGGAAAACAGCAGACGGCCCCCTCTCATCAGTCGAAATCGCCCAATGGTTTGAAGAAAATCGGCCTATACATTTTTTTCTTCATTTTTTTGATCGTTTCATTAATTCAACGTTTTTTCTCTCCCAGTACCCCCTATGTGAGACGGTCCAGTGGATGGTATGGAGGAAGCGGCGGTGGAGGCTGGGGATCAGGTGGTGGAGGAAGTAGCGGCGGAGGCTGGGGTGGCGGCGGCGGAGGTTTTTCAGGTGGTGGATCTTCCGGCGATTGGTAATTACGAACCAGTGTAAATTAATAAAAAGGTAAGATATGAAAAATTGGGATGCCATTGAGAAAAAAATTGTTGCCATTGAAAAAGAGTATGATTGTGAACTAGTGACTGTGATTACCGAACGCTCGAGCTCATACATGGAAATTAAATTTTGGTATGCATTCATTTTTTCGGTAATGACTTATGTGTTGGCCGTAAATTATCTCTTCCCAAATCTCGGGGCCTGGTTTTTACATGACTATGTTTATGGTGCATTTATTTTTTCTTCAATTTTAATTTTCATGGGGCTAATGCAAATACCTTTTATCGGGCAAAAATTAATAAGCAGTAAAATTCGAAATGAAAAAGTACAAAGAAATGCGTACGAAGCTTTTTGTAGGAATAGTCTCCATCAAACTAAAAAACGTCGCACGCTGCTTATTTTTATTAGTAAGTTAGAGCGAAAATTTTTTCTTCTTCCAGACGTTGGTTTCAGTTTTGAAAAAAATGAAAACCAGTGGCAGGATTTAGCAAATAAGATGAAACTAAGTTTTCACGGCCAAAAATTTGAAATTGCCTATGATCAATGGATCGATGAATTAAAAGTTGTGTTGTCTCAAAATAAAATCATTTCCCAAGAATTAGTTGCTGGCTTCGATAACGCTCCCAAGAAAATTTAGTACTTTTTGGTTTTTTGATCTCGTTTCATTTTTGAAGTTTTCATTTTTATCATTTTCTTTTGAATCAATGTTGAAACAATGTCGACTGTCGCACTCCACTAATTTTTCTTAATGTCAAAAATTGACTTCACTGCATCTCTTTCGCTACGATGAAAGTAGGGGCAAAAATAATAAAGCTAATCATTTATTAAATTAAATTTTTTTTTTTACTTTATTGAGGAGTGTGGCATGGGTAGTTTAGGACAAGCATTTTTTCAAATCATGACGGAAGGTGGAACACTCATGTGGGTGATTTTACTTAACCTCATCCTCGGGATCACAGTAGGGATAGAACGATTCTTTAGACTCAGAACATACGATCTCAATGCTCCGTCATTCATGAATGAAATTCAAAAATTAGTTTTGGCCCATAAAATTAAAGATGCCATACAGTATTGCTCAGGATCTACTGGGCTTATGGCAAGAGTTATAAAAAACGGATTAAAGCGCTCGAATCAAGGAATGGAGCAAGTGCAAAATGCTATTGATGCGACAGCGTTAGAAGTGATGCCGATGGTAGAAGCGAGAATGCACTGGTTGGCCTTTTTCACCAGCGTTTCCACTTTGTTTGGATTACTTGGAACTATTTTTGGTTTGATTGAATCTTTTAAAGCAGTAGCGGCTGCGGATCCAGCAAAAAAAGCGGAAGTACTTTCAAGTGGTATTGCCATCGCGATGAACACGACGGCCTTCGGATTAATTTCTGCGATCAGTATTATGTTTATTCACGCCATTGTTACTTCCAAAACAGAAAAAATTATTAACTCGATTGACCAGTACTCTGTAAAATTATTGGATCTTCTTGGAACCATGAAAGCGAGTAAAAAAGACGGACTTATTACTAACGAAGATCTTTAGGAAATAAGCATGCATTACAAACTTCCGAGTAGAACAAGAAAACCAAAAGAAATACCGCAACCACAACTAATCCCAGTTTTGGATGCGATGTTTATTATGATTTTCTTTATTCTAGCTACGGCGACTTTTACTAAGCCACTAGAAATTGGATCCGATCTACCTGTGATGCGAATTTCCCAAAATGAAAATCCTGATAAGCGAAAATTCAGTTTGCGCATGCAAATTAATACTGAAAAAGTAACGCTCACTAATGATATCGACAAAAAAGAATTATTTTCAGGGATCTGGAAAGATCCCGACATGCTCAAGCAACTCAATGCAAAATGCCAAGAACTAAAAAGTCAGTTTGTTGATGATAACCGAGTGGTGGTGGTCTCAGATTTATCCTCTAAATATGAGGACGTAGTTTTGGCGCTCGACGCCGTTAGGCAAGTTAAGGTCGGCAAAGAGGTTTCTAAATTATTCAATCAGATCATGTTTGAAACGGAATAATGGTGAACCGATCTAAGTAAAGAAGAGGATACACTTATGTCGAAGTCTAAAAATAATATGATGCTCTATCGTCTTCGAAAACAGAGATCCCATAAATTTGAAATTCAATTAACCTCACTCATCGACATTATCGTTTTTTTACTCGTATTTCTAATACAGGCCGCGACGATTACAAAATTAAATTTAAACTTGCGTGCGAATATCGAATTGCCCCGCTCTGAAACCAGAGATGACGCAGATCGAGGAATTACTGTTCAGCTCACAAAAGATCTAGAAGTCTTTATTGAAGATAAGTCTGTGGCCCTCGAGGCAGGAACGCTTTGGACGGATAACAATGCCAATGTGATTCGAGAAAAAATAAAAGAAGTAAAATTAAATTTAGAGCAAGTCATTAAACAATCAAAGACGACAGAACGATTTAACATTGTGATGAACTTGGCGATGGACAAGGGACTAGACTATCTCCATGTAAAAAATTTAATGGATATTGCAGCGGGACTAGGCATTGAACAATTTAAATTTATCGTCATGGAAAAATAATTTTGTTTTTTCCAATCTCCGAGTGATTGGCCCCACTTAATGGTTCATTGACTTCAATAGCTTAGGCCCCTTATCATATAAAAAGGTATAAAGTTTTTAAAATTTTTATAAAAACAATAAGGACATGGATGTTCCTTTTCAAGAAAAAGCAAATATTCTTTCCTCATATAGTTAATTTTATTTTTATATTTTCTTTAAGCTCTTCATTCATTCTTCATGCATTTGGGCAAAACGATAATAGTTCTCATAACGATAGCTATAACAATAATAAAGAATTTGATAAAAAACTTTACCAAGTATTGGTTCGCGAACATAGCGCGGCAGAAAAAGTTTATAAACAAAGACGTAATGCCACTAATGCCTTTCGCTTATTTTCTGTGCAAATGGAGCTTCTAAAATTAATTAAAGCAAAAGAAGTGGAACAATCTTTAAAAACGGCGAATCCTGCTAATTACATGAATGCTAGAAAATCCAATGGCGAATTAAAATCGGCCTATCGCTCAACCATGAGTTTGGCGAAACATATTGAAACAAATTATAAAAATTTTCCAGATCAAGGAAAATTTTATCTATTGTATGGTCTATCGATTTATGAATTTGATGAGAAGTCTCCGGAAGTGGGACGAACCTTGTTAAAATCAATTCCTTTACTCAGCGATAAAGATCTATTGCACCTCGCAAGGGGTCGCTTGGCGGATTATTATTTTAATACTGCTAATTTCAAGTTGGCCGCCAATAATTACTTTGAGGCCCTCAAAGTGGATTCCAGCTCGGAGTGGAAATACCGGTATCTTCATAACTTGGCATGGTCTTATTTTAAGACTCAAGACCTTGATCGATCAATTGAAACACTAAAGCTTCTTATAAAAAAAGCTAAAGCAAATAAAGATACGAGTGATTATTTTTATACTCAGGCCGTACGGAAGCTACCCTTTTTCTACGTTTACGCCAGTAGGCCAGATTTAGGATATCAGTTTGTAAAAGAATTTTCCGGAATTGAGGGACGAGAATTATTTGAATTTTTAAAAACTTGCTATGAGAAAGGATTTTTTGATCGACTAGATTTTTATATTTCTGATGTAGAAAATACTTTAAAAAAAGAACAAAAAGATCAGGCGTTATTGGAATTTAGGCTGGCCATTCACAATTATATTGCAGAGCTTGATTTTAAAAAAAATACCCTAATGATGGCGAAACTTCGCTCAGGGATAATGGATGTTCACCGCAAGAATCCGATCGATGAAGAATCAAAAAAGACATTTATAAAGAATATCAAAAAAATGGTGAACGATAATATTTCTGTCGTGAATCGTCCGGGATTTGATTACAAGACAAAATTGGATAAAGAAATTTTAGATGATACAGTCGATATGCTAAAAATTTTAATGGAAATAGACCAAAAAGATGCGGCGGGAAATCGCTTAAAGTTGGCGCAACTTTATCGCAAGGGTAACCGAGCGGAAGAAGCTCTCCAATTACTTCAGGCAGACTATTTAAAAATGTCGCAGGACAAATCACCGGCCTCGATTAAAATTCTCGAAGAAATGTTGGCCATCTCTGAGCAAATTAAACCTGAAAATTCGAAAATTAATATTGAGCAAATTTATAATGATTATTTAAAGAAAGGGGACAATCCTAAATTGAGAAATAGCGTGTATTTAAAACTATACGATATTAAATTTGCCAAAAACAATATGAATGAAGCTTTTCAAATTACCAAGAAATTTGAAAAAGAATTTCCTAGCCAAGTTGAGTCGCAAAAAAAAATGATCAGTAAAATTTTGGCAAATTCCTTTAGTACTGGTGACACGAAGATGACCAACCAAGTCAGGTCCTATGCACTATCCCTTCCTGCTATCAAAAATGATACGAAATTTATGAAAGACTTGAAAACTTCTCAGCAAAGTATGGATTTCAATGCTATCAACTCTGATCTAGATCAAAAGCAAAAGGCAAGCACAGTTGATAAAAATAAATCTGCCGAAACGCTAAAAGAAATTTATGATGACGGTCTGATCGATCGAAAAAATCGCCTAGTAGCAGGCTTTAATGCCGCCGTCATGTTTATTGAGCTAGGTAGGCTCAATGATTCGAAAATTATTATTACTTCTCTAGTGAAAGAATATGATCAAAACGAATTTCTAGAATTTCAAGATAAAATCTTAACGCTCGCAGAAACACAAGTAGTTTTAGGAAATGAAGCTTTTTCGACCCCAATATTAGAAAATCTTTACGATAAAAATTGCGCCTATAATCAAAAGCAAAAAAGTGATTACTTTATTAAGTTAGCTGAGCTCTACACTTTGAAATCAGATTATGAAAAATTATTGTCTCATTTTGTGAAGGCCGATAAATGTCAAGTCTCTGCCGACTCTCGTAACAGTGTCTATCGCCTAATTAATGAATACGTGGATTTAAATAAAAAAGAAGAATTTCAAAATTATGTGAACTTACTGAGTAAAAAAGTTGTGAATACTCAAGTGGAAATCGATAAGGCCATCGAGAGTTGGGTGATTTTAAAAATTAATGAAAATGAAATCATTAACCAAGCTTCGTTAAAGAAAATTTTCGAAGAGCTAAATAGTTTATTTCCCTCTAAGCTAAACTCTAAATTTATCCAAGAATATGGGGAAGTCATCAATACCTATGGGGCGCAGGTATCATATGAAAAAATGCCTCTAACGGCAGAAAAATTTCAACAGTTTGTGGAAAAAAATGTATCAAATTTTAATCGTAATATTGGTGTCTACTCCAATAAAAGATATAGTTTTCTTATCACAAAATTTCTCAATGCTCTCTTAGAAGTAAATACCATCGAAAAATTTTTATCTTTTTGGAAAATTGTTCCTAATCTTGTGGTTAAGAAAGAGGAAACCAAAGAGTATGTTCAACAAATTTCTGAATTTTTACTTCCTTACGAAGAAAAACGTAAGCAATTAAGTAAAGGTTTAGATATATCCCTAGATCAAGGAGCTTTGTTAGTAAGGCATCGCAAGTTAGAGGATGTGACCAATTTACGATTTAAGCTCAAATCTCCTTATATAAGAACCGGAGGAGAAATTTGAATTTTCCCAATAATTCCATTTTCATTCTACTTTTTTGGTTTTTTTTATTTCCCTATTTCAATTCCTGCCAAAGTGTAAAGAAACCTCAGGAAAGTACGACAGGTCCTTCTGTTGTGGGAACACCCATGGCCAATAAAATAAATGAGAATGCAGATACTGCTCAAATAAATAAATCAGCGCTCAAATTATGCCAAAGCAAAGAAAATTTCCCCAGAGGGGTAAAGATTTTAATTAGCTCTATTGAAAGAAAAGAATCTGTGGAACTGAATTTTTTTAGACTCGGCATTTGTTTTCTCTACGCGGGACAATATAAGAGAGCTATTTTTAATTTCAACCGGTCGCTCTTTAATTCCAATGACATCGTATTGAAGTCGGCCAACCTTCACAACATTGCCTACGCTCAGCTAAAAATGGGTAAATACAAAAGATCCATGGAGTACTTAAAAGAGGCCGGCAAGCTTGCTATGCATCCTATGACTTCTTACAACTTGGCGTCACTGCAGTTGCATTTAAATTTAGTGAATGATCAATCTGATAGTTATCAATGGCTAAAATCGCGAACAGATACCAGCGATAAATATCTTGAAATACTCGCCGATCTCTCAATTAGTCTTAGTTACTATGATGATGCTGTGAAATATTTTGAAAAAATTTCTTCTGAACCTATGGATAAAAATTCAGACTTAATCGTTCATTATTTAATGGCCCTGCACCGGACGAATAAAGTTGAACAAATAAAGAAAGTGCTCATTGATAAAAAAATGTTTATTGAAAACAATCCCTATTACCAACAAATGGTAGCTCAATATCCAGAAATAGGTAAGTTTGATTAATTTGAAAGTAGATTAACTTGAAAGTAGGTGAATCGTGAAAACTGAAAATGGAAATTCATCATTTGCTCATCGAGATTTTTATTTAAAACCTCTCGACGAAAATTTGGCACCGGTTGTATTTACAAGAGAAATTCTAACCATTGGTCGATCTGAAACATGTGACATAAGAATTAATAGCAGTTTTCTTTCTTTCGTGCATGCGAGCATTTTTATTAAAGATGGAAAATTCAACGTTTCAGATTTGAATAGCACTAATGGAACTTTTGTTAATGGTGTCAAAGTCTCTATTTCTCCATTAGTGGAAAATGATATTTTAAGTTTCGGCCCCATTGCATTTCGACTGATCAAAGTTAATCAAAAGTCTAGTGACCCTGCTAATGAGGAGCGTCTCTTAGATCAAAAAACAGTGCTTTCAAAAATTGTAGAAAGTGTTCCTTACGCGGAAAATGATTTTGGGCCTCCTCCTTTACCTACTCCTTTAACGGGCGGACTGAATCAAATTTTATCTTCATCAGGGCCCTCAAATAACCTAGAACAAAAATTAGAAGAACAAACGATTCAATCTAGATCACGGGATTTTGCTCGCGCTCTAATGGGACAAAAATCAGTTTCAAGTATGAAACCGGTCACTCCTCTCGATATTATTCCTGAGCTTAATTACTCCGAATTTATATTTGAAGAAAATATTGAACGTGAGGCATTTGTCAGCAAAGACTCAGAAGAAGTGGCCCTCGAAATATCTCATTTTCACGAAAATTTCATGATCAGTGTCGATTACTTTAATGAGAAATCTAAGGTTTTGTACGCTAGTGGAGGCAATTATAAAAATACGCTTTATATTTCTTTTTTGGGCAGCTATAAACGCTACCCTTTAGTCAAATTTGAATTTGGCTCTTTCTTTTTACTTGATTTGTCCGAGGAATTTAAAATATCGATTTTTGATAAAAAGGGCCAGTTAGCAAAATTTGATGTCGATGGCGGTTACATCAAATTAAATGCTGACCAAGTGGTGATGCTGGAAAATGATGGCTACTACTTAATGTTTAAGTACGCTAAGGCCCCTCCGAAAACTACCATGGCACCTTTTTTCTACACGGATTCCTTTTTTAATACCTTCCTTTTTTCATCTTTCGTCTTGTGGTCTTTGCTTTCAGGAATTATGTTTTTTATTCCCGTACCAGAAAAAGAATCCATTGAAATTCCTTTGGAAGTAGACCGCATTATTTACACCAAAGAAATCAAACCGAAAGTTCTAGTGCGCGAAAAAAGTAATCCAGGCTCCAAAAATTTAGGAACAAAATCTGACGATAATTTGGCCGCCAAGGCCGGAAGTGTTGAACCTCGTCCTGTTCCAAATGTGAAACCAGAACCACCTGCTGCCGTAGCCCCTAAAATTGACCCGGCTCCTCCCAAAGTCGTAGAAACGCCCAAGAAAAATAAAGAGGCCCCGCCAAAACCCGCTTCAGCTAAGCTGCCAATAGAAACGAAAACTGCACCGAAATCACAAGGCCCTGTTGAGCCGTCCAAAATTGTAAAAGTTTCACCTGATGCCAAAAATGAAACGGCACCCAAACTTGATTTGAAGTCACTACAAAGTAAAATGACTAAAACACTCGATAGCGTAGGATCCAATAGCATCGTGACTAGTAATTCTCCAGATGCGGTAGATGCGCCCGTGCCACCATCTGTTGGTGTTAGTGAAGGACAAGGGGGAGGTAAAACGGTTGGGGTCATTAAATCAAGTGGAACAAAAAATGGAACAGGACTCCAAGCACCCTCTGGTAACTTAGGCCAAGGCGAGTCTCTTAAAGGCGGTACCGGTGCCAATGGAGAAGGAAATAAAATTCAAGGTTTTGGCGACGTAGGAACGAAAACGGTGGTCCTTGGAAACTTAGACCCATTAGATGTCCAAAATGTTTTAAGAAGGTACTTGCCGCAATTTAAATTTTGTTATGAAAAAGAGTTAGAGAGAATTAATAAAAAAATTTCTACCACTTTAATTCTTGATTTTGTCATCAATGGGGAAGGCCTCTCGAAGCAGGAAAAATTTACATCCTCAAATATAGTTTTTTCCTCTGATGCCACGTCCTGTTTTGACAATGTCCTTTCTGGCATACAGTTTCCTAAACCCAAAGGTGGAGGCGATGTAAAAATTAGGCAGCCACTCAATATGGAACCGGGATTTTAAAATATGGTACTAAAGATGAATTTTTCTACTCCTTTACGTTGGTTCATCTTTCAATTAATTTTGGGTTGTTTCCTTTTTGAAGCATCCATTCAGATTGCTCAGTGTGCTCAAGAATCCTACATGAAATTGGCGCAGGATTCTTACCGAAAAAAACTCTATTTTACTAGTGCGACCTTTTTTAAACTTGCTATTAATGAAGGCCGAGATATTAATTATAAATACACAAAGTTACTTGATGATATTATTGAGCGAACCAATATCTTCCCATTTCTTGATGTTTCATTAGATTTGCTCAAAAATATTAATACCTCTGAGAATGTGGCCTTTATCATTGGGAAAAAATATTACTTTAAAAAAGATTATCAAAATGCCATCGTCTATTTTCGAAAAATTACGAGCAAAAGTACATACTATCTTTCGGCCACCTATCACCTTGCGGCGCTTTATCAAATTTTAGGACAAGAGAAAGAATCTGAATATTTTTTCAACAAGTGTCTAGTGGACGCCAAAAAAGAAAAAAAATCCCTTGATTACAAAAGCACTAAAGTGGTGGAAGAAGAAGTTGAGTATATTTACGATAGTTGCGAGAACCTAAAAGCTCGGCACTACTACAAATTTCAAGATTACAAAAAATCAAAAATAAGTTTTAAAAATATTCCTATTAATTCTTATATTTTTCCCCAATCACTCTTTGAGAGTTCATGGGCCTACTTAATTGAGCGAGATTTTATGCGCGCCGTTGGGAAAAATTTAACTTTTCAAGCTCCTATTATGAATAACTATTTCATTCCTGAAACAGAGTTAGTAAAGCTTTTAAGCTACATTGAGCTGTGTTACTGGGAAGATTCCTTAGAATTGATAAAATCTTTTGATAAAAATGCCAAAAGCAAAGTGGCTGCCTTCGTGAAAGAATTTAATTTAGGCTCCAGAGGCAAGTATCAGTTTGCTCAGCTCTTTACCGATAAATCTCAACGCGCAAGATTGGGAGACACTTTTTTTAATCGTCTTCTAGATGTTATTTGGGTTCGTCCAGGATTTCAGACTATAAAATATTATTTGATGGCGATTAATAACGAAAAACAAATTGTGGAACGATCAGGAAGTGCCCTAGAGAGAAGATCCTTTCAAGTTTCCTATACAGACTTTGTGGAATTTTTTAATGATTTCGTAAAAATTAGACTTATTGGAATGGCAAAATCCATTATCAAAGTAAGTAATATTTTTTCAGAAATAGAATTAGATATTTACTCTTCGATGAAGTACCAGCTTTACTCCGCTAAATCTCAAGGAAAAAATCTTGATTTCAAAGAGCGTACGCCATTTTATGTACGAAAGATCGGCCGCAATTCACAACAACATTATTGGAATTTCACGGGTGAGTTTTGGGCCGATGAACTGGGCGCCTACATTCCCGTTCTTGAAAGTAAGTGTGGCGGAAAATCTAATTCTGAAATTCTTCTTGGAAAAGATCCAAAAGAATCTGGGGTGTCTAAGAAAATTAATATTAATACTAATACTAATACTAATACTAATACTAATACTAATACTAA
The DNA here is from genome assembly GCA_029865945.1 of Bacteriovoracaceae bacterium. Classification (GTDB taxonomy): domain Bacteria; phylum Bdellovibrionota; class Bacteriovoracia; order Bacteriovoracales; family Bacteriovoracaceae; genus JARXAH01. The sequence goes on along the minus strand of JARXAH010000024.1, from coordinate 66,950 downwards.
TTCTAATAGTAATACTAATACTAACACCAATGATTCCCTTCCAACCCCACAAGTTCCAGAAAGCAGTAAGTCTGCCTCTCCCATTAATTCAACAAATTCCTCTACAACCACTTCAGATCAAATATTTAACTCTGACGGATCACCTGCCATCGATAGCGAGTTACCTCCAGCCCCAGCGTCTTCAAATTCAGTAAGAGATAATATTGATCCCCAAAGCTCTAATAATTCTAAAGGTAAGAAACCATGAAATATATTTTATTTTTAGCTATGCTATTTTTAAATTCCTCGCCCCTTTTTTCTGAAACAAAGTCTAAGCAAGTTAGCAGTAAATCATCCACTTCAACATCCTCATCAACATCCTCATCAACATCTCGTACTTCAGCGGCTTCCCAAAATTTTGATGATGGAAAGAAAGTTATTTATGAGTACAAAAAAGATGAGTATTTCGATTTTGAAGCGCTCAGTGTAAAAGGGGAATTACTTAGCCCTGGAGATTTATCCACGAAGACAAATCGCCGAGTCAAATTTCAATTAAAAAAATATATTCGAAAAAATTTTGATGATTTTATCGCAGATGATTTATTAGAGGTGTACTAGTATGAAAACCATTACAAGAATTTTATCCCTTTTTCCATTTTCTCCATTTTTCCTTTATTTTTTTTCTCTCGTTTTAAGTATTTTTAGTGATGCTTCACTTGCTGGAACAGAAGATATTTATAAATTTAAGTGGCTTGATCCCGATAAAAAAGTTTTCGTCCTTCAAGAAAAAACCTATGAAAATCGCCATAAAGTTTATTTTAATTTAGGTTATGGTAGTAGTCAGTTTTCTGATTTCCAAGATTCTACGTTTATTCATGCCGATTTAGGTTGGTATTTTGCGGAAGAATGGGGAATTGAAATTTTGTATCACAGTTATAATAATAAAAACAATGATTCCTATAAAGCTGTTCAGAGGCAAGTGACCGTGATTCCTTATATTATCAAAGTTGATAATGCGTTGGGCGGACTTCTCGTTTACTCGCCTTTTTATGGAAAGCTCAATACCTACAATCTCATTTATTATTTAGACTGGAGTTTTGCCGGAGGTTTTGCCACTCTCAATACCAACGACAACTATGCATCCTTCACGGCAAATTCAACAACCGATACCTATGTTGATAAAAAACGAAATGCATTTGTTGCTAAAACTCAAGTCCGTTTTTTTGTCACGAAGAATTTTCATATTAATTTTGACTATGCCGCATTTTTTGTGAGAGCTCCCGAACCCGGAACAGGCGGAAGTGAAAAATATGTCCGGTATGGCGATTTCTTTCTCTCGGCCGGTCTTTCTTTTTAACCTCAACTCCTTGTATATTTCTTCATGGCAAAAAAAAATCGGCTTGAAGAGTTTAATCAATTTTATCAATCGCAATATCAAGATCGGTGGCCTTCCCTCTCTGCTGCCATGATGGGCCCAAAGAAATATGTGGCGATGATGAATCCTCAAATTTCTGAATTTGAAAAAAATAAGCTTTCATCAACACTACTTGCCACAGAATTTCTTGATGGATATTTTTTAAATGAAGCCCAAGATGTCTCTATTGATTGTGAAACAAACCTAAAAAATTTCTACCCTCTTGATTTTGCCTCGCTTTATCCGGCCCACGAATTGCTTAAGGCCATAAATCAACGCCCTGAATTAAATCCTTCTATTGCGGATCTTTGCGCAGCGCCAGGCGGAAAGTCGCTTTACCTTCTCTTTCATCTTAAAAAATGGGAAAACTTTTACGTCAATGAAATCTCTTCTTCGCGCAGGCAGCGGTTAAAGCAAAATTTGCGTGATTATCTTGCGGAAACAACATTATCTAAAATTCAGATCACCCACTTTGATTCAAAAAGTTGGTGTTTAACTGATAAAGAAAAATTTGATTTCATTTTACTAGATGCGCCTTGCTCTTCAGAACGGCATTACTTATTAAATTCTCAAAAAACAAAAATAATGGACGAGTGGTCACCGTCTCGTTCCAAAAAAATGTCGCAAGACCAATTTGCCCTCATTTGCTCTGCTTATCTTCTACTTCGCCCTGGAGGTCACCTCGTCTATAGCACTTGCTCAATTTCACATCTGGAGAATGATCAAATTATCGCCAAAATCCTAAAGAAACATCAAAACTCGATTGAAGTACTCAAGCAAGATCCTGCGACTTTTCTTGAACCCACAGAATTCGGATCGATGATTTTGCCCGACCAATTTGGTTATGGCCCAATCTTTTTTTCTCATCTCATAAAAAATTCTTAAGAAAGTGAATCACTTTTTTTTTAGTTGTGTCGATAAGTAGGTGATGGGAAGGGTGTATACCTACATGTTTACAAATAATTTTATCCTAAAAAATTTATCTCTACTTACTTTCATTTTTTTCATTTCTATATCCAATTTTATTTCCCTCTGTTTTGGTACTTCCGGTGAGGGGGGTTCCGTAGATCACGCGTTAGTAGGAACATTTGCTCAACTTTCAGTGCCCATCAATTGTCGACTTCCCTCTCGAGATGGATTTATTTCTAAGGCCGTAAAAAAAGAACTCAACACTCCCAAAGAACTAGGCCCCTCAGAAATAGAACGTGGATTTCGCGAAGACGCCAATGCCAATTTACTTTCACCCACCAAACCAGGAACTAAGCCAGCTGCTGAAGGCCTTGATAGTCCTACTTCTTCCAATGCCTACTCGAATGCATATTTTCGTCGCTGCGATTTAGGAAAAAAGAAAAAAATTTACGTCACTCGAGTCGAGTGTGATCAAAAATGGATTACAGATGAAAATGGTCAATCTAAGTTTGTTCCAATTCCTAAGGAAGAACCGCGGCAGAGTTATTTTTTAGATTTAGAAGAGATCCCTTTTACGATGCAAGCACTCACTACCATGCACCCTCTCAAGCGTGCCATGAATGCTTCTTATGACCATTTTGAGTATGCCCTCAAATTCAATTATCCTGGAAAAGATTCGGGATCTATTAATTTAAAGCATACCGATCTTACAAAATGTTTAAAGAATTTAGAGTATGATCAAATTTCCAACATCTTTGGAATTTCTGGCCAAGATGAGGAAGCCGCAACAGGATTATGCAACTTAGATGCCGTCGTGAATAAAGCAAGTCACATGCACTACATAAGCCTCTACCATAAAAAAAGAGTGGATATGGGCCTAAAAGGTTTTCAGCCGCTCTCATTTTCGTTTAGAAAAACGAAATCTTTGGATCCGAGAATATTTAACCAATGCAGAAGAATTGCCGATGCTCTTAATCTTTCAACACGAACCTATCCTCCTCTCGAAGAGGGTGCGCCCGATTCGGAAAAATTTTTCTATGTATCACGCCATGGTGGTGGAACAAAGGCCAATAATTGGATGACTAATTTTGCCTTTACTAACGACATTAAAATTTTTCCAGGCGATATGAGACTTCATTTGCTTAAAGATAAATTTTGTAAAGCAGTTTTTGAAGAAGAAGTCATCAATCTAAGAAAAGAATATTTATTGAATCATCCACCCAAAGAATCAAAAAAATCCAAGAAATCTAAGCAGTCGAAAGAAACAAAAGCGCAATAAAGGACGATATCTATTTTTTGAACTTATCGAGAATTTGCTTAGCAATCGAAGGCATCACATATTGATCGATACGCTCACCTAGCATGGCAAGCTCTCTCACCAATGAAGAGCTAATGGTGGCAAAGTGGGGCTTGGAAAAAAAGCAAATGGTTTCGATATCTTTGTTAATCCCGCGATTTCCGGCCGCTAATTCTAACTCCATTTGAAAATCAGAAGTATTTCTTAGACCACGCAATAAAAAATCTGCTTTATGTTTTTCCGCAAATTTTATAATCGCACCCTCATGGTGATGAACTTCCACATTGGGCAATTTATAGTAGCGAACATAGGATTCCATCATTTGCATTTTTTCAGCGGTTGAAAATTCTGCGTTGCTTTTTTTAGGGTTGACGGCAACCACCCATAGCAAGCGATCAAATTTTTTTGAGGCACGCATCATGATATCTGCATGCCCCCAAGTCGGAGGATTTGCACTAGTAGGGTAGACGATCGTTCTTGGTGTCATATAAAATCTCACTAATCACTTAATAATCTTTTGATCATCATAAACAAAGGCCAATATATGTTTCCTATTTTCTCTCATTTTTCTGGTGCTCGTCTCGCACGATTTACTCAAACATTCATTTTTTTATTTTTAATTGTGTTTTCTTTTTCTACCTTTGCGCAATTAAAAATGGGAACTTCTCAACAACAAGACCAACAAGACCAACAAGACCAAGAAGTCCAAGATTTTGAGGGAGAGAGAAATCCTAGCGCCCAGAAGAAAGCAACAAACGTATCCAAAACTGTTGAACTTGAAAAAGGGCATGGAACAGATATAAAAACTGATGACGATGAATCCGAAAATGAAGAGGTCGTTGATGAAAATGGCAACGTACCCCTCTACAAATTTGATCGATCAAATCTTTATCCTCTTTGGTCACTAGGATTTAATTTTGGCCTCACGGATGTGCTTGGCCCAAATTCCTTAAGCTCCGCCTCCTCGCCAGGATTATTTTGGGGCCTTGAAACAGTTTATCGCAAAGATAAGACATGGGCGGCGCGCGCCAACCTTGGCCAACAAGATGTAACTGACTCTCAGCTTAGTGTCAGTTATTTATTCGCTGGAGTTGATTTTGTCATTCCTCTCAAACTAAAAATTAATCCGTATATTGGGTTTGGTTTGAGTTTAAATAGCGTCACTGGTTATGGAAGTGATTATTTTAACCCAGGTTTTGGCATGTATGTGGGGGGCGATTATATTTTTGAATCTGCTTCAAAATGGTCACTATCCCCTCGATTTCAATATACTCAAATTCTCTCTAAGAGCGGGCGTGAGGCAGTGGATTTTTGGGCCTTGTTTGTTGGAATATCCTACACATTTGATGAATCAGAATTTTCAGAAAATGTTAAAATCCTAAATCCAAAGAGTTAGGCCTAAATAAATTTTCAAAAAAACTACTTTTTTTGTTTAAAAACTAAGAAAACTTCGCTATTAGAGAGTAGGCGAACATAACAAATTATGTTTAGTCGCACTATTGGTCTTATTTCAGCGAAGGGTTTTAGGAATGAGAAATTTTAATCACATCGCGGCCCTGATTAAACGAAAACGCATTGCTCATTCCAGTAATCTTTCTCAATCCGATTTATCCTCCCTTTTGGGCTATAAGAACGGACAATTTATTTCCAATGTGGAGCGCTCGCTTTGCAACATTCCTTTTAAAATGATTAAAAAAGTTTGTCAGGTCTTAGATATTAGTGCTGAAGAAATTAAAGCGGCCATGATGAAAGATCATGAAGAAACTCTTAATACCTATTTACTTATGGATATTGCTGTCCATCCTTCAGAGGACTCTAACGCTCCCGAAAAATTTCCAGAAGTTGACTTCAGCGCCCAAGAATCATCAACTCTTTGATTGAATGTAACTTAAGTAATCTTCGGATGTGCCTTTAGATTCTTCTCTATCATCTCGATAAGAATTTCTAGATTTTTGTTTCGTTTCGGTGTGATAAAAAAGTGGTGGAAGCCTTTCATCATTTTTTTCGTCTAACAAAAATTCCACTTGTTTTTTGTACTCTTCAATCTCTTCAGGCCGAGTTCGTGAATAATCATTGTCTTCAGGATAAAAGTCTACTTGATGAGAGAGCTTTTGTAGCTCCCAATCAGATAGTCGATACTCAAATTTAATCATTTCCAGCTGCGTGCGGTGATAATCATCTTCAAGTTTGTCGAGCTTGTTGTGATCGACGCGAAAATATAATTCATAGAAATTTTTTCTGGCCTTCATGTGATCTTCTAGTAGCTGATAGTACTGTCTAACCACTGAGGGTTTTTCATTCGTCCTTGATGACATGGATGAAGACGAGGAAGATGAGCGTTGAGGGTGATTTGGACCTCTTCCTCCTGGGCTTCCTGCGCCTGCCCGTCCTCCAGATTTCGGTCTCTGGTTTCGGCCTTGCGGCGGTCGATTGGGATTGTTTCTGTTATTATTATTGTTGTTGCTATTACTGTTACTTCTCCCTCGATGATTGCTTTGAGCATTTTGCGGAGGTCTTTGACCCGAACGATTTTGACTTCCGTTATTTCCGTTACTGCCGCTATTTCCATTACTGCTATTATTTGTATTCATCGCGTTTTCCTAAACTAAATTTTTAAAAAGTACCCTATCATTTAACATTTTCATGGCCTATCTCCTAGGGCCCACGCGGGCCTTTCTCAGTATTTTAACGTAATCTAAACTCATCTCATACCCTAAATTAAAAATTTTTCACAATCAAAAGGAGTCCTTTTATGTCAAAGAAAAGAGTAAAAGTAACAGTGACAGGCGCAGCAGGGCAAATTGGTTATGCTCTCTTGTTTCGTATTGCTTCTGGGCAAATGTTTGGGCCGAATACCGAAGTTGAACTACAACTTCTTGAACTTGAGCCAGCACTCAACGCACTCAATGGGGTAGCGATGGAGCTTGATGACTGTGCGTTTCCACTTCTTAAAAAAATTACCTGTACTAGCGACTTGATTAAGGCCTTTGATGGCACAAATTGGTCGATCCTCGTGGGATCAGTTCCTCGTAAGGCGGGAATGGAGCGGGCTGATTTATTAAAAATTAATGGTGGCATTTTTACCGCGCAAGGTAAGGCGATTAATAACTACGCTGCTAAAGACGTGAGAACATTTGTCGTCGGAAATCCCTGTAATACCAATTGTCTCATTGCCATGAATGCCGCCAAAGATGTTCCTCAAGATAGATTTTTTGCGATGACTACACTCGATGAAAATCGCGGACGCACCCAACTTGCCAAGAAAGCTGGTGTCGATATTGAAGCGGTACAAAATTTGACAATCTGGGGGAATCACTCAGCAACTCAGTACCCAGATTTTTATCATGCCACGATCAATGGAAAACCTGTCACAGAAATTATCAAAGATGAAACGTGGTTGAAGACTGAATTTATTGCGACGGTTCAACAACGAGGCGCCGCCATTATTACTGCACGCGGACTTTCCTCTGCGGCCTCAGCGGCCAATGCCGTTGTCGACGGCGTTAAGTGTTTAGTGAATGATACGGCTGCTGGTCAAACTTATTCCATGTGCTTGTCCTCTACTGGAAGTTACGATGTGGATGCGGGATTAATTTTTTCCTTTCCATGCAAAACAGTGAATGGAAAAGTAGTGGTCCAAGAGGGCATCAAGCATAATGATTTTGGTAAAGAAAAATTTGTAGCGACGCTTAGCGAACTTCGCGCTGAACGCGATACAGTTAAGCAACTTGGCCTCATCTAACCTGATTCGGGAAATCCGTCGGTCTGCTGTGTCGCATGAACCGCTTCCTTCCTTGCGGCTTGGTTTTCACCAAGCCTCAGTCGGTCGCGATTACTCGAAAATGCCTATGCATTTTCTCCCCTTGCATACCTCGGATTTGCCGAATCAGTAATTTTTAATTTATTAAGATAGGATTTTTATGTCAGCAGACTTGTTCATTCTCGTCATCGTTTTAATTTCAAGTCTGCTGATTTTTGTGGTCATTTACCGGATGCTCATTAAATTTTCTGGCGTTACTCAGCAAATTACCAATCTAGAAGAGCGATTTGGGCAGCAACTCACCCACGAAGTTTTTAAAGGGCAAACTGGACTCAAAGACCATCTCCATGATTTAGAAAATAAATTGAGATCCCTTCAGCTTGATACTCATGATAAGTTTCAAAATAAAATGCAAGAAAGTGTGAGACAAACGCTCACTACGTTTCAAGAAGTAAACACGCGGTTGCAAAAAGTAGATCAGTCTCAAATTCATTTAAATCAACTGGCCCAATCCATCTCCTCCATTAAAGAAGTTTTGTCCGACAAAAAGCAGCGAGGAATTTTTGGAGAGATTCAACTCTACGCCATCCTCAAAGCTGTCTATGGCGAGCCATCACCCTATTGCTATCAATTGCAATATTCGCTCTCGAACCAAACCAAAGTCGACGCGGCCCTTTTTTTTCCATCCAAAGAAGGCCTCATCCCCATTGATTCTAAGTTTCCATTGGAAAACTATCGTCGTTCCATTGATGAAACGAAGCCGCTCGCTGATCGTCAAGATGCCCTTAAAATGCTAAAGCAAGATTTCAAAAAACATATTAACGACATTTCTGATAAGTATATTCTTCCAGGCGAAACCAGTGGATTTGCCATCCTCTTTCTTCCAGCAGAGTCTCTCTACTTAGAGCTCTACACCAATCACCTAGAAATTGTAGAGTATGCTTACCAGCGCAAGGTGTGGCCTTCTTCTCCGACGACACTCATGGCGATGATCAATTCTCTCAAGGTGATTCACAATCAATATGAGCAATCAAAACACGCGAAGGAGATGCAGCAAGAATTGATTAAGCTCAGCGATGAGTTCGAGCGCTTTCAAGATCGTTTTGAGAAATTTTTTAAGCAAGTAGAGCAGATTTCTCAAAGTGGCCGTGATCTTTCCATTACCAGTGAAAAAATCGTTCGTCGCTTTTCTCAAATTTCTCAAGTAAAATGGGACTAAGGTAAAAAGTTATTGAGAGGGAGGAGGTCCTATGTTCCAGTTAAAATCACGTTCAACATTTTTCGCATTTTTTACATTTCTATTTATTCAATCTGCCCAATCGGCCATTTGGATTGAGCCTTATCTTGGCCTCGCATTTACGGGAAAGTACAAACTAGAATCGACAAGTACCACCATTGATTATGATAATTTTCCGCTCATTATGGGTGGGCGTTTAGGTGCGGCCATTACCATGTTTCATTTTGGTCTCGATTATATGAAGTCGGGCGATGTGAAATTAGAAAACGATACGAAAAAATATCAAATTACAGAGCTGGGTATCTTTGCGGGTGTAAAATTGCCACTTCTCGTTCGAGGATACGTCGAATACATCGTTGCAAGTGAATTTTCCGATACCGGCGCAACCTACGATGATGGCTCTGGTTTCAAGGCAGGGGTTGGCTTCACGGGACTTCCTTTCATTGCGATCAATCTTGAAATTCGCCAGGTAAATTATGATAAGTATAATGGCGCATCAACTGATATGCAGGACAAGAGTACAGCTCTTACTGTGAGTCTTCCGTTTCAAATTTGATACTGAATCTTTTCTAGTTTTATTTTACCAGTGATACCCAAGACTAATTTGGGTATAATTTTGATTTGCATCATCTGTCCCTGACGAGTCATCGAGAAATTTTGTTTTAGTAAAAGCTATTCCCAATTCCCATTTTTTATAAAAAAATATCTGCTCTACAGTCCAACTATTACTTTTCGATTCTGTATCAGTTAAAAATGTGGTTTTGTTGCCAGAGATAGTTGTTTCTCCCCATTCCCAGGGATTGAAAACAAAAGTTAGTGAAGTTGATTTATTCGGCAAACCATAACTAGGCCCTCTTTGCCCTGAAAAATTTGTTCTTCTTCGGGATGTTGCAAGTCCCAGTTGAGATGTCGATTCATCGTAACTATAATTTGAATAAACCAAACGCAACATTGTCCACTGGGATAATTCTTGATCTAGGCCAATGCTGCGCTTAGATTGGTTTACCCCTCGCTGAATATTTAAGCTAGCGCGATTACCTACTAACGTTACATTTTGAGAATAACGAATTCTCTCTACATTAAGAGATAATCTTGTCAGTAATTTACCCTTCCAAAAATCGCTTAAATTATTTGAAATTCCTGCCGCCGCTCCTCGTCCATAAAGCGCGTAGGGATCTTCTCTCGATATGACTTCTGCAAAACTTCCCCAAGACGGGTGGAATTGGAAGTCAGCTCCTAGACGCAATTCTTGAGAAATAAGCTGCTCTGTTGTGTTTGTTGCCTGGCCACTATCGGAATAAAAGTAAGAACCTGTAGCTTGCCACTTTTCACTAAATCCAATTTGGGAAGTTAAGTTGTAAGATTGGTAGTTATTTTCACCATTCATGGCGGATGCAGATAATTGACTTGAGCGATTTTCCGCGTGAGCAGAAAATTCTATCAAAAAAACTCCATGCAAAAAAACTAAAAATAAAATATTGCGCATTATCGATTTCTCCTATTTATTCGATCTCTTCTTCTTTCTCTAAGCTGCTGCATTCTTTCAGATCTCACCTTGGGGTCCATTTTTTTTAATCGTTGGAATCGCTCTCTCAATTTTTGCTGCTTTTCAACGGGCAAAGATTTATAACGATCAAAGGCCTTTCGAAATTGTTCTTTCTTTTCTGGTGATAGTTTTTTAAATCGCTCATAGCGATTCTTAAGCTCAGTTTTTTTCTCTTCTGGCATGGATTGCCAGGCCTTGTATTTGGCTCGCAAGTTATCTTTTTGTTCATTCGTTAACTCATTCCATTTTGCTAAATTTTGATCATCTTTTACCGGATTTTTTACCTCGTCTTGGCCCCAAGTTATATTTAAAATAAGAATTTGAAATAAAGCAAAAAGAAAACAAGATTTTTTATTCATCATTTTTTACCTCGAGGTCTTCACTGATTCCCTTTTCAAAAAAATCGTCTTCTAATCCGTCCTTTTGCTGAGATTCTAAAAGCTCCATGCTTTGGAAAAATTCTAATTCTTTAATAATTTGGGCATCAATAGCACTTGCAGCGGCCATTAACATTATAGCGAATGAAAACAATAAAAATAATTTGCGTAATTTTTTTATATTCATCATGATGATCCTGTTAGAATATAATTCCATTCTTGTGGCGTCCAATCAATCGAATCTTCGATGTACTCTAAATCTTCATATATTTCTAAAAATTCCTGTTTTTCAATAAGTAAAACATAAGTCATATCCATCGTTGGCGCTTTAAAATAGCTGGAAGAAAAATAAAGGGTGCAAAAAATTGCGAGCAAGGCAAATGAACTAGCAGGTAGCCAAAGATTTTTATAGCGGCTAGGCGGGGACATTAAATTTTTTGCTGCCAGTAATATTTTTTGATCCCTACTTGCTGGTGGATAGTATTTTAACTTTTGCTGTAGCATCTTCCAAAAATTATTTTTCATACTTGACTACCATGTCTTTGAAAGCAATCCATCAACTTGCTTTTCATTCTAAAGAGCAGTGATTTCAATGCTGAAACTTTTTGATTATTCATAATGGCCAGCTCTTCATAGCTTAAATCACTTTGAATTTTGGCTAGTAGTATTTCTTTATGATTGAGTGGTAACTCTTCCATGCAATCTAGTAATTTCTGAACTTCTAATTTTTGTAAATAGGAATTTTCGATGTCAGTTGTTTCATCACATACACTTTCAAGAAGGTCTTCCCCTTCTAGGTCTGTAGAATAGGAATTCTTGTTCACTTTAAATTCATTGAGTCGCTGTTGATCAATCATAAAATTTCTTGCTAATGTCCAAATCCAAGTTTTTGCCTTACTTTCCCGTCTAAAACTTGCAGATTTTAGGATAATTTTGAGAAATATCTCTTGAAGGTTATCCTCTGCTTTTAATTTTCCTCCAAAGGATGCAACGTAAGAAAATAATGAAACCTTATAGCGATCGTATAATTCTTCAAATGCACCTGTCTGATTTTTAGACACTAATTCCACAAGATCCTCGTCACTATATGGGACGAAAGATTGGCCAAAAAGTTTCTTTAAATTTTTAAGTGGCATTCTAACATCTTAATTTTTCATAAACGAATTGGCCTTAAGAAACTTTTTTCCAAAAACATCGTCTAGCAATTTAGGGAGATACAAAAATATGAAAAAACTAATTTTCGGACTATTATTAATGTTGATTATTTCTAGCTGCAAACTCAAAAAATCTGATGACCAAAGCTTTGGAAGCCTAGCTACTCCAAGTGACCCTGTGCAAGAATCAATAGAAGGATCACTCAATGCAATTAGCGGTACAGCTGACGACGCGTCTTCTGAAAGTATCATAGCAAAAGAAAATTACTCAATTGAAAATTTATTTATTGCCAAGGCCCACGCGGCGTCATGTTCGAGAGCACTCATTAACCAAGGTGGCGGAAACTGCAAACGAGAAGTGCTCTGTCAGTTTGGGCCTTTCTCTTGGAGCGGATCGATTACTTTAACATTTAGTAACGGACAAAACTGTACTCTGGGGGCGGAGGGAGAATCCTTTAACAGACAAGTAAATTTCACACGCTCAGGGCGCAGAGGGAGTCTCACGACCTTTTCAAGTAATCAAGAAAACTATCTTGGTCAATCTATCGGAGGAGGTTCCACGGTGACAAAGGTAAATGGTGGCCTTGAGTTGGAAATAATCGGGCAATCTAAAGTTCTAAAGAAAAACAACGGACAAAAAGTTTTTGATATCAGTATTGAAACGACCACGCCCATTGTTACCAATCAATTAATGCGAAATGGCCGAACAATTTCATCAGGTACAATACAAGTTTATCACAACTTAGCAAAATTTACGGCAGCTCATAATCTTGAAAATTTAACATGGTCAAATAATTGTTGTTACCCTGTCACTGGAAAAATATTTAGCACCCTTTCTGGTTCCAGAAATGAAACATTGGAAATAGAATTTAAGAGTTGTGGTATGGCCCAAGTTACATCCTCCAATGGTGTTAAAAATATTGAGTTGGAATATTGCGAGTAAATTTAATAACAAGTCCTGTTGATATTAACAAAGGAGTTTTTTATGAGACAAAGAATTTGGAAAATGGTTTTGAGTGTAACTTTAGGTCATGCATTGTTTGTTGCAAATGCCTTGGCAGAAGATCAAATCGAAGTAGGCCAAGCAAAACAGGCCGGAGCTAATGTAGAAAATCGCCAAGAATTGCGGGAAGATCGTAAAGAATTACGTGAAGATCGCAAAGAGTTACGGGAAGATAGGAAAGAAGGAGCTAGTCGAAAAGAATTGAATCAAGATAGAAAAGAAATTCGAAATGACCGCAAGGAAATGAGAAAAGATAGGCGAGAGATTCGAAAAACTCGAAGAGAGAATCGTAAAAATTAATTGATAATTTGTATTGTTTTTTGTTCGCAATCAGAGAGGGTTTTGGCAGTACCTGGAAATGGCCCTCTCTGACTTTGTCAGTGTGAACGATTTTTTGCTTTTAAAAATATACCTAAAATAAAAAAAGCCACCTTTCGGTGGCCTTATTATTTCTTAAAATTAACTTTTGGAAATTAGGACTAATAGGGTCTACTTAACTTTCCAATAAAACTCGGTTACGAGTCGTTTTTCAAATTCAAAAGGGATATCTTCTGGAAGTGGATCAGCAATTAATTTTGCTTTTTCAACTTCACCCACTGGTTGTTTAACTAAACAAGCAGGAATAGAAGAAAGTCTTGGGCGGGCCTTCGCTTGAAGGAAAGCTCCCGTTTTGAAACCGCGTTCAGAAAGTGTAATTTCATCGCCAGCTTTCAAAATATAATTGGGAAGATTGAGTTTTTTTCCATTAACGAGAACTTGTCCATGGGAAACAATCTGACGAGCAGCAGGAATACTTGGTGCCCAATTCAAACGAAACACGACGTTGTCAATTCGCTTTTCAAGATCGATCACAAGAGTATCAACCCAAGCGCGACTCATGTCTTTTTTCGCTCGCTTAACGTAATTTACCAATTGCTTCTCACGCAAACCGTAGTGAAAAAGGATTTTTTGTTTTTCAACTAGACGAATCGTATAGTCAGACAATTTTTTGCGTTTCATTCCGTGAACACCAGGACCATACGGCTTGCGCTCCATTGCTCCGGCCTTTCCAAGTCCAGGTAATTCCAACCCTAGACGACGTTGAATTTTAAAGCGGGATCTACCCATTACCACCTTGGCCATTGCGAGAAACTCCTGTGTTTTATGAAATAAAATATTGTAAACAACTAACTATTAAACTAAAGCAAGATTAAAATAAGTAGCACGATACCCCAATCTCGGTCAAGCAACTACTCAATTTCCCGGTAATTTTCACTCTTCAAATTTTTTCCTTGAATTGGCCCCATAGATTCATCATTTCTACGAGAGCGGTCGCGGCCTCTGCGCCTTTATGTCCGGCCACTCCACCGATACGATCCATCGCCTGCTGGAAGCTATTAGTCGTGAGCACTCCCATGGCAATAGGGATTCCAGCATCCAGCATCAATTGCCCGATCCCATTATTAACGTGACTACATACGTAATCAAAGTGAGCGGTTTCGCCCTTGATAACGGCGCCTAAGGCCAGAAAGCCTTGAAATTTATTCATGCTTATTAATTTTTGGATGGTAACTGGAATTTCATAGGCCCCAGGGACTTTCACTATTTCGATTTGGTTCGGCGAAACGCCATATTGATAAAATCGCTCGATACTTCCTTGAAGAAGGGGGTCGGTGATCATCTCATTAAATTTTGATACTACGATGGCCACTTTTTGATGGTTAGGAATAGAAAATCTTCCTTCCCAAATTCTGGGTGAGCTAGGTGAACTAGTGGAGGTTGTGAGATTTGAGTTCGTAGTCATTTTTATTTTCACTTTTGAATAAAAAATTATTTTTTTGGTATTCTTGATATTCCAATATTTCTTCAATGGAAATCAGTGGTAGGTTGTGCCTAAGGGCAAATTCCTCTAACCGCTCGCCACACGCCATCGTGCCATCGTCACACATAATCTCGCAAATAACACTGCAAGGATTTAATCCCGACATCAGACATAAATCGATCGCTGCTTCCGTATGACCACGTCTAACTTGCAAACCACCATCTTTAGCGATGAGTGGAAAAATATGTCCTGGAGTCATGAACTCCGACGAAATGCTTTTTGCGTCGTTAAGTTTTTTTATGGTAAGGGCACGGTCAAAGGCCGAAATGCCAGTGTGAATTCCCACTCTTGCATCAACGGAGTAAGTAAACGCGGTGTCGTGGCCATCTGTGTTTCTTGCAGGCATGAGCGGTAGTTCTAATCGATTGGCCGTCTCTTGTGTTATGGGAGCGCAAATGAGGCCACGGCCATAAGTCGCCATAAAGTTAATATGATCAGGTGTTAAAAAGTCAGCAGCTACAATTAAGTCACCTTCGTTTTCGCGGTGAAAATCATCAACGACAATGATCATTTTACCTTTCGCAAAATGCTCAAGCGCCGTTTTAAATTTATGATTCAATTTATCGCTCATTTTTAACCTTTAACTTCTCAATAAATTTATAAACATATTGAGCAATGAGATCGGCCTCAATATTAACTAAACTTCCGACCTGATAATGAGAGAGCAACGTTCTGTCCCAGGTGTGGGGAATCACAGTGATGGTCACAGATGAATGCTGGGGATGGCATTTGGCCACCGTCATGCTTATTCCATCAATAACGATTGGGCCTTCATCAACTTGGTAATTCATTAAATGTTCTGGAAGCGCAATTTCTACATCAAAGTTGCCACCTTTATCATAAATAGACTTAATAAGTCCTATTCCTTGAACATGTCCTTGCACGAGGTGACCACCTAAACGATCAGAGATTTGAGCGGCAAGTTCCAAGTGCACACTTTGACCTGGTGAGAAGTTTTTAAGCGTTGTTTTTTCTAAGCTCGTGTGAACGATGTCAGCAGTAAAATGAGTTTTATCCTCTGAAATCGTGGTGGCCGTTAAGCACACACCATTGACGGCAACAGAGTCATCAATGTTGAGATCACGAACTAAATCTGGACAAGATAAAGTGATGGTCTTACCAAAAGGTTGCTCAATGATACGTTCAACTTTTCCTAAATATTTAATAATTCCTGTAAACATGGATTTCCTTTAAGCTTGATACCTTGCAATACTATATCCGCCCCCAATCTTTTCCAAGTGTGATAGTCAAAAGAGGAAAAATTTCCTTCGGAGTGTTCATTTTTTAGTACAATCCCAAGGCCTGGGCCTAGAAATTTAGGTGAAATGATGGCCAACGTCTCATCGAACAAATTTTGTGAGAGAAATTCTTGCTGCCAAAATGGGCCAGCTTCCACCAGCACGCTGCTAATTCCTTGTTCCCCAAGATTTTTTAGCCAAACTCCGAGTTCGGTTGGCGATTGTAATTTAATTTTTGAGTTTGATAACACTAGGCGCTTGGGTTGCACAAAATGAGGGTTAGTTAAGAATTTTTCTAATCGCACCGTAAGCTTTGGAGAATCAATGCGCTCCGTGTTTCCGCCAATAATGATGGCCTGGGATCTGGCACGAAGGTGTTGAACTAATGTTTGTGACTCAGGGCCAGAAATTTGTTTTCTAGTTAAAGGCGTAGGATGCAATTTGCCGTCGAGAGATTGAGCAAATTTAAGGCGAACATAAGGGATGCCAGTCGCAATCCACTTAAGATAAGACCTGTTCATCCAGGCGGCTTGGGAACTTAACAACCCAACATCAACTTGTATGCCGTTGTTGCGAAGTCGTTCAATGGATCTTCCATTAATTTGGGGGCGAGGATCTTGGTGAGCAATTACGATACGTTTAATTTTTTTATTAAGTAATAATTCAGCGCAAGGCGGCGTTTTTTTTTCTGGCCACGAAGTACAAGGCTCTAAGTTGCAATAGACCGTACTGTCAGCTAGATCAGATTCTTTAATTTTCGAAATGGCCATCACCTCAGCATGGGCCCCACCAAAGTACGCATGGTATCCAGATCCGATGAGCGTATCATTTTTGATAACGACACATCCTACTAGTGGGTTAGCCCCTGTAAAACCACGGCCCAGAGAAGCAAGTCTTAAAACTTGCTTCATCCAGTAATAGTCACTTATTGAAAAAAGGGGAAGAAAATTATTTTTTAGCTTCAATGGGTTTATCTAAAATAACTAATTGTCCACCCACGTGAGCTGGATGAAGGTGGCATTTCATAGGAAAAATTCCCGCTTTGGTGGCCACGAAAGAAAGGGTCTTCTTTTCACCTTTTTTAACGTCGGTCTTCTGATCAAATTCAGGAATGGAGAAACCATGAATACCAGAGGGAACATTATTAATTAAGGTAATATTAATTTTTTCTCCTACGTAAGCAAAAATTGATCCAGGAAGCCATTGCTTCGTACCTTCGTACTCGTGATTCACAAGCGTGATATCTTGATCAGCAAAAGCAAGGTTGAAGAAAAATAGGCCACAAACTAAGAAAAAAAAGTTCTTTAAATTCATTGGATTCTCCTCGAGACAAAGTTGATTAAAGTAAAAATATTTTTTCTAGTGCAACGTATCTAATTGGCCAATTGGCAAATCGCCAAACTCTGCCACTTCGTTTGCCCGGATATTTGCGTACTGAGCGTATAAAGAAAAATTATAAGAAGGTGCCACGCCCATCCATTCTTTAATGTTGGTGAGAGGATGCTTTTCTTTTAACCATCTAAAAACGGCCGATTGTCTAAGTGATTTTGGTGTCATCGCCACGCCTGCTGCACTACTAATTCTTTTGAAAATGTCTTCTATCCCTCTGGGCGAAATACCACCGCTAATTAATTTGAAACTATTGGAGTTGAAAAAAATCTGCTGAAATTCAATTTGATCCTTAAGCTGTTCAGTCGAAAGAATAGCAAAGTAATTTCTGATGACGGATGCATACTTACCATTGATAGGCACAGTGTAAGGGCCTCTTCGCGGCGGATGAATCGTAACTCTAGGGCTGTCAGTATCCATATTAATAAAATGAGCACGCTCTAAAGGTCCCAGCTGGGATACGCTTAAACCGCACTGATAAATGAGGATGAAAAGGATTTGGTTTCGCATGAACTGCAGGCGCTCTTTGCTCGTACTCGCTTCTGCGATTCTCTTATTTAAGTAGTCATTTACCTTCAATAAATCAGGCATAAAATTCGGAGCTGGAGGAAGTAGTTGTTTCGGTCTTGAAACGAGCTTCTTGATGGGGTTTTCAGGGAAAGAGTGCTCCCTAACAAGGTAATCAAAAAATAATCTTAATGTCTGAAGTTTTCGTCTCACAGAATTAGCATTGGGATATTTATTGGATAAATATTGTTCAAAAGACTCCAAGGTGACTTGATCAAAATTTATTTGAGCTTGTGCAAATTTAGGATTGAGAAGAAATTGATTTAAGCATTCAAAATCTAATCGGTAACATTTCAAACTATTTTGACTTTTGCCGACTTGCTCGTATTGATGTAAAAAATTCTGCTGCTGTAGCTTGAGTTGTGCAAATTCCATAGATCTCATTCGTTTGGTTAAGGTAAAAATTATAGACCACAATCTAACATAAGCTTTTCGTCGCGTGAACCTTGAAATGCATTTTACCTTGTGTTACTTAATTAAATAGATTAATCACTTAGACACGGCCCTATAAAAATTTTTTGTTTGTGCTTTTTTAATTATATTTTAATTAATTATTAAGAGGCACATTGATTACCTTTAGGATTTTATGCATTGCCTCACACCAGCTCATTACCATTGGTTAAACCAGTGGATTTCAAATGAAGGCCAAGATTATCTAGCGAAAATTTTAGATTCTCATCCTGAAAAAATGACAGATTTATTAATCGCCTTTACGCATCCTTCTTTTTTTGGAGGTGACAGCGTGCAAGGCAAGCATTTTGAACGACTAGAGTTTTTTGGGGATGCGGCCGTGAATTATTTTATCACAGAAGAATTGTATCAGCGTTTTGCACTGGCTTCCGAAGGGGATCTTGCAAGAGTTAAGGCCGCTCTGATCAGTTCAGAGCAATTGGGAAAAATTTTTCAATCCTTAAAAATGGAAAATCTTATTTATTTGGGAAAAGGGGAGCTAGGGCAAAAAAATTTTCTTGCTTTAAAGCAACTAGGGAAATTTTTTGAAGCTTTGATAGCATCAATTATTCATATCTTTGGTTTGAGCGAAGCTAAAAAATTTTTTTTAAAATTTGTTGATCATTATGAAAAACAAACAGGGAATACTTTTTTTTCACTAGACCATTTAGATACCTTTGATGCAAAAACAAAATTACAAAATTTGTGTTTGCAGAAATGGAAAACGCTGCCTCACTATCACTCCACAATAGAGCGTGTGGGTGGACAAGAAAATTTTTTCATTGAATTAATGATTGATCATAAAGTCATGGCAAGTTCACGTTCTTATTCAAAAAAAATTGCTGAGAAAATGGCCGCAGAACAAGCACTTCAATCTTCCCTATGGAATGAATAGAAATAATTTATAGATAAACAGCGAAAGGAATTTTTTATGTTATTAAAAGATCAGCATCCGTTAAATAAATCTATCTCGATTGCCTTAGTTGGCCCACCCAATGTGGGGAAAAGTACCCTTATCAATACACTTCTTGGAATGGATTTATCCATCGTAAGTCCTCGTCCACAAACAACAAGAAATCAATTTCAGTGCGTTACTTTAGTTGACCGTACAGAAATTATTTTTTTAGATACTCCAGGACTTCACAAATCCATGCAAGAGATGAACTTGCGCATGAACCATGAAACTTATATGGCACAAGATGGAGCGGATTTAAATTGGATCGTGCTCGATGGAACAAAAGGAAAAGAAAGTGTGCTGCACCAATTGGCGTCCTTGCGCGATGTTTATAAAAATTTATCTCAAGAAAGTTGGATCGTCGTTACTAAGCTAGATCAGCTGAAAACAAATGCGAAAAAAGTAGAGGCGGAATTTCCCAATCTTATGCTTGAGGCGCAAAAAATTTGTCCAGTCGTAAAACGGGCCTATTTTGTGAGTGCACTAGAAGAGGCCGGGACCAATGAATTATTAAGTGTCGTTAGTGAGTTTGCTCCCTCTGGAAATCATTTATATCCCGATGGAAGTGTTTCCAATAAAAACGTAAGATTTTTTGTAGCCGAGTATATTCGAGAACAAGTTTTTACTTTGCTACAAGAAGAGTTGCCTTACGAAATTGCCGTCACCATTGAAGAGTTTGTCGATCTTGAGCCGAGCGAAGGAACGTCTGATATTGTCGCCCGCATTTCTGCCGTTATCCATGTTAATCGCATGGGTCAGAGAGCAATTGTGATTGGACAAGGTGGTTTAATGATTCGTGAAATTGGAATGAAGGCGAGGCAAAAAATAGAAACCTTGATGGGCGGAAAAGTCATGTTAAAGCTGCATGCTAAAGTTTCTCCGAAGTGGTTTAAAAATCATATGATGCTCGAAGAATTAGGGTTGTCACGCGCTCCGAATTCGATTCGTGCTTGGCGGGAGGACACATGAGTACTTATCCCATTATCTCCTTAGTAGGTCGTCCGAATGTAGGGAAGAGCACCATTTTTAATAAATTAGTTGGTGGATACTGGAAATCACTGACCTATGATCGGCCTGGTGTGACGAGAGATCGTCAGTACCGCGTGATGAAACTGGGCGAACATTTGGAAGGTGCCGCCGTTGTGTTAGTGGATACGGGAGGATTTTTGCCAGATCTTCCGAAGCATAAGTTAGGCCCTGATGGAAAAACTCACGATCAATTAAATAGTAGGCGACATAAAATTTCGGAAGATTCCGATCAGTTTTTTCGTCTCATGC
Organism: Bacteriovoracaceae bacterium; assembly: GCA_029865945.1. Taxonomy (GTDB): domain Bacteria; phylum Bdellovibrionota; class Bacteriovoracia; order Bacteriovoracales; family Bacteriovoracaceae; genus JARXAH01. Next base: position 46,536 of record JARXAH010000024.1, on the reverse strand, counting down.
AAGATCAAGCGCAAATCGCCATTGAGGAATCTCATTTGGTATTTCTGGTAGTTGATGGAAGAGAAGGCCTCAACCCCTATGAGGAATCTATTGTTAAAGTACTTAGACAAAAGAAAAAAGAATTTTGGTTAATCATCAATAAATGTGATTCATTAAAAATTGAAGAATCTGCTGACTTTTATAAATTGGCGGTTAAGGAAAAAGATACCCTTCCCATTTCTGCGGAACATGCTCATGGATTGCTTGCTTTGCGTGAGCGTCTTGAAGAATGGTGGCAAAACTGGAGTGACGATCAGGCCAAAAAATCCCTTGAGTTAATTGAAAATGGCGAGAATAAAAATTTACAAGATTGGATTAAATCGCCTTATCCCGTAATAGGAAAGGTCGCGATTATCGGAAATCCCAATGTGGGGAAATCTACTTTATTAAATCAACTGATCGAATCTAATCGCTCTCTCGTGAGCGAAGTGGCGGGTACTACCACTGATCCTGTGGAAAGTTTTTGGCATATGGATTTTTCTAAAGAAAAAGACATGCCAGAAATATTAGCTCAAGGCCCGGTGAGTTTAACTCTAGTTGACACGGCAGGGATAAGAAGATCGGCCGCGAAAAAAGATGTGATTGAAGAGCAATCCATTTATCGGTCGCTTAGATGTATCAGTGAGTCTGATATCGTTTTTTTAATGACGGATGTGGACCGTGGAATTTCTCAGCAAGATAAACGACTAGTGGCGCTCGCTTTAGATCGTGGAAAGTCGGTTATTGTTGTTGTGAATAAAGTGGATATGCTGAGCAAGGAGAAGAAAGAAAGCTTGGATGAGTGGGTGGATATGGTGAAGAAGCAAAATCCATGGATGTCCTATTGTGCAGTGGTTTGTATCTCTGCACAGAAGAAATGGGGAATAGATAAGTTAAAACTCATTTTAAGAAATACGTTAGTAGTGCTTCATAAAAAATTGGGAACGGGTGAATTAAACCGAGCGATTGCCGCATTGATAGAAAAAAATCCTTTTCGTGTGGATAAAGCTAATTATTTAAAAGTTAAATACGCTTCATTAGTGAAATCAAGTCCTCCAACTATTTTGTTATTTGCCAATAGAGAACTGGAAATTTCACCGCAGTATCGTAGATATTTAACGAAAGGAATTCGCGATCATTTCTCTTTATACAATACCCCCATCCATTTAATTTTTAGACGGGGGGAGAGTAGGGAACAACAAAAATTACAGAAATTAAAAGATGGGCCAATATCTATGGAAGAGCTAAATCCTTAGTCTTCTTTATTTACGTTCGTACATAAATTTAATTTGATAGAGGCAAGATCATCAGCTTGTTTAAATAGTGAATTTAATAAGTTGCACTGATCAGTATTTAGTGGTTTCACGAAGTATTGTTGAAAATTTTTAAGATACTCTAGAAGAATGAGTTTGGTTGCCTTGGAATAAACTTTTGGAGTTTCCCGATCTAAATAAGAGACATTTTGAGCGCTGGTGTAAATACTGTCTTGCACCAACTTGGGGATTTTTGTCGAAAAATCATATAAAAATTTAAGTCCGTTTACGGAATCAATCGTTCCAGATGTGAAAAGTTGATTCGTCATGTAAGCAATGATAGCGCCAAATTGGTGTGGATCGGAATAACGAGTATTTCGATCGCATGGTGATCCATTTTTCTCCATGCCTTTTTGAGTTGTTTGAGGTGCAACGAATTGATTGAGAGAAGTGGAGGAAAATAATTTCCACTGTCCATCAGCGAATTGGGGGGAAGTAATTGTTCTTGATTGGGTTAAAAAACAAGGTTCATAAGATAAATCAGAATATTTTCCCGCGTGAACCAAGTGAGCGAATAAATCTGCAAAGCCTTCTTCAAATGCGCTAAAAATTAATCTTGTAAAAACTTCTTTGGTTTGCTTCTCATCTAGTTTTTTCTGTCCTGATTTTAATGAAATTTTTCTTTGAAATAACGAGGGATCATGACAGCTGGAGTAAGAGTGATTTTTATTCATGAGTGATAGTCGCAAAGATTTTGGCATACTTTTAAAAATAAGGTCCGTTAAAATATGGTGGCCGTATTCGTGGGTAATGACGAACGGTAAAGTCCATAATTTTGGCACCTTCTGGTAATCTGAATAGTAGTAATCATCGGGACTAACAAGCGGATTAGCTAATACAATAATCGAATGGGAGCGAGAGTCATCTGTGCGGTTCCAGTAAGCATTAGAGGTATCATGAATTCTTCGGTTGATCTTTCTTTCAATTCTGTTGCTGTACTGATTTTTTAGATTGATGTGAATTTCTTGTCCGAAATCAGAATTCAAATAAAGGGTGAGAGGTATCGGAGTTATCCCCAATGCATCTTTCGTAAACTGGTAGGCCGCTTCCAAGGGCGGCAAAAGTGAAATCGCTTCCTTCTCCACGCTTCGGTTGGAATATTCTTCATTTTCACACAACGTAAGGGGGGTAGGTATCTTTCGAATTTGATAAGTATCGAACAACATACTGTATTGGGAATTTTTGACTAGCTCGGATTCTTTAAGAGTAATGGATTCATTACTGGAATCATAAGTGACCACTGCCTTAATTTCCGCCACAAAAATTCCATTCGTATAGACTTTCCTAAAAAGAGATGGGGGCGTATTGGTATTTGAAAGATTGCTCAGACCTGGAGTGTTAGGAAAATTTGATAAGGAGACTTTTGCTTCAGTGGGCCTTCCTTGAACTCGCCATAATGATTGAAAAGAATTTAAAAATTGTGTAGTTTGCTCATCAAAACAGGCAGAGTAAGAAAGTAAATCGGGAGGATAGCTGTTGAGATTTTCCTCAACTATGGGCGAAATTTGAACGGCCTCACCTTTTCCACCTCCTCCACCTCCACAGCTATGCAAGGATAAAAGAAAAAAAGAAAATAAAAGGTATGTTTGAAATTTAAAAAACATCTTATAGGCCTCCGTCATCCGAGATTACGAGATTAAGGGAGAATCCTAGCGAAAAGAAAATTAAAGATAAAGACAAATTATCCGAGAAAAAATAAGTGCAAACATCAGAGCAAACATGAGTTCAAAAATCAGTTCAAAAATGAACAACAAAATTGAAAGGCCAGCTACCAAGACATGACATAATTGATAATGATCGAAAAGGCCGAGCCATTTAAATTATCGTAACCATACGTACTCGCATCATCATCAATTTGTTTATAATCCGTGGTTTCTTTATCAAAAAAATCAACTTCATGAATTAAAAATTCAACTCCAAGAAAATCTTTTTTCATATTAAGCGGGATTTCAATACCGGCCCCAAAACCAAACCCAATCCCACCGCCACTTTCATTTTCGCGGTCGTAGTTTTGGAATTTATTAGTTTGATACCAGTACTCAAAGCGCCCAATAAAATAAGGATTGGCATAGGTGATAATATTGTTGAGATCGCTCGTATCAACATAGTATCGATAGGAAAAATAAGGGCGAAGCATAGTGACATTAATGGCCCCAATAAAACTTGTCGTGCTTGGTTCGGATTCAACTGCTGTGTCGATAAACATGGTGTGTCTGGAGTATTCCATTCCCAGACCAAAGGCATTTCGAAAATCAAAAAAATAAATGAGCCCGAGGGCAAAAGTAGGGTGATCATCGTGATAGGCCTTGCCCCGATTTCCGGTAAAAGTGGTGACTCCAACTCCGTAGGTGGCGGAAACAAATCTACCAAAACGATAAAAACGTTCGTCTTCTTGTATTTGTTTATTTTCTACATCTTCCGAAAAATCGCTAAAAATATCACCCGTTTGATCGAGATCATCATTGAGTGAATCCATCACATCATTACTTGATTGCGCGTAAGAGGCGTTGATTAAGCAAGCAAGAAAAAAAAATAATCCGAAAAAAATTTTCAATATCATAAATAAAAATGAATGGACGCAACCGCCATGGTTTCAATACTCGTGGTTGCTTTTACTTTATTCCATGACAACCCTCCCTCGAGGGAAATACCGACACTTTCGATGCCTGGAATGTGAAATTCTGAGCCCATTGTTCCGTCAATTTGATGTCCACTGAGATCGTTTTTTCTCAAGTAGGCCGCAAAGAGTGAAGCGTAAAAATTGAGATGTGGTTCATCAAATAATAATCGATAAAATTTAGGCCCAACTCCAAAATCCGTACTATCGCTATTGGAATTTAAACCCAAAACTCCTCCCCAAGCACTTTCACGTTGATTTTGCACTTTAAATGATAATCCAGTAATTCCGTTGGCGAGTTGCGAAGTGGCGCCCAACCCAAGTCTTCCCATCAAGTTGATGGCAAAAACGGAGTTTGAATTCAACATAAGCCATGTCGTAAGCAGAGAGAAAAAAGTAAAAAAAGTAAACATCCGGGAGGCGCAAAAAGTATGAAATTTTTGGCGCATAAAGGCAGGAGTTTCGTCCATGATTTCCTCGCTGATTAAGATAGTGCCCTAAAAAAATTTTAAAAAATCTTTTACTCTTTGACAACGAAGTAAGGCAAAATCTATGATGGCGAAATACCCAAAATAGGAATGTACAAAATGACTTCATCGAATTTGTCTAAACCGGTTAGCTCACCTAAGCATCAATGGTATTCTCAGTTTCTCTTTGAAGATTGGGGGCAGACTGTCCTTGATCACTGGAGAGCAGTTGTGTTCGTTGTTCTTGTGATAAGTGCCATCGTCCTTGGCTACGGAGGGTACGGCCTTTATAAAGAAGAAAAAATTCAAAATGATCAGGTAATTGTCTACAACTTTTTAAAGACGTGGAAACCTTCTTCTGCCATCACGAATGATGATTGGGGAAAGCTAAAATCATTTTTTGATGGCCTAAGTTATCCACAAACTGGTCTTCCAGTTTTAGTAGAATTTTTGAAACGATCAGAAGGCCTTTCTAAAGATCAGGAAAAAGATGCGGTAAATTTTCTACAATCTATTTCCCAAAAATGCTCAAAGTCTGATCTTTGCTTCTATTATGCTCAATTAAAATTGGCGGCGGTAAGTGAAGATATGGGTAACTTTGCATTGGCGGATTCTTCATATAAGTCTCTGCTTACCTCTCCCTGGAAGAATGAAGAGCAGCTTTATTTGGATTTGACCAGAGTTGCTTACTTGAGTGGAAATGCGAGTGCTGTTAAATCCTATTCTGATTATTTTTTGAAACAATACCCAGCATCAACTCAAGCGGGCCTAGTAAAATATTTTGCAAAAGATGTGGGTAAGAGCTCTAAATAGTTTGCTACTTAAGGAATGTTTGATGAGATCTTTTTTTTTTAGTTTTCTTGTATTCATTTTGGCATGTTCAAGTTGTAGTCAGTTTACTCTTAAGAAAAATTTGACTGTCACGAAAGAAGTTTTTCAACCCTCTTATATCGAAAATATTGATCCCTTCTATCGTCCCGGTAATCTTCCCATCGGTTATGCCACTCCTTTGATGGATGATGATGGAATCTATTTTGGAACACCTAATGGTGAAATAAAAAAATACGTTTATTCTTTGAAACGTTCCCTTGTCCTTGCGAAGGAACGCTATCCAGTATTTGGAAGGCCATTCATTCAAGACGGAATTCTTTATTATGGAACTCAAGGGGCAGAAATAGTTGCCTGGAATGTAAACAAAAAAGAAGAAGTTTTTCGTACGAAAGTGAGTGCTCCTTCAGAGTCAACAATTGTTCTGTCTCAGGGGCGATTATTGACCTCGCTTCGCAATCACGGGCTTGTCGCTTTAGATGCAAAGACGGGAAAAACATTGTGGTTTTATAAACGGGCCGTTCCCTCCCTCACTACCTTACAACGAGTAGCAGTGCCAGTCGTGATAGGGTCTAAAATATTTCAAGGTTTCGCTGATGGAACGTTGAGCGCCATTCGCTTGGAAGATGGAACATTGAGTTGGGAGCAAAAAATTTCCGTTCCAGCTAAATTTCAAGACATCGATTTTTCAGTTGTACCTCAAGGAAAATATCTTTGGGTATCTGCAACCAATCAAGCAGTAAAATTGATTTATCAAGAAAATGGTCTGATCCAAAGAAGCTTTGAAGTACGGCCCACAACCAATCTTGTGGCGATTAACGATAATACAGTTGTGGTCGGGACTTCAGGTGGAAGTATTCAAATGTTGTCCTCTCAAAAACAAGAAATAAAAGAAATTAAAATCAGCAAGCAGCCATTAAGTTCCATCGCGCTTCTCGAAGAAAAGCGGCTTTTGATAGCTGACTTTGCTGGTAAGGTTCAGTTGCTAAACAATGTAGAGACCGACAATAATGTGGCCCCTCATCAACAGTTCCTCATGGGCTCTCAATGGTCATCTCTCTTAGGTGATATTGAGGTTAAAGGAAAGAATTTCTCATTTATATCATCGAGAAATCGCCTCTATGTCTTTGAGTAATCTGGGTAATCTGATAGCAAAGTAATTTTGAGGGTATTTTGGAAAGAATTTAGTAAAGAATTGCCAACTGTTTTGGGCAGTTTTTATCACCCTTCTTCATAACTTGCTGCCCATCCATTTAGGTTTTATAATGATTCTATGGAATCGATTATAAATATAAAATCCAAAACACAGATTCTTGTAGGCATACTATTTTTTTCGATCATTTGCGGTTGTGATGTAGAAGACCAGACTTCTCAAGACCTCGGGATCACCAACAATCTAAACTCCATTGGTGGCGAAGTCATTGTGAACCCTAGCGAAAAACTTAATGCTGAGGAAGTGAGTAAAATTATAGATTTTTGTAAAATTGTTCAAAAACAAAATATTCTTCGCTTCAATTCTCAAGCTAGTTATAATTTTAAATTTAAAAAATGTGCAACAGACGATAACGTTCCGGTGACCATAAAATATGATTTAACCCTGTCTCAGTTACCTAAAGGAAAAACTTTTTGGGTTCAAAAAACTGGAGATTCCATCAATGAATTTTTTCGCGAAAATTTATCCATAACCTCGGGCCCTCTCGGGAGGCTCTGCCCAGACTTACTGAGAGGTGCTACCAAGGATGCCTCAAGATACTTGGTGGAAAATGAATCCACTTATACAGGTATATACATCGGCCAAGGATCTTCCAAATGTGGGGATGGAGTTGGTTCTCAAGAATATTGCTTAATTATAGATAATCTCAAGTCACTTGGTGGTCAAACTCATCAAATAAGTTCCAGAACCATGAGTTCATTTGTGACTGATGCACTTTCTGATAAATATAATGGGTTGCAATACACAAGAAATTATTTATCTTTAGCATCGAATTGCAAATTGAATGAAACGCTTTATCAAGTGGATACCCAAATTATCTTAGAATAAGAATTTATCATTTTCACCATTACTCATTTCTTAACGAATCAGTTACAATAGACCCTATTATCTAATTTTCTATTACTGGAGGATCAAAATGAAAAAATTGAAAAAGTCTAGAGCTGTTACTAAAAAGAAAAAAAATAAAAAAAGTAAAGTAAAAGTTAAGAGATTGGCCAAAAAAAGAAAGCTAGTTAAGGGCCACAATCCTTTGAATAAAAAATAAAAAAAAATCTATTTTTTCTTTGAAAATTTTTTTTGGTCGCCATATTCCTTGGCGACCTACGCACTAACCCCCGTCATCTCATCCACAAATATACATGGGCCTAACTAGTATAAAAATATTCCGTCTTGAATACTCGGGCAATTCTACTAATGGTATGATCGTCAATAAGGTGACGTGTCTTTCCGCAATATATGGTATTGACGAGAATTTCAAGGCCCTTTAGTCTGAGATAAGGAAGCGCCCAATTCAGGGCCTCTATTACCCACCCAACTCAAGGAGCAGTCTGTGAAAATTAAAAGAGTATTTACTAAAAAAGGTCAGTCGCCTTACGCCAGTATGGTTTTCGAAAAACGGGTGAGTGAAGTCAAGCATCTCGATGGACAAAAAAAATCAGCGATGGATATTTCGGTTCCTTCAACATGGTCACAAGTGGCCACTGATATTTTAGCGCAAAAATATTGTCGCAAAACCGGTGTGCCGCAAATGGATCTAAGTGGAAATGCCGTACTCGATGAAGCAGGCAAACCAGTTTTAGGGGCCGAGACTGATGCTCGCCAAGTTTTTGATCGTCTCGCGAATTGTTGGATGTGGTGGGGAAAAGAATATGGATATTTTGATACCGATGAAGATGCAGCTGCTTTCGGTGATGAATGTAAATATATGCTCGCCAATCAAATGGCCGCACCGAATTCACCTCAATGGTTTAATACGGGAATTTTTACGGCCTATGGAGTACTTGGAAAACCCCAAGGCCATTACTATGTGGATCCAACGAGCGGAGAAGTAAAAAAATCTACTTCTGCTTACGAGCGACCACAACCTCATGCATGCTTTATTCAATCGATTGAAGATGATCTCGTGAATGAAGGCGGCATCATGGATCTTTGGAACCGTGAAGCGCGCCTTTTCAAATATGGATCAGGAACAGGAACTAATTTTTCCAATATCCGCGGCGAAGGGGAGTCGCTTTCTGGTGGCGGTCAATCTTCAGGCCTTATGTCTTTTTTGAAAATTGGTGACCGTGCGGCCGGTGCGATTAAGTCGGGTGGTACGACGAGACGTGCAGCGAAGATGGTGTGTTTGGACCTCGATCATCCGGATATTGAAGAATTTATCACATGGAAAGTGAAAGAAGAACGCAAAGTGGCGGCCTTAGTCACTGGATCAAAAATTTGTCACCAAAACTTAAAGGCCATCAAAAGTGCGGTGCTTGAGAGTGCTGCGATCGTAGGTCTCGAGGCATCAACCAAAGTAAAAAATAATCCTGCACTCGCAAAAGCGATTAAGGAAGCGAAGGCGGCCCAAGTGCCGATGAATTATGTGGCGCGCACGCTCGATCTTCTTCGCCAGGGTGTCACAGAAATTGATTTTGAAGTTTATGATACCGATTGGAATTCGGAGGCCTACGCAACGGTTTCTGGACAAAATTCTAATAATTCTGTTCGTATTCCCAACCGATTTTTTGAAGTTCTCAATCGCAAGGGAGAGTGGGATTTGCGATCGCGAATTTCCAATAAGTCATTTAAAAAAGTGTCGGCCGAAAAATTGTGGAGTTCCATTAATGAAGCGGCCTGGAATTCGGCCGATCCAGGTTTGCAATTTGATGACACCATCAATGAGTGGCACACATGCCCTGCTGATGGGCGCATTAATGCTTCCAATCCCTGTTCTGAATACATGTTCTTAGATGATACCGCTTGTAACTTGGCGAGCTTAAATTTGGTGCAATTTTACGACACGAATAAGGGCGAGTTTCAAATTGAAAACTATATCCACGCAACCGAGCTTTGGACGGTGGTCTTAGAAATTTCTGTACTCATGGCACAATTTCCGTCTAAAAAAATTGCCGAGCTTTCCTATAAATATCGAACGACGGGCCTTGGTTATGCCAACATTGGGGCGCTGCTCATGCGTATGGGAATTCCTTATGACTCTGATAAAGGTCGCAACGTGGCCGCTGCGCTTACTGCCATTATGGGAGGCGTAAGTTATAAAACTTCGGCCCTCATGGCAAAAGAGATGGGCCCATTTCCAGGATACAATCACAATCGAGAATCCATGCTTCGAGTGATTCGCAATCATCGCCGTGCCGCTTTTGAAGCGAAGGAAAATGAATATGAAGGCCTCACGATTACGCCAATCCCTATGGAGGCAGCACTTACACCTAAACCACTTTTGGATGCGGCGAGAAAAGCGTGGGACGAAGCACTTTCTCTCGGTGAGCAATATGGATTTAGAAATGCTCAAGTAACCGTGCTTGCTCCGACCGGAACCATCGGTCTCGTGATGGATTGTGATACGACGGGAGTAGAGCCAGATTTCGCACTGGTGAAATTTAAAAAATTGGCCGGCGGAGGTTACTTCAAAATCATCAACCAATCAGTTCCGGCCGCATTGGAAAATTTAGGTTATGGCCCAGAAGAAATTGATGACATCATTAAATATGCAGTGGGACATGGAACCTTGGTTGGTTGTGCGGCCTTAAGTCATCAAAAACTTCGCATGCTTGGTTTCACCGATGAAAAGATTAGCAGTGTAGAGAGTTCCCTCGCAGGAGTCTTTGATATTAGTTATGCGTTTAATCGCTACACCCTTGGTGATGAATTTTTAAGAAAACTTTTAAACTTAACAGACGCAGAATTAGAATCCCAACAACTAGATGTATTAAAAAAATTGGGCCTGAGTGACGCAGAAATTGTCGCCGCCAATGATTTCGTTTGTGGAACAATGACTGTCGAAGGTGCGCCTCACTTACAAGAACACCATTTGCCGATCTTTGATTGCGCGAATAAATGTGGAAAATATGGAAAGCGCTTAATTTCTTATGAGGGGCACATTAAAATGATGGCCGCCGTTCAGCCCTATATTTCGGGAGCAATTTCAAAAACGATTAACATGTCCAGTGATGCAACTGTCGCCGACATTGAGCATGCCCATTCTTTGTCGTGGCAGCTCATGACTAAGGCCGTAGCACTTTACCGAGATGGATCAAAATTATCGCAACCTCTTAACTCGCAAGCGTTTGAAGATTTGGGAATTGATCAATTTGAATTTGATGAAATGTCGACCAATGACAAAGTGGCGGCCGTTGCCCAAGGTGCTGCGAAAAAGGCGATAGAAAAATCCAGAGAGCAGTGGGAATCCAATCGCAAGAGTCTCCCGAACCGAAGAAATGGTTACACCCAAAAAGCGAATGTGGGTGGACATAAAGTTTACTTGCGCACAGGTGAGTATGAAGAAGGAACGCTTGGGGAAATTTTTATTGATATGCATAAGGAAGGAGCCGCTTATCGTTCGCTTATGAATTGTTTCTCGATTGCGATCTCTCTTGGCCTTCAGTACGGAGTTCCACTAGAAGAATTTGTGGAAGCGTTTACCTTCACGCGCTTTGAGCCAAACGGAATGGTGATGGGCCACGACAATATTAAGATGGCCACGTCGGTGATTGATTATGTGTTTCGAGATCTTGCCTACCGTTATTTAGGACGCAATGATTTAGTTCATGTGAAGCCTGAAGATTTGGCCGCAGATACGATCACGGGTGAAACAAAGGTGGAAGAGCCCTTGCTGGAGATGATGGAAGAGTCCGTTTCAGTTTTGGAATCAAAAATGGAACAAGAGGAATTGGGTGGAGGAGTCGTTTCAAATTTGGCACCAGCGGCAAAAAAAATCGTATCTAGGCAGGGAAATTCGGCGCTCATTGAGCAGCAGCGCAAACGTCAGGTCGCTAAGATGAAAGGATACGAAAGTGAATCCTGTCCTGAGTGTGGATCCTTTACTTTAGTTAGAAATGGGACTTGTTTAAAGTGTGATAGTTGTGGTACTACAACCGGGTGTTCTTGATTTCATCCTGCAAAGAAATCGAGACATAAAGACTTAGATTAGGTACATCATAAAAATTTTTCTAGGACAGAGACGAATGTTTCTTCCTAGAAAGTTTTTTTCTCAAAATTCATTTTTTTATATTATAAATCAAACCTATAAATATCTTCGATCGGATAATTTTGATCAATCGTAATGAGCTGATTGAGAAGTCCATTACTCATCGCATAGATCCATCCATGAATTTTTACATCATGCCCCGATTTCCATGCTTTTTGTACGATAGAGGTGTGAGTTAGGTTTTTTGCTTGTTCAATGACATTTAATTCTACTAATCGATCGAAGCGCTCTTCAGGGCCCAAGGGAGATAATTCCTCCCAATGTAGCTGATGGATGTCTTTAATATTGCGAATCCATTTATTGATCATTCCAAAATTTTGATTACCGAGCGCTGCTCGAACCCCACCGCATCCATAATGACCACAAATAATGACGTGATTAACTTTGAGTGAGTGAATGGCATAGTCGACAACACTCATAAGATTGAGATCAGTATGTATAATGAGATTTGCTACGTTGCGGGCGACAAACATTTCACCAGGGCTTGCACCTGTAATTTCATCAGGAGGTACCCTTGAGTCGGAGCAGCCAATCCACAAAAAATTGGGTTTTTGATCTTTGGCCATTTCCTTAAAGTAATCATTGTTAATTTTAGATTTTTCTTCGGCCCATAATTTATTTTCCAGTAGCAATCTTTTGATATCTTTCATGTCTATGCTCCCTATTAAAAAAAATGACGAGAATTAAACGGTTCCAGTTTGGAATACGGGGGACTTGAAGTAGGGGTGAGTGGCGAGTGGTGATCTCATAATTACAACTTCAATTTTTCTAGAACCACAAGAGAGTTGGAATTCTTCAATCGTCTCAATAATATCGATATCAATTTGAACACTTCTGGAACCATCAATCGTGATCTTGGAATTATTGGGAATACTCATGAAAATTTTACGGAGTTCCGACTTATTTAAAAAGGAAATGTCTTTATTAAATCTCAACAAGTAGTGATCATCAATAAACGTAAATAGCATGCACCTGACTTGATCTCGCTTGATAATAAAAATAATTCCCACCACCATTCCAATAATAATTCCCACCAATAGATCCGTAAAAAGAATGGCCACAATGGTGATGAAGTAAGGAATGAATTGATCTTTTCCTTTCGCCATCACATTTTTTAAAACTTGGATGCTTGTTAACTTATAACCAACTAAAAGTAAGATCGCGGCAAGTGAGGCCAAGGGGATCATTTTAATAATATTGGGAGCTATATTTACAATAAGAAGTAGCCAGATTCCATGAAGAACTGCCGACCAGCGGTAAAGCCCACCTGAAGCGACGTTGGCACTCGTTCTTACAATGACGGCCGTTACAGGAAGGGCGCCAATTAAACCACATAGAAAATTGCCAATGCCTTGGGCAACCAATTCTTTATTTTGATCATTGGATCTTTTGAGGGGATCAATTTTGGTAGCAGCATCCAGACTTAGAAGAGTTTCAAGCGAAGCTACAAAAGCGATGGTGAATGAAATTTTCCAAAACAAAGGTGTAAATAACAAACTAAAATCAGGAAAAGTAATAGAGGAAAAAAAACTGCTCCAATTTCCGTCATAGGGAATTTGCACTAAGTGTTCGGCTTCAAAAGTGATACCGATCGCTGGAAAAATCATTTGGCTAAATAAGATCCCTAGCACCACGACAAGAAGTGCGCTGGGAATAAGTTTTAAAGACGTGACTTTTTTGACCGCTACTTTATCCCAAAATAGCATGAAGGAAATGGACAGTAAGCAAAGCAAGGCCGCTCCCAGATGAATGACGTCCACTGATTGCTCAAAACCACTAAGAATGCTGGACCAAATATGGGAATTTTCTTCATGCTCCAAAAATGAAACATCGGCCATCGCTGCCCTATCAAGGCCAACAGCGTGGGGAAGTTGTTTCATAATTAGGATAATTCCAATGGCCGAAAGCATTCCATTAATCACTGAGGAGGGGAAATAATCCCCAATCTTACCGGCCTTCAAGATGCCAAATAAGATTTGTAATATTCCTGCCACGAGAATCGCCGCGCACAGGAGCGGAAAGCTGCCCAGATCTTTGATCGACATCGCGACAATCATGGTTAAACCGGCCGCAGGGCCGGAGACAGAAATTTGGGAACTACCAAGTAAGCCAATCACGATACCGCCAATAATCCCCGCCATAATGCCTGAGGAAATGGGAGCATTGGAGGCGATGGCGATACCAAGGCAAAGAGGGAGTGCGACTAAAAAAACAACGATGGAAGAGATAAAATCGTTGCTGCGAATGTTAGTGATCGATTTAAACATGTTGTGTTCCCTAGATGATTATTGGAAAATGCTAATTAACAAAAATTTCTTTTAAGCTCTGCTGCCCAAATAAATTTTGAAACACATGTTCTGCGTAATCTGTTTTTTCATTCATGATTTTTATTTTTTCATCTTCCCGGTGTTTGATTTCTTTTTGCTTTAACTCCTCAAGACCTACGATGATGCTCGTTTCATCACTGATATGTTCAAAGTCTGGCATTCTGAAATCATCTGGCGCAAGGGATTTAAAGTAAGCTCCCACGTAACGCTTGCGGACTCCCTGCTCTGTAATCATATCAAAAACTTCTTCGAGTATTTGAATCTTTTCCACTCTACCAAATTCCCCATTAATTAATTTAATATATTCGCCAACCGGCGGGAGAATGGATCGCTTCTGTGAATACACATCATCTTCATAAGAAAGACAGCATTTTAGCTGACCGCAAACTCCATTGAGTTTGGAGAAATTTAAAGTGAGATCTTGGTTCTTCGCCATCTTTACACCCACACTTCCGTATTTCGTTAAAAATGAGGAACAACAAAGCTGCAACCCGCAAGGCCCAATACCACCAATGGCGGCCGCACGGTCCCTCACACTAATTTGCCTGAGCTCAATTCGAATCTTTAAATCATTAACCAGATCGCGAACCAGGTAGCGAAAATCAATTCGTGCAGGGGCGGTAAAATAAAACACACATTTTTTGCCGAAGTGAGTAAATTCCACGTGGGTGAGATTCATATCTAGAGCGTGTTTCTCAATATAAATTTTACATCTACTTTCAAATTCTTTTTCTTTTTTGTAGTGCTCTCGTTGCAATTCTAAATCTCTATCCGTGGCCACTTTACTAATGCTCTTGATGGGGCCCATGTCAGAGTGGTAAGGAATTTGGTAGGGGAAAGAGTTGACGTAACCCACGGCCATCCCGCGGTCACTCATGGCCACCACTTTTTGTCCATAAGCAATTTTTCGTTTGCCAATTAAAAACGCAAAACTTTTCGCATTTCCCGGAAATCTTACTTTAACAAAAGTGAGTAATTGCCCATTTTGAAATCGCTGCCCTTCGTTTTGATTTTGTTGGCCACGATTTTGTGAATCATTTTGATCATCATGGTTGTTTTCTAAAAGGGTATTTTGATTATTGTTGTTACCGTTGTTCGTATTGTTATTATTCATAGAATCGTGGTTCCATTTTTTTATTAACTTTCGTTTTACAAGTTATCTAGCTTAATGCTCGCACATACTGAAATATCATATATTTCCTTTCTATCAAAGGATTGTTCCATTGAGAAGACTGGTTAAACCATTCTAGAAATTGGCCAAATTTTTCTAAAAAACTAAAGGAGGAGTTATTTTGCAGGGCCTTCTTGCAAATGGATTCTAGAACCATTTTCTCCGACCACTTATTTTCCTCCCATTTTTTTTGAAATTCTTGAAAATGAGTGGCCGAAAAAATAGTAAAATTTTCGGTTTCGGAAGCTAATTCCTTATCGTGAGAGACGTCGCGTATACGCCAAGTCACTAAGCGAGACTCCACTGTCGGTAGCAGTGGCCTTGCTGAATATTTACAAAATATAAAGCTGTAAAAATCACCGGCCTCTTCAATGGTTTTTAATAACTTATTTTGAATAGATAGTTGAAAATCCGCTTGCACTACCCACCAAATAAATTTTCGCTTCAAATACAAAGGCCGGTGAGTAAGGAAGTTGGTAAGTTTTTCTAAGGCCGCGCTAGAGCTCTCAAAATCAGAGGAAAAAAATCCATCCTCTAATTTTTTGCCGGAAATACCCAGATCTTTTAGTATTTCCATAGGGCGGGCTAAGTTTAGTCTCTCAAACTCAGATTCTGATGTTAAGAGGAGAAAAGACGGCACAATTCCCTCACTATTTAAAACCTTTTCTAAAATACTTGCAGGGGAATGATTCATAGTTGGGACTCAATTTTATGCGAAATTTCTTCAACAATCTGTTCTGGTGATCTCGAGGCGTCTATTTTTAAAAAATGAGCGGAGTGCCGCTTTAAAATATCTTCGTATCCAGCGATAACTTTTTGAAAAAAAGATTTTTCCTCTTGCTCAAAATAATCTTTATCAGATCCTCTTTTTGCTTGTCGCTCAAGTGATATATCCCAAGAGATAGATAAATAAAATCTGCCTTCTGGCCAGCAATTGAGTGAACTGGACTCAATGAGTTTCAATAATGTATCGACTCCCAGAGCGCGACCTCCACCCTGATAGGCAAGCGAGCTATCATGATAGCGATCCAGAAGAATAATAAGTTTAGAGTCGGACTTAAGACTTGGTTTAATGAAGGTGCTTATTAATTCTTGTCTGGCAGCAAGAAATAGATAGAATTCGCTCCAAGGATTTTTAGGTAGATTTTTATCGAGTAAAATATTTCGCACCGACTCACCAAGTTGGGTTGAGCCTGGCTCACGATAAATCTCCACCCTGTGGCCCTTTAATTCCAAGTGTTGCTTTACGCCCTGGATGGCAGAGGATTTTCCACAACCTTCAATGCCTTCAAAACTAAAGACTCTTTTTAAAATTTCCATGATCTTGAGTTTAAAGGATTGGGCGGCGCTTAGCAGGCCATATTAAAGTTAATTTTAGAGTTTATGTGTTATTAGTTGTTAACGGAATCTGGATCGCCTTCGCTATCATCTGCATTATCTTCTGATCCGGAATTGTTGCCATTCTTTTTGTTGGCTTCGCTTGCTGGACTTTTTTCAGGTGTCGATTCTTCTAAATCATTTTCCGTGGCCTTTTCATCATCTTGATCTTCAAAACCGTCTCCAAATTTTTTGGGGGCATTTTTCTTTGCTGCGTTTGCTGCGTTTGCTTCTTTTGGTTTTTTTTCTTCACTTATATTATTGTCTTCGGATTCCGTTAAAACTTCCGGTGAATAATCTGGAATTCCATTTCCACTATCTTGAATCTCATTTTCTAAAGAAGCCGCTGGCCTTACCGGCGCGTGATCAAAAACTCCGGGTGAGTGCGCCGGTGCTTTCGTTTTTTGATGATTTTCACCCTTGGATATTTGAGACTGAGACTGAGACTGAGACCGAGACTTAGCATTAGGTGCATCTGAATCTACCGTATTTGATATTTCGCGAAAATTATTTTGTGGTGAAGGGGATGAGGTACTAAGATCCGTTGGAAACATTCTTTTTCCCACCAAAATCAATAACCCTAACCCTAACATGGTCAGTAAAGCAGGTGACTGAGACTTAATTTTTTTTATCAATTTCTCCCAACCATCGAGAGAGATTGGCCCAATCTTATTGTCTTCTTGAATTCGAAATTCTTTTTGGAACTGATAATTAATATTTCTAGGTGAGCGAGGGCCCATCTGTTTTTGTCCCAACATGAGTGTTGAAGTCAATTCTTCTGCGAGATTCCCCCCCATGGGTGGAGTAGATTTAGAATAAGACTCACTATCATGATCCAGCATGCCTTTTTTTATCTGGCTCAAGGTTTGGGATTTAACCGCCGAAGGAACAGAATATTTTCCATCCCGCCTGCGATCAAAAATTTCAAAGTGATAAACTTTTTTCCACGTTTTTCCCTTGTCTGCCGAAATGAGGCCTTGCATATTGAGCGCTTTCTTGATGAGCATTTGCTGAATGGCATCGGGCGTGTACGGGCCATGTTTCTGGCCTTGATGTAGCACAAAAAATTCTTCAAAATTTTCTTGATGGCGAGGAATGAGCGGCGGAAAAGGAGTTTCTACACGGCGCTGAAATTGCGGGTGGTCAAAAAATAATTTCCATTGTCTGTCTGATAAGCGGCAGGCGTTGCAAAAATTGAGGGTTCTTCCATGCTCAAAAGATATTTTTCGCAGTTCATCTTCCATGTACGGGCCAAAAATAGTGCCTTCACCCGTTTGCACAAGCCAAATACGCTCGCGATCTAGACCAGAGTCTAGAATATCCTCCTCAGCAATCACCTGGAGGTCGTCGAGGAATGAAAAATCCTTTTCCATTCGTACCCATCCCATTTTTATCTTATCGAATAAACGTTTGGTAGTCTCAGAATCCCAAATGTGGCAAAATTTGCTCACCGATTGTTAACGTGGGATAACCAAAATCTATGAATTCATTTTCTTTTCAAGAGAAAAAGGCCCAATTGGCCGAGCAATTTAGTGAGCTCCCAACCTGGGAGCAAAAATATCAGCTGATGATTCAGTTAGGTAAAAATTTGTCCGCTTATCCCGAGACCTTAAGACAAGAGGCGTTTAAAATTAAAGGCTGTCAGTCTCAAGTTTGGTTACATGCAGGTCGCGCTGATGATGGGAGCATACGCTTGCATGCAGACAGTGACGCGATTATTGTCAAAGGCATCATTGCGATTTTAGTTTTTTTATATGACGGCGAAAAACCAAAAACTATATTATCCAACTCACCCGAATTTTTAAAAGACTGGGGGATTACCTCCCATCTTTCCATGGGACGTTCCAATGGCCTTACGTCCATGATAAAACAGATTCAATTATACGCCCTTGCCTTTGCAAAAATGGATGAACCATGAACATGACTGAAAGACCCAGACGCCTTAGACAATCTAGGGCCGTTCGCGACTTAGTGGCCGAGCATTCTTTGGACGCTAAAAATTTTGTTTACCCACTTTTTCTTCAAGATAGCTCCGTAAAACTAGCGCCGATTAAATCTTTGCCAGGAATTAATCGTTTCAATAATGAAAGCATCTTAGGGGAGTTGGAAGAGGCCATCTCAGTTGGGGTAAAGTCTTTTGCCTTATTTCCCAAGGTGGATGAAAATCTCAAAGATGCCAAAAGCTCCTTTGCACTAAAATCCGAAAATTTTTATTTAAATTCTATCGCAAAAATTAAGAAACATTTTCCGGACGTTTGTCTCTTTAGCGATGTTGCGTGTGATCCCTATTCCAGTGATGGTCACGACGGCTTTGTGGATCCCAATACGGGCGCTATTTTAAATGATGAGTCTTTGGTGATTCTTAGTGAAATGGCGCTCAAGCAGGCGCAAGCGGGGATTGATTTTGTGGCCCCATCCGACATGATGGACGGCCGCGTGAAGAGTATCAGAGATATGCTAGATAAACACCAATACACATCTGTGGGAATCATGAGTTACTGTGTAAAGTATGCATCTCATTTTTATGGCCCTTTTCGAGAAGCGCTGGATTCGGCACCAAAAGCGGGTGACAAAAAAACTTATCAAATGGATTTTAGAAATTCGAAAGATATTTACCGTGAGGCCAGATTAGATCAAGAAGAAGGGGCCGATATCTTGATGGTAAAACCAGGATTACCTTATTTAGATATTTTGTACCGCTTATCAGAATTTTCTGATTTGCCTCTATCTGTTTACCAAGTGAGTGGTGAGTATGCCATGCTTAAGGCCCTGGCCCTACAAGGACTGGCAAAAGAATCCGATTTAGTTTTGGAATCGTTAATGTCTTTTAGACGCGCCGGCGCACAAATGATTTTTACTTACTATGCGAAAGAGGCCGCGAAGTGGATCAAAAACTCCTAGGCCCTATCGCCATTTTTAGGTTCTCTAGTTTGGGTGATGTGGTTTTAGCAACTTCATTTGTGAAACTTCTCTCTCTCTTCTATCAAGAGGTTTCTCCTCATCAGATTCCTTCCATTTATTTTTTCACGTTTCCCGAATTTGCCAACCTTGTGGAAGGCCATCCTTTAGTCAAAGAAGTCATTACGATTCCTCGCTTTCGCGGAATTTTTGGTATTTTTAAATTTTATCAATCTTTAAAAAAAGAATTATTGCGATTAAAGATTACTTTTATTTTTGATCTCCAAAGCAGTCTCAGAAGTAATTTTGCCAAAGCTATTCTTAACGTTAAGTCATCTACTTTTCCCAAACAGCGAATGACTAGGTTCTTATTTTTTTTAGGCATCAACTTATATGGGAAGCAACCCATGAGCTTAGTAGAGAGGTATGTGAATTTTTTGTTTCATTTTTGGAACTTAGAGAAAGAAAATAAAGCAAAATTACAAGTTAGTCTGCTTAATCAAAATCGAAATCGAAGTGAACCCCTCACTTTTGTTCCTAAGCACAAGGGGACGGTAGAAAAAAAACTATTTGATTTGCCTACCTCTTACGTGGTCTTTTTACCTTCGGCCGCACACTCCAAAAAAAGGTGGCCGGTGAATTACTTTCTCGAACTTTCAGAAATGATTTACCAAAAATCTCACCATCAAATGAGTGTTGTTATCTTGGCCGGAAAAGAAGATATATTTTGTAAAGATTTTGACCATAAAATCGGCGTGATGAATTTGGCGGGAAAGACCAATTTTTTTCAATCTATCGATATCATTAAAAATTCTAAATTAGTGATCGGGAATGATACGGGATTTATGCATATAAGTGAGGCACTAAAAATTCCTTATTATACTTTTTTTGGCCCAACGTCTGAATATTTTGGTTTCATTTCCCACACGAAATATGGTCACGCTATTTCTAGAAAATTGTGGTGTAGGCCATGTAGCGCAACTGGAAGTGGCCGTTGCTTTCGTTCCAGGCGTTTTTGCTTAGAAGAAATCACCGCTCTTGATGCTTGGCAACACATCGCTTCAGATGTTCTCCAGGCCCGGGGTTAGAGTGAGACCATGAATCATTTTTATTTCTTTGTCCTATTTTTTCTCTATTATTTCTTTTTTTGGATTTTGGGACGTCTGGTTTTGGTACTTATTTTTTTTAAGCTAGCGCCAAGGAAATGGAGAGAGCGTTCAAGATGGGAGAAAGATTACTTATCAAAGATGAAACAATCGAAAAAGGACCTATCAACTGATATCGCTATTGAGTGCTCAAGTGAAGGAGAGTTCGAACAGGTAAGATATCTAGTTGAACAGCTGCTTAAAATTAATAAAAAAATCGATATCTTCTTTTGTTCTCCCAGTGTGGAATCAACCTTGAAACGATTTGTGCAACAATATCCCGAGCACGTCCGCATCAATTGCGTTCCTCTTATACATTTTCCCTTGCCATGGTCTAAGTGGTTTCAATGGTCGAAGGCACCAAAGTATCTCCAAGTTAAGTACGACTTTTTTCCTCATTTGTTATTCATGGCGCAAAAGAGATCTATCTCAGTCTTGTTGGGCGCTCATTGGCGTCCTAATGCCTTCCTCAATTATTTTTTTTATTTTCCTTTTAATTTTTACACGACGGCCATTGAAGATACTTTTGAAAAACTAAAGAATTTTGCAAGACGCGATCGGGTGTTCTTAAGTGATTTTAGGATACTTCGAATTCTTGAGAGAAAATCAAAGTTGGAAATAACCCTCCAGCAACAATTTCCCGAGCTTGGTTGGTTTTGGTCTTGGATGAAGTACAACGAGAGCAATCTCGTTATCCTTGGAAATTCTTGGCCGAAAGAAGTAGAATTATTTTTAGAAAAAATTCAGCAAAAAGAAATTGAGCTTGGTGTTTTACAATACGTTTTTGTGCCCCATGAAATCAATGTGGTCACCATACAGCTGTACCGAGAATGGGAAAAACAGGGTTTTGTGATTGTCATAGATAGCGAACATGGGTCATTTAATAAAGAGACAAAATTCCTAAAACCCGTCATCTTACTAGTAAAAGGAATTTTGTGCGAAATTTATAACTTGGGTAAATTTGCTATTGTCGGTGGAGGCTACCAACATAAAGTTCACTCACTTTTAGAGCCCTATTTAGCTGGATGCCAAGTTTTTTGCGGCCCAGGAATTAAATATTCCCAGGAATATTTCTTAATAAAATCGAAACAAGCTTTCGCTATTACGTTAGTTGATGATTTGATAAAAACTCATGATTTGATTTCAAAAAGAGCAAGAGAAAATTATTCGATTGATGAAAATAGGATTGAAATCGAAAAGATCAGAAGTGAAACAAATAAATTTTATACCTGGATTTCGGAGTAGGGAATATGACTGAAAATGATCAATTATCTTTTACGCAAGTTTATTTCACTCATAATCCCGAGGGCGTGATAAGTGTCCTTACTCAACCACTAAATTTGTTAAGTACTACCTGTGTCGTTCATGAAAAGCATGATCCTCAAGTTGCGTTTGAATCTAAAATTATTCATGAATTGGATTTGAAATTATTAGAGCTAAATTATTATGCTCACGGGATTAAGCGCTGTAAAATTTTAGACTCTTATCTTCGCCCTCTTCAAATTAGATGGGATAAAGGCCATTCTGCTATTTTGGGCCAAAAGTCTCCGTATCAAAATTTAATGGAGCTAATACGAATTAATATTTTGAATTCAAGTAATTTTCCCATCGATCAGTTTTATCAATTGAATCAGCAAAACTTTGATGACGAGTTCATTAACCTAGTTGGCGCTACGGCGAAATCTTATTTTTACGAAGGGCCAACAAAAGCAGAGGAAAAACTTCAAAAAATACTCAATCAAAAAAAAGGAGTGCTTTCCTTTTTGCAAAATTTTATCAAATGGTTTAAAAACCTAGACAAAGAGGTCAATACTTTTTCAAAAATGTTCTTATTTTTTATTCTCAAAAATGAATTTTATCATTTGCAGGCCAAGAATTACTCTTCCATCGAAATTTTAAAAATCTTATTTCCTTATTATTACCTTGATTCTGAATTGTTGACCCACGACCTAATTCAAGACGCAAAATCTTTAGGTTCGTCTTATTTTTTATGCAACCAAATTGATTTCACCAAGGAAAACGGAAAAATTTTATCAATCAATATATCAGGAGTGACTCGTCCGATTTTAGGCAAAAAGTATATTGACGCTAGACCGACCAATCATATGTTTAAAACGCAGTTTCTTGAATCTTCAAAAAATGCCCTTTTAGCTTGGGATTTTCATTTTAAAATGAATATTCCGATTCAAGAACCGATCTTATGGGGTATTCCCAATTTCTTGACGCCATCCGTACCATGGTCCATTGGTGCTTTCTTTTTTGCGAATGGTGAAGATATCCATTTTTACTATTTGCTTGATAGTGGATCAGATTTTTGGGGCAATGAGTGGCCAGTAAATTCTCAATCTGAATCCGCAGGTGTTTCAGAGGAAATAAAACTCTGGATCAAAAAAATGATTGGAGAAGTAGGTGAGGTAAATTTTGAAAATTCAAAATGGGTAGTTTACGGAATTGATCAAGCTCATAAAGGCGAAGTGAAAAGTATTATTAACAAAGAAAGCAAGATCAAAAATATGAAGTATCTATTTAAGGAGCAAAAAAATTTAAAAGAAGAAAATTCCATGCTTCGAAGAATGGTATCAGTTCAGCGCCAATCAATGGAGGATCGCTATCAATAAATCGAGCGGAGACCTAGGCAATTGAGACTGGGAAAATTTTTCTCGCATTAGCTGTCTAAAGCTTAATCAACTTAAAATAAGACATGGTGGTTAGTAGAAAGAAAAAATTATCGACACAACTTGGGCAAACGAGTTTGGAATACATTCTTGTGACGTCCGTTATCATCGCTATTGGCGTTGCATTTTTGAAAAAGGGTAAAGAATTCCTTGTCGATAGTGATTCATCCTTTGTTAATCAATTAAAATCCCAATTACAAACACAATTTAATACCCAACACTCACCCACATTACGCTATAAAAAATTCAAGCTTAATAAGTAAAATTTTCATCTTTCAGTAGGGTGGATTGAATCAATTACAGATCTCTGTTACCCCTAGAAATGATGAATTTAATTCGCAGTCAATTTGTTGAGGAGTATCTCATGTCCATAAAAATCCATGCCAGTACTAAACTTGAAACGAGTGTTTTTAAAATCACAACACTTTTCGTTTTAATGCAGCTGTTTTTCCTTGTCGACGGATACTGTGCTGCCGAGTCTGCTTATGGATCAGGCAGTGGAAATGGGACGACAACAACAACGACGACGACAACTAAGACAAAAACGAAAACGAAAAATTTAAAATCAAAAAATACCGCACAAGGTACAACCTCTAAAGTAAGACCTAAAACTGCGGTGACTAAAAAGACGACGATTACCGTTAATAAACAAATCGAAAAAATTGATAGCGAAAAAATTGATAATAATTCCGACCCTCTTTATGTAGATGGAACAGTTTCTGAAGGTGGAAATAAGAAAGTTGACTCCGTTGATAGCAGCGAAGAAGAACAAGATGTGGCCGATTCAGAACTCAACTTCATTAATAATGAATTAACGAAGCAAAAACAACAAATCAAATTAAATGATAAAAAATCTAAAGGTTATAAAAAACTACAAACGACAACGGAAAAATTATCCGATACCACTGAAAAATATGTAGAAGAAAAAAAAGAATCTGAAAAAATCATTAAAGACTATAACGAAAAAATTAACTGTCTTTTGGATGAAAATAATTTAGATCCAGCTTGTGAAAAATATAAGAAATCACCTTCTCGAAGGGATGAACAAGTGGTGCAAGAGACAAATGAACCAACTGAACAAAATGATCAAATACTCATCGCTCCAGTCGATCATGCTCCTGTCGTCAGTGCTCCGGTAAATGAAACATCAACCGCACCCTTGAAAGATGCCGCTGCAGCTGCTGCCAATAATAACTCTAGTACAAATTCTAATCCTCTCATTATTCAAAATTTTAATAATGGTCAGCCAAATGCAGTCGGCACGGAGGCACCCATTCTAAATACTGTTCAAACAAAATCTGCCGCACCAGCTGCTCCGGTCGTTGTTACACCGGCCGCTCCCATTGTCATTCAACAGCAGCCGCTAGCTAATTTTCCGGGGATCGATGATGAAGACGAGAGCGAATCCCAATCTTACAGTCCAGTGAGCACCAAAAAATTAACGACAGAAAAGGAAGCTCCAAAGGGCCCTGATATGATTCGAATTATTCCTTACTTGGGAATGAAAAGTTATAACGGATCTGGAATTAATGGAAATCAAACAAACAGCAGTTTTGGTTTAAGAATTGAATCTGAAGTTGTGAGTCGATTTATTCTTGGAGTTGGTTTCCAATATGATACTTTGCAATCTACTGATTTGAATAATCGCAACAATTACTGGGGTGGATACTATAACTATTTTGGAAATAACGGTCGAGAAATTCAATACACTAGTTGGACTTTAGATTTTATTGGAAAATTAATTATCATCAAGGGTGAAAAATTTATTCCTTATATTGGTGGAGCGATTGGATACAATAATGGAGAACTAAGTTACACCGACAATCGTCAATATCCTTACCTTGGGGTCACCTATGGTGACAACGAAAGCATCTCGACAAGTTTCGTTTCTGGATCAATCATTGCGGGAACAGATTTTCTCTTTACTCCCAATATTGGGCTAAATGTGGAGATGGCCTTCTCTAAGGGACTATCAAACTTAAATCAACAAAATATCAATTACTTTGATTTGGACATGCAACGTCTACAAGAGCTCTCAGGTCAATTTGCTGAGTCTGCTTCGATAAGTTTACGAGCTGGTGTTAGTATCATTTTTTAATTTCACATATCCTAATTGTAAGGCCTAGAGAGAAAAATATTTTTCTTCTAGGCCTCTTCTTTTTTTATTCCTTCATTTAGAACCATTCTCATCTCTTTCTAATTAACTTAGGATACTATCTGTAGTTATATTCTCATTTTTTTAACCCTATATTTTTTTTGAGGTTCATATGAGTCAGAGGCCTGTTTATATTGTGGCAGCAAAACGTACTCCCCAAGTTAAATCTGGATCGGAGCTAAAAGATGTGGCCGCTCCTTTTCTTGGCCATTATCTCATTCGTCAAATGGTGAGTGAATTTAATATTTCTGACGTCGATGAAGTGATTGTTGGTAATACTGGCACGCCTGCCAAGTATGCGAATGTGGCGAGAGTTGTAGGGCTAGAAGCTGGCCTTGATAAAAAAACAAGCTGTTATTCTGTTCACCGAAATTGTGCTTCGGGCATGGAGGCGATCTCTCAAGGTTTTGATAAAATTTCTCTTGGACGAAGTTCAGTGATCTTCGCAGGGGGAGTGGAAAATATGACGCAAATGCCACTCATCTACGGAAAAAAGATGACGGATTTATTTGCAAAACTCATGCGTGCCAAAACTCCTGGCGATCGCATCAAGGCGATCATGGCCTTTAGGCCAAATTTTCTTAAACCGATTGTCGCCATCGAACAAGGGTTAACGGATCCTTTTTGCGGAAAAAATATGGGCCAAACCGCTGAGTTGTTGGCCAAAGAATTAAATATTACGAGAAAAGAGCAAGACGAATTTGCCGACTGGTCCCACAAGAAGGCGGTAGCGGCCCAAAAGGCGGCCCGCTTCAAAGATGAAATCATACCCATCATTTACGGTGAAGATCGCAACCGCATTTTAGATACGGATGTTGGCCCAAGAGATAATTCCTCTGTGGAGTCCTTATCAAAAATGAAACCTTATTTTGAGCCAGGGACCGGAACAGTGACGATTGGAAATAGTTGTCCCATTACTGATGGCGGTGCGATGGTGCTCTTGGCGGATGAAGCGACCATGAAGAAAAATCATTGGACGCCGATGGCAAGAATTGTAGAGTACCACTTTCACGGCCTAGAGCCAGAGAGAATGGGGATGGGGCCACTACTAGCGATGCATGGAGCGCTGGCACGGGCCGGAAAAAAAATGTCCGACATGGATTTAATTGAAGTGAACGAAGCTTTCGCTGCGCAAGCATTGGCAGTTATGATGGCCTGCAAAGATAGTAAAATTTCTTCTCGCTGGGGAATTAATGAAACGGTCGGTGAGATTGCGCGCGATAAAATCAATGTGAACGGTGGCGCGATTGCCTTAGGGCATCCGGTGGGGTGTTCTGGTGCCCGCATTATCGTCACTCTGGCCCATGAAATGCAAAAACGAAAAGTGAAAACGGGAATAGCAAGTCTGTGTATTGGCGGAGGACAGGGCGGGGCCATGATTATCGAGCGCGTTTAATATTTTTTTATGAGTGAGGTATTTGTGTCGGATAATATATTTAATAACTGTGAAAATTTAGAGATTAAAATAGAGCAAGGGATCATTTGGGTTTATTTTAAACTCACCAGTGGGAAATCGCTCACCACTCTTACGGAAAAAAGTCTAAGTGATTTAAAAGACTTTCTTACGAAACTGACTCCCATTCAAAAAGATTATAAAGGATTAATTTTTTCGTCCCATGTGGAAGGATGTTTTTTGGCGGGCATGGATATCGATGTGATCGCAAGTTTAAATTCTTTGTCTGTTGCTCAAGAAGGCACAGAGGCCGGACAGAAAATTTTTAATATGATTGATGATTTGACGATTCCCACCATGGCGATGGTGGATGGAGTTTGTCTGGGCGGAGGCCTCGAATTATCGCTCGCGTGTAAAAAAATTGTGGCCTCCGATAGTTCTAAGACGCGTTTGGGATTGCCAGAAGTTATGCTAGGGGTGCTTCCAGGGTTTGGTGGAACTTACCGAATGCCCAAAAAAATTGGGTTAATCAATTCTCTTGATCTTTTACTTACAGGAAAACATTTAGATGCCAAGAAGGCGTTGAAGTTAGGTTTGATCGATGGCATTTGTCCAAGAGAGCGCTTTTCCATTTATGCAGAAAAATTTCTTTTTGCAAAAAAAGAAAAGACGATGTTGGAAAATTTAAAAATATTTGCATCGGAAAATCTATTAGTGCAAAAACTGGCACTGCAAAAAGCGAAAGAAAAAGTTTTTAAACAAACAAAAGGATTTTATCCTGCGCCGCTCAGGATTTTAGAGCATCTTGAAAAATCTATCGGAAGAAATCGAAGAGAATGGTTAGCGAGTGAGTCTTTAAGTTTTGCTGAACTTTCACAAACAATCCAATCAAAATCTTTGTTGAATGTTTTCCACCTTACGGATGCAGTAAAGAAAGATAAAAAACAAAATGAAGTGGTTAAAATTCAAAGAAGTGCTGTGCTCGGTGCCGGAACGATGGGTGGAGGAATTGCGTGGCTGATGGCCGATCATAATCAAAACCCCATTATGAAAGATATTGCAAAAACATCATTGGAATTGGGGCTTAAGCAAGCGTCGCAAAATTTTAAATCGGCCCTCAAACGAAGAAAAATTAGCGAAGATGTTTATGCTAAGAAAATGTTTTCGATTACTCCGACGTTGGACTTTACCGAATTTAAATCGGTTCAATTAGTGGTAGAAGCGATCGTGGAGGATATGTCAGTTAAGAAAAAAGTTCTCGCAGACTTGGAGAGTAAAGTTTTAGAGGATTGCATCATTACATCTAATACTTCATCTTTAAGTATTGGTGAAATGTCGACTTCCTTGCAGCACTCGGAAAGATTTGCAGGACTGCATTTCTTCAATCCCGTCAATCGCATGCCTTTAATTGAAATCATCACTCATCCAAAAACTTCTCCCAAAACGATTGCGTCTCTTTATCAATGGTGTTTGCAAGTTAAGAAAACTCCTATTGTCGTCAAGGATGGCCCAGGATTTTTAGTCAATCGTATTTTGGCCACTTATCTCAATGAAGCTTCTTACATGTTGATGGAAGGTGTTTCCATTAGTCACATTGAACAAACGGCCTTGGAGTTTGGGATGCCCATGGGGCCATTTCGTTTAATGGATGAAGTGGGGCTGGATGTTTCAGGAAAAGTGGCAAAAATTTTGCATGACGGATTAGGTGAGCGATTTCGTCCAGCGCCTCTGAGTGAGTTGTTACTTGGTAAGGGTTGGCTCGGCAAAAAAAATGGAAAAGGTTTTTATCTTTATGGTAATGGAAGTTCTAATGGCGGTAGTAAAGATCAAAATACTTTAAATCCCGAATTACAATCCCTTCTTACGAATCAAACAAAAAAAATGACTGCTCAAGATACTTTAAATCGCATGATGCTTCCTATGATCAATGAAGCGTCTTATATTTTGCAAGAAGGCATTGTGGCCAATGCAGAAGTTGTCGATACCGGAATGATTTATGGGATTGGTTTTCCTCCATTTCGTGGAGGGTTACTTTGGTACGCAGACCGAGTGGGCCATCATCGGTTGAAAGAATGGTTCGAAACATTATCAAAAGATGTGGATCAAACAAGATTTAAAATGTCTGATTACTTGACCAACATAATAAGTAAGCAATCTCGCTTTTATCCATGAAATATTTTAGCTTACTGGGATATTTTTTAAACTATATCTTTGTCTCCTCTCGAACGAGACAAAGTTTAGTTTGGCTTGCCTTGATCGGGATTTTTATTTCCTCCTTATGCTTAGTCATTTTGCAAGGAATCATGTCTGGACTTCAAGGAAATATTATCCAAGAAAACAAGCGATACTTTGGTTCTTTTGAAGTGATTGTTCCAAAAGAAAAATCCGATGTCCTCTCACTAACTAGTGATTTCGTTTCTATTTTGAAATCAGAAGGCATGAGTCACTACGTTTCTGAAAAAGAATTAGAAGTGTTGATCCGCCACACGGACTACCTGGCGCCTTTAAAACTACACGCGGTTGATTGGTCAGATTTCATTCCCCCATTTTTACAAAAGAGCGATCGGTCAGGTTTAATTTTAGGTGGAGACCTTGGACTCAAACTTAAGGCCAGTTTGTATGGCCCAATTTCCATTATTTCTCCTTCCTATACCTTGGATTTAATGGGATCCATCCCTACCGTTGGACAGCAAGATATTTCTGATTTTTATGTTTCAGGGATGAATGAAATTGATGAATTTCATGGGTGGGTGAGGCTAAGTTTTTTACAAAATATGATTCGATCAAACTCTCTTACTTCTTTACGATTTTATGAGTCCAGTGATCTGCCAGAAGTGAAGAAAATCCTAAACAATGAAAAATTTCAAGATTTCAAAATTAAAACTTGGGAAGATAATAATCCAGAAAGAGTATGGGCCTTTCATTTAGAGACCAATGTACTTATTGTCCTTTTTTCTTTCATGTGCCTTTTAGTTTCCTTGACGATTACAGTCAGCTTTTTATTATTACTTGATCGATTGCGTTTTGATCTAGCAAGTTTTTGGATCTTAGGGCTTTCTCGTAATCAGTGTCGTTGGATGATTGGAATTTTTTCTCAAGGACTCATCACCTTTTCATCGCTTGCGGGAGTTCTATCGGGTGTCATTTTTCTTTGGATTCTAAAATTATGGAGTCCCAATATTATGCCCGATGTTTTTTGGGAACGAACTCTGCCTGTGAAAATAGAATTCTTGTCCCTGATGACTTCTTGGCTTGTCCCTCAGACTCTGGCCAGTGTATTTTGTGTTTTTGTAGTGTATTTTTATTTTCATGAGCGCATTTCTTTTCTGTCCATTGTGAGACGAATTGGGAGCTAATTGGCCCTAATTTTAGAAGAAACGAGAAGGAGATTTAATGAATCAAGAAATTGAAAAAAGATTCGAGACATTAAAAGAATTTTATCCTGTCTATTTAAGTCAACACACAAATCCCATTTGCCGTCTCTTACATGTGGTGGGAACTCTTACTGCGATGGCGTTGACATGGCTTTTTATTTTTCAAGGAAATTATCTATTGATTCCTTTTGCTTTGATGATTGCGTATGGTTTCGCTTGGGTGGGACATTTTGTTTTTGAAAAAAATCGTCCAGCCGCTTTCAAGTACCCAGTTTATAGTTTTATATGTGATTTTTTGATGTTGAAGGATATCCTTTCAGGTGATTTAAAGATAAATTTTTTTAAAAAATAATTTTTAGTGTTCAAAACAATATAAGGAGAAATAGCTATGACGTTCATGAAAAAGGAAATTTTGCTTTCCATGCTTGTTGTTTTTGGAATTTTTCAGGCCTGTAGTAAATCAGAATCAAAAAGTGGTTTCAAATTTGTAACTGCTAAAGATCAAACTGCTGCGGCCAAAAATGGAGCTCAGAATATTACCTATAAAGATATTACGAGTGGAATTGAGGCCGACGTCTATGAATTGGAAAAGAAAATTTTTGATCTTAAAATGGAAAACTTAAAGCAAATCGTAATGAAAAATATCATAGAAGGGGATAAAAATTCCAAGGGCCTAACTCAAGAACAATATATTGAAAAATATGTTGTTAATGGAATTAAAATTTCACCGAAAGATATTGAGAATTTTATAAAAGAAAAGAAAATTCCAGATGCCCAAATTACCGAAGAGATAAAAGGCCGCATTAAAACTTACATGGAAATGGAAGGAAAACAGAAAAAATTAGAGGATTGGTTAAATGGAAAACTAGCAAAATCTCCCGTAGAAGTTTATATGAATAAGCCGTCTCGCCCATTTTTTAAGGTGGAGTATGGTAATTCTCCACGCTATGGAAAAGTGGACGCACCAGTAACTATCGTTGAGTTCTCTGATTTTCAATGCCCTCACTGCTCGACGGCATCTGATACCATTAAGTTAGTCAAAGAAAAATTTAAAGATAAAGTTTCGGTGGTTTATAAAAATTTTCCACTTCCTTTTCACACACAAGCTAGAACGGCTTCGCTCGCGGCGCTCTGTGGCCATGAGCAAAAGCCAGAATCTTTTTGGAAATTCCATGATCATTTTTTTGCAAATCAAGACAAATTATCTTTAGAGGAAATCCAAAAAGTGGCCAAAGATTTTGGCGTTGACGGCGCAAAATTAAAAGAATGCGTGGATTCGCAAAAATTTTCAAAAGCGGTTGATGCTGATATTGAGCAAGGGAAAATAATATCTGTGAAATCTACTCCGACATTTTTTGTTAACGGGAAATTAGTTTCAGGGGCGCAGCCATTGGAAGTTTTTGCCGAGTTAATTGAAGAAGAATTGTCTAACGTAAAAAAATAACCGGCCCATCGCCTCAAGAAACCTCAGATCGGTGAAGAACGTCATAACTGTATTAATTTAAATGCCTGATTCGGCAAATCCTAGGTATGCACGAAGCAGAAACGCGACCGACTGAGGCTTGGTGAAACCAAGCCGCAGGGAAGAGAGCGGTTCTTGCGACACAGCAGACCGACGGATTTCCCGAATTCAGGCCAAGGAAGGAAAAACCTTCCTTCCTATTTGGCACATCCCACTCATGCTACAATAATCTTGTAATCCTGTTTTTAAAACCCAGGTTATAGTTTGAGAGAAATGTGGCATGAGTGAAATTGATACTAAACAAAATCCAATAGCCTCTGAGAGATCTAACTATCGTAAGTCTTTACAGCAGTCCAAAGAAAATTTTGATAAACGTCTGAATGATATTGAAGAGAGATCTGAAACCTTAAATAAAAAAAGAGATCTTCTAAGAAATTCAAGTGTTAAAGAAGCTCAAGATCATTATGAAGGATCCCTCAAAGAACAAAAAGAAACGATGAGGGAAAATTTGCTTTCCACTAGGCAACAAATGGCCGAGAAAATGGAAAAAGAAAAAGAAATCCATTCCAAAACTTCTAGTGAGCAGGCCAAAAAGTATTATCAACAATTAGAAGATTTGAACGAAGGACATCTTCGTGAAGTGAAAGATAAAGATAATTCCTTTCAAGAAACCGTATACCAAAAAAATCGAAATCAAGAAAAAGTGTTGAAAAATCAAGCGGCAGTGGCCTCTGATTCCCGTGAAAAATTGCGATCTAACTACGTAGAAAAAGAAAGAGGAAGTCTTGAAGAGCAAAGAGAAATTTTAAAAAAAATTGTTAAAGACGGAGACTTAAAAGTGCAATCCGCCCGGGAAGATGAGCGGCGTAAATTGGTTGAAGCTCGCCGTGGGTCAAAAGAAGCTTATGAAAACATGAAAAATACGGTTGAGGCAGAGGGACTTGCAAAGAGTAAGCTCTATGATAATAGACTTTCTGGAATTCAAAAAAATTATCAGAAAGCAAATGTAGAAAATAGCACTAGCAATCAGGAAATGATTAAGAATAATGCTGCAAATTATAATCGGGAAATGAAAAAAGCTACCCTTGCTCATCAAAACGAAATTAATGAATTAACATCCGATTTTGAATCCAGACAAAAATTAGAAGACTACGTAAAAGCGAGAGAGAAACAGCACCAAGATTTGGCAACTCAGAATAAGGGACTTTCTCCGAGAGAAGCGAGATTGGTTGATCAAATTGATTCCTACAAAGAAGGGAATCAAAAACTCTCAAAGGAGATGGATAACATCGGGGCAGATTATGCTGATAAATTAAAAAATGTGAATGATGCCGAAAAACGTACCAGAGAGGAAATGCTAGTTTCGCGAGATCGATCCAATCAGGCCTTCATCGATAAAACGCTCATTGAGGAACGAGGTAAGCAGGAGCAAGTCAAGCGCTCCTTAGAAAATAAGGTGACGATTAATAAAAATGAATCTGAAATTACCTACAATCAAATGGAGAAGACATTAAAAAATCGAATTGAGGCGTTGAATAAAAACTACGCGGCAACGATGAAAGATGTTGATGAAAAACATAATTATTTAGTCTCTAATATCAAAACGCAAAATAAATTAGATCGCAAAGAATATTCTGAAAAAATTGATCGCGATTTCAATGACAGACAAATTGAATCGATGAAAAGAAATCAAAATAAATTAGATCTACAAGCTGAGAGTTTTGAAAATCAAAAAGTAGAACTAGATAAGAAGGTGGCGAAAAAAGAGGATGTATTTGATACGCAGTTAGGACGATTGCGAGAGAATTCCAACTATCAGATGGCCGTTCAATATGACATCATGAATCGTCAAAATGAAGATACCAAGTTATCATTAAAAGAAAATGCCCAGCGAAAGGAAGATGACCTTAAGTCAACCATTGAAATTCTCCATTCCAAGTATGCCAGAAAATTAGATCAGCAAGAGCAAAAATTTGAAAAGCAAATGTATGCGCTGGTTCAAGGTTATGAAGGAAGAATACGCCACATGAGCAGAGAGTCGTCGAGAGAATTGGCGATGAAGACCAATGAGTCACTGCGAGACAAGAAATTATTGGTCGCCGGAAATGAGATGGATAAGAAAAGGCTCGTAGAATACTACGAAAATTTGCTGCAAAATATGAGAACTAATTACGAAAAAGAATTTTCACGTGTAAAAAGCTTTATTGCCACTAGCAGCGAGAACAATTCTTCTGGAACTTAGTCTTAAACTCCGCTAAAATTAATCAAATCCTATTTTTTCTAAATCTTAATGAGATCAATCATGCGCAAAACAAAAATTTTAGCAACTCTTGGCCCATCTTCCTCATCACTGGAAATGATTACAAAATTAATCCAAGCGGGAATGGATGCGGCCCGAATTAATATGAGCCACGGAACCCAAGAGGGACACAAAAAAAATATTGAACTTATCCGCGAAGCTTCCAAGCTTGCAGGAAAAGAAATTTCCATACTCGCAGATCTACAAGGCCCAAAAATCCGAGTTTCCAAATTACCATCGCCCCTTATTTTAGAAAAAAATCAAATATGGCATATCGTGCCCGAAAGTAACGTTTCAAAAATGAAAAGTGAAGATAAAATTATCCCTACCGTCTATGAGGCGATTGTTGACGATGCGCACGTAGGCGCCCAAATTTTATTTGATGATGGTCTGCTAGAGGCCATCGTAGAAAAAAAATGGAAACACAGTTTAGAAATTAAAATTAAAGTGGGCGGTGTTTTAAAATCCAATAAAGGAATTAATCTTCCTGATGTGAATGTATCTGCTCCGAGCTTAACGGAAAAAGATGAAGAAGATTTATTATTTGCTCTCAAACAAGGCGTCCAGTATGTGGCCTTAAGTTTTGTTCGCACCGCAAGTGACATTAAACAAGTGAGATCGATCTTGCATCGCCTGCGCGCCGATGTGGGAATCGTAGCGAAAATTGAAAAACCAGAAGCGCTCATTAATTTAAAAGAAATTATTGCGGCCTCCGATATGATCATGATTGCGAGAGGTGACATGGGTGTTGAGGTGGGCAATCATTTAGTGCCGGCCATTCAAAAACAAATTATTACCACCTGTAATGAAGTGGGAATTCCGGTGATCACCGCCACTCAAATGTTGGAATCCATGATTACCAATGCAAGGCCTACACGAGCGGAGGCGAGTGATGTGGCCAACGCGATTTGGGATGGAACAGATGTAGTTATGCTCTCCGGGGAGACGGCATCGGGACAATATCCTTTAGAAACGGTTGAGATGATGGGACGAATCGTGGAAGAAGCGGAGAAAACCCCCAAGGAAAGGCCGCTACTAAGAAATATTAATTTATCAAGTGTGACCGCCGCCAATCAAGTGGCCGCTTCCCTCATTGCAGAAAAAGTCAATGCTGCGTGGATTGTTTCAATAACGGAGCGTGGAAATTCGTGTCTTAAAATTACTAGATTTAGGCCTAAAACGCCGGTCCTTGGTATTACCAAGTCTATTGAAACAGTAAGGCGAATGTCCATTTATTGGGGAATTCGGCCGATGTTTATGCCTTCTGAAAAAGAAAATGCGTCAGATTTTGAATTTGAAGTGATCCAGCATTTGAAAGAAACTAAGAAACTCACCAACGGAGAAAAATTAGTTATTACTCACGGCGATGGAAGTTATTTCAAGCATGGAACGTCAAACTCTGTGCGAGTAGAAATCGTTAAAGATATTAAATCTAAAAATTCTTCTCCCATCGATTTTCAAGAAGTCGAGACCACCAAGGCGCGTATCATTTTAGATACGAGAGTTTGTGCCTCTTGTCAGCATTGCATTTCTGCTTGTCCGTATCAAATTTGGCACGTGGCCCCAGGCCCAGGCCGAGAGACAAGAATTGATCCTGAGCAGGCCCACTTATGTATGCTCGATAATGCGTGCGTCGATAGCTGTCCTACGGGGGCCATTGAAATTATTCCTCTCCTCTAATTATTTGTATGAATGATCTCCTCAATGGGCCATGGAAGGAATTGTGTTCTAGATTAGGGATCGTCGATTGGGGGTACACCGAGGAAGCCACGAGCGAAAGTTATCCTCAATTTGAAAAATGGATAAGAGAGCAAAAAAATTTTCCCCTCGATTATTTGAGCGGTGAGCGAGGAAAAAAGCGCGAGTCCCTCAATCATATTTTTCCTTCCTTTCAATCGGCCACCGTTTTTTTATTTTCCTATCTTCCAGAAAAATTAATGCTAAATCAAAGTGAAAATCCCAAACGCTTGGCAGGCTATAGCGTCTTTGCCAATGGAGAAGATTATCATCATGTCTTGCACGAGAGGTGTTTGGAGTTAGCAAAATTTTTAGATCCAAGTGCTGAAGAAAAAAAAGATTTTCTCATTTGCATTGATATCTATCCGGTGCTCGAGAGGGATCTAGCTTTCCGAGCGGGCCTTGGGTGGTTTGGAAAAAATTCTCTTCTCATTAGCAAAAAGCAGGGAAGTTTTTTTCTCATTGCTTCCATCTTGTGGAACCGAAGGTGGAAGGGAAAAGATTTTAACCCCAAAGAAAAAGAGGCTGATCACTGCGGCCACTGCCAAAAGTGTATTGATGCCTGCCCCACTAATGCGATCGAGTTGGAATCAAGACAGATCATCACGAGTCAATGTATTGCCACTTACACCATTGAGATGAAAGACGATCAAAAAATAGCTCCGCCAGAAGGCCTTGGTGACGGGAGGCCTGAAATTTTTGGGTGTGATATATGTCAGGATGTTTGCCCCTGGAATGGGAAATTATTGCGGCCAGAAAATTTTCAAATGAGTGAAAAAAATTGGGGAGAGCAGGTGAGCTTTCTACTTAAGAACCCAGTTTCAAAAATGATAAGCGACCTGGAGTCCATGAGTGACCAAACATTTAAGTCAACTTTTACTCGCACCAACTTTTATCGCACCACAAGGAAGGGCATTTTGAAAAATCTAAAGCGTTTTTTAAAAAAAGAGCTTTAAGAAAATTTGAGCGTTTTCATTTTTTTTCTGTTTTTGTGTCCTAAGTCATCTCGCAGCATTTTTTTCCTATTCCATCATTTTTTTTGTTTTCTGCTAAGCTGTTCTTTGTAACCGGAGTTTACATTTATGAAATTGTTGATGCGATATTTTTCTTTGCCAGTTTATTTTGTCTTTTTGATGAGTATTTTTAGTGCTCAATCATCGCTTGCTTGTTGCTCATTTGAGGAAATATTGGATTTGTCTCAGGGTGATTTATTCGGAATCGCATCGCAAGATTATCGCCAGACAGAGAATTCCAAGAAATTATATATAGATTTTTATGTTAATGAAAAAATTTCTTACTTGGATATGCTACGCAAAGTATTATTAGCTAATTTTTTGCTATCAAGAGATGAGGGAATTAAAAAAATAAATTTGAATTCTGTTTTAAGGATGCTTGGTAAGTGGGAAATCATTGGTGGTAACGACATAACTGAAATCGGAAATTTTAAGTTATTTGTTGATCATACTTTACGAAATTACAGCGCTGAAAACTTAAGGGAATATAGTAAAAATATAGTGGAAACTGATTTTTTTAACTTTGCGAAAGTTCAGTTTAGATTGTATTTGAGAGGAGCTGAAAATTTTTCCTCAGATTTATTGTCTTTTATAAATCAAAATCCAAGTCGTAAGGTTCAATTATTTTGGATTGCATTTAGTGCCATTGATTCTGCCAGAAGTTATCTCTCGTTCGAAGAAGTTTCTTTATTGGATGAAATGCGGTCTTCATTTCTTTTAAGAAATTTGCCTGATGGTAACTCTGAAATTAATGCTGATGTAGTGGGTAAAATGCAAAAATCACAACTCAGAGGTTTTACAAAAAATGATTTCCAAAGATATTCATATTCGTTAGGGCAAACGTGGGAAGAATCTATAAGAGTAGATGTAAGCGCGCCATCACAGGTGGAAAGAGTTATAAATCAACCAGTAAATCAAGTGTCCCCAAGTATTTCAGAGGCTCGCCCATCAATTACAGAACCCAGAAATCAACCACAACCCCCTATAAATAATCCACAATCACGCCCGAATTCAGCTATTTCTTCGAATGAAGGAGCCAGTAATGGACCAATTGGTTTAGAACCTTTAACTCCAGAAATGATTAACAGGAATTTTAAGAATGGTGTGCAAGCTCCTGATGGTTATAGTTATTTGGCAACTTATAGTAGAGAAAAAAAAATGGGAGCAAAAGCTAATTATAGTCAATTTGTTAGTAGTATGTTTAGCCTAGGCGAGACTTGTGTTAAACGGTCTCCTCGAGAGTGGCCAGAATTTTTGAAAAACTATGATTCTGTCTTTTATAATTCAAATTACAGTCTAGATACTTTGAATTTAGGTTCTGATCTAGAGTCGAATCAAAGAACTTTTAGTTTTATTCTTACAGTTTATGCACCAAGATTTAAGTCTCCTTTTGCTTAGCCACTAGATACTGAAATCGATAATGATGCGATGTTAAATTTTAAAAATATTGCAGAAACCTCAAGCAAAAACCTTAAAAGAATGTTTTCGGACTATTCAAATTTTTTAGTTAAATTTAAAGATTCAAATTTAAAATTAGAAATGGTTGGGAATTTTTTAGATGTATTATTCAGGACTGATGCAAAATCTGCAAATATGTTAAATGAAATTAAAGGTGTGGAAATGCATTCTGCCATCGGTTTAATATTAAAAATCGATCCAGATTATATTTTTACGATACAATCACAAATAGATAAACTCTTTGATTTTCCTGCGAAGCAAATTGATATGTTTAGAATATTAGGTCATGTAGAACATTTTAAAAGCAAAGTAGGGAAATACGCAGGAAAAGACTACGAAATGAGGTTTGGTACTTGGTATGAGGGGTTAAAACAAAAAATTCTTGCTAAGTACAATAGAATTCAGCGAATAAATGCAGAAGCCTATGAATTAGTTAATGTCCCGTCTTCTGATTCTCCTTCTTATTTCGGTACAATGGAAAATTTTGGGGAAGAAATACAGCTGGTAACTAATAAATTTTATGACAATATTGGTTTAATCGGTCGATTCAATGGTTTTAGGAAATATTTTTTCATAGAAAATGAATATCAATTTGCTTTAAACGGTTGGGTGGAAATTTTAAATAACAGTAGCAACAAGGACGTTTTTAGTTTAACCGAACAAAATTTTAAAAGAATTGAAAATTCAACCTTGCTTAAATGGGTTATCGTGAGAGCGATGCTTTCACGAAGCGAACCTCCTGAAGAATTTATTTACAAATACGTTCATGAATATTTAGAAAATATTAGTTCGCAAGCCAGCCTAGATTTTAAAAAAGTTAATTTGTTGGTATCAGTTATTCTTGAAGGTAACTCTTCAATTACCGCTAGCAATAAAGGTAATTTTGTAGATTTAATTATCTATTTCTTAGAAGGTTTAAGAGATAAATCTACAAAAATTCCTGCTGAAGCCAAATATTTATTTAATTTTTTCGCTAGAAATTTCTTTGAGCATGGAAGGCCGGAAGATGCTGAAAGCTATGCTAAATTAGTAAAATTCTTTTCAACTTTAAAACCGGGTGACTATGATTTTAAATATTGTGATTTGAATGCAATAGGAATTTAAATCTGAAGCTTCTTCAAATTCTCAATCAGCTTCGCGAAACTTCTTCGTTTAATTTTTTCTTCTAACTTACTGATGATTCCTGTTTTTACAGATTCCGAAATCGGAAATTCTGCTGAAAGCAATAACTCGCAAAAGGATTCAGAAATAAAAATAACTTTAGCGAGCAACGAAATATCTTCAAACAGCTCTGTGGACGTCGAATCGCCGTGGGGATTGCCGTGATGTTGCATAATAATTTGATCCAACCCCAGCGGAAGACCAGGCATATCTCCTACCATGCTTCCTATGATTTTAGGGTGCCACCTGATCATGTCTTTTTCTTTCTGGGTTAGGTCCGGATGTGTGGCGGTTAAAATTTTTTCTTTTGCGATATTTGGATATTTATTCACAATAGGAATGAGCATTAAGTTATTAAAAAAGTGGATGTAGCGAACTTTTTCTGCCACCGCAAGGGTATACCAGCTTTCATTTTGAATCATCTGAGTCGTAATGTGCATGCTAAGAAAGCTCAGTTGCTGTACATGGCCTTTTTCATTGGAGCGAAATGATTGGATGAGTCCGTTAATCATCGGACTCATTTTATTTAATGTTTTCTCAAGTAACTCGTTCGTCTCTTTTGCAAGTTCGCCGGTTTGCTCTTTTAAATCTTCAGGAAGCTTATTAAAAAAATCGCTATCCGATAAAGTTTCACTTAAGACACTCATGTTTTGAGCAACTGTTTTTTGCTGTAAATTAACGTCATTAGACTTAATCGCATCGCTGGTATTTTTTATTGCTTGGGCATTGATGATTCCTACTACGGTAAGTCTTTTTGTGGCCTGAATATAAAAAGTTTCAATTTTGATTTTTTTCCATTGTGTCTTCAAATCTGCAATATTATCGCCCTTACTAGCTCCTGCAACCAACTTATCAGGTTGATCTTGGGGGTAAAAAAATAAATCTTCCATCGCTGTATTTGTATTCTCAATTAAAGAAATAGGAATCGGAATAAAGGAATCCAATTTTCTTCCAACGAGATCGCTGGGGGCCCATCCTAATTTCTTGATAATAAATTTAATCATTTCAATTTGATCAAAGGGAGACTTGATGTGTCCAATTTCGGCCTGAGGGTTGTCCCAATGACCAAGAAAAATAAGCGGCGCTTTGGGCAGCAGAGAATTTTTTATTTTGATCACATCATTGGTAATGTCTCGATTATTTAAAGTAGTTACTGAAATAAGAAATTCATAGGATTGATCAATTTCTAGAACTGTAGATAGTTTTTCCAGTTTTTCTATGCAAACTAATTTGCATGCCAAAAAGGCATGGACGTTCACTTTCGTGAGATCTCTATAAAAAGGAACGTCGCAAACCATGATTCCATGAGACATAATTAAACCATTTATGAAAGTTGAGAATTAGAGAGATCTTCCAAACTTCCACTACCTGTATTGCCGTTTTGATTGGTGTTGTTATTATTGCTGTTGTTGGAGTTGGAATTGGAATTGGCGTTGGGATTGGTTCGTTTTTCTACGGTGACGGCCAAGTAAAGTTTAAAAATTTTATCTTTTGTCCTTCTGATCGCAAAGTTACCAACTTCTTTTTGTTTTAACAGAAACTGATAAAATTCTGGCTCGGTTTCGGCAATGTCCATCACAGACTTTCCTTCGTATTCACCAAAATCAATAACTACCGCTTCCTCTGCAAGAATTCCAGTTAATGGACTTATCGATGACGATGACTGCATGATTCCCTCCTTAGAATTCATAAGCCGTTGGGAAATTTTTTCCCACCTTACTTATTATTCTTCCAGGGATTTCGAAAAAAAGCTAATTTTAATATTTTTAATTTAAATTTAGATAATCGGTTAGTTTATTCCATATAAAAATTTCTGAAAAAATTGATTAGCATTTTAGTTTCGGTCGGATAATTTATCTGGGTCAGTGACTTAATGACGTTCTGAACTACTTCACTTGGGTATTTAGGCCGATAAGGACGCTCACTGGTCATAGCAGCAACAAGGTCTGAGATCGCAACAATCATCGTTTCAAATCCTTGAATCACATCTTGGGAGGAGTTAATAGATTTATCGTCATTTATAATTTTTCTTACCAATTCATTTTGGAAGTGATGATGTTCAATAATGTGCAATTGACTTTTGTTGAGCGGGAGATGTTCTCTTAAGAGCATCACAGAGTGATTGCTGTGTTTATCTAAGCAAAGTCGATCAGTCTGATCGAGAACTTTTTTATTCCAAGAATCTCTCGGCACTAAAGACATACCAACATCTTTAAGTAAGCTCACAGAAAAGAGATCCACATTTTCTCTAGAACCTGCAATTTGGTATTCCAGTAAAAATCCGATCATAAATAGGGAACTTAAAATAGGTTGTTTAAAATAAAAGGAAATCGGAAGTCGGGCAACCGTTCCATAATGGAGACGAATGAGATTAGAATTTTGCTCAAGATAATAATAAAAACTTTGGCTGGTGTGAAAAATGAGGCGAAGCAGTTCTTCATTTTGGTAATCGTCGTAAAGCATGTTTAACAAATCGCCTAATTGAGTGAGAAATATCGTTCCCTTTTCCAGGGGTTGACCAATGGAAAGTTGCCTCGTCACTTCTTGGAAATTTTTATAGGCCATCTCATATATTTTTTTTTGATCATCTTTCGCGACAAAGAATTGATAGATGCCTTTTTGTCTCCACGCGGATAAAACTTTTGGGTTAATTTTTTGATCGCCTTCAAAGACTTTTACGAACGTACCTTCATGGTGGGTGTATACGTCACTCAGACATTTCGCAAGCAACGTGAGCTGTTGAAAACTAACAGGTGATAAGGTGAGACCTAGTTGATTGATGATCATCCATGACCCTCAGAAAGTTATCTACAAGCGCGATCAATTCGCTCGCACAGAAAATCATAAAACGGAATTCCTGCTTCTATCATCATTTTAGGGAATAATGAGATGGGAGTCATGCCAGGAAAAGTATTCACTTCATTGACATAGAGAGTTTGATCTTGGGTGAGAAAAAAATCAATTCTCGCTAAATCTTTTATTTTTAGCGCCGTAAAAGTATTTTGGGCAATCTTACGCATTTGCTCAGTTATTCCCGGCGATACGTTTTGTGCTCTTACGTGGGTAATCGTCGCCGATTTCGCATCATATTTTTCCTCATAAGTATAAAAACCTGATGGGCATACAATCTCCCCGGGAGGAGTGGTTTGAATTTTACCTTGATATTCAAACGTAGAAATTTCAAGTTCTCGGCCTGCAATTCGCTTCTCTAAAAGAACATACTGCGAATACTGAAAGGCCTTCTTAATCATTTCTTCTAACGAGTCTTCTTTAGTAACCTGGTAAACTCCCACCGATGATCCCTCGGAGGATGCCTTAACGAAAATTTCTTTGTGTTGTTTAAAGAAGGCCTTGGATTTTTCCACATTCACCGGACTTAAGTCATTAATCACTTCAAAAGGAACAATGTTAATTCCAAAAAGTTCTAGCCACATTTTTGTCGTCACTTTGTTCATGCAGTTGGACGAAGTCGTCAAATCACAACCCAAAAAAGGAATTCCTGATAAGGCCAGGAGTCCTTGGATGTGTCCCGTTTCACCTGGGTAGCCGTGAAAACATGGAATGCAGTAATCTATTTTTTGATTTAGTTTCAATTCTGGAACGATGAGGGATTGCTGTTGTAGAAAACAAATTTTTTCTTTCAAAACTTGATCTTGCGTCCCAACATCAAAATAAACCCAGTCACGATTTTTTTTTATCTCAACAATAATGAGATGGTAGTTGGGATTTTTTTGCAGTGTCTCTGCCAAATATTTTTGAGAAGTTTGGGAAA
The DNA here is from genome assembly GCA_029865945.1 of Bacteriovoracaceae bacterium. Classification (GTDB taxonomy): domain Bacteria; phylum Bdellovibrionota; class Bacteriovoracia; order Bacteriovoracales; family Bacteriovoracaceae; genus JARXAH01. Next base: position 3,676 of record JARXAH010000024.1, on the reverse strand, counting down.
TGGCATGTTCATTTCCTCCGCCACCAAACATGAGCAAAATATTTATCGGCTTTGGCATATTATTTTCTCCAAACTTTTCTTCAAAATTATCTCCAAGGGGCGGGAATTTTTTCTGCGTCCAATTGCAAAAACAAATTTTGTGCATCGACTAAAGGCATAATCACATTTTTGGGATCACCATATTTTCTCACGGCCAATTGATTTTGTTCCATCTCTTTATCGCCAATTACGATCATGTAAGGAACTTTTAGCATCTGAATTTGTCTGGTTTTTAGTCCCAGCGTTTCATTGCGATCATCAATTTTGACTCTTAGTCCTAAGTCGCTCCACACTTTTTGTAAATTCTGAGCGTACGCCAAATGCTTTTCATTATTGATCGGTACTAAATAAATTTGCTCAGGTGCTAACCAAAAAGGAAAGGCCCCAGCGACGTGCTCAATATAAACACCTAAGAATCGCTCTAAAGATCCGAGTAGTGCTCGGTGAATGACGACTGGCCTCACCTCTTGCCCATCAGCTTGGGTAAATTTTAATTGAAAGCGCTCTGGCAATTGGAAATCAAGTTGAATGGTACCAAGTTGATAGTAGCGCTCAATCGCATCGGCCACTTCAATATCAATCTTAGGACCATAAAAAGCACCATCGCCCTCTTTGATTTCAAATTTGTGTCCACTTTGCTCTAGCGCGAGCCGCAAATCGCTCTCTGCCTTGTCCCAAAGTTCTTCCGCACCCATTCGCTTTTCTGGTCGAGTGGAGAGATTCACTTTCACTTTTTTAAATCCAAAATGTTCATAACAAATAAAGATCATCTCTAAGAGCGCTTTAATTTCATTTTGAATTTGCTCTTGCGCTAAAAAAATGTGGGCATCATCTTGGCAAAAAGTTCGCACCCTCGTTAGCCCTGTCACCACACCAGACCTTTCATAGCGATGAAGCCGTCCAAAGTCCGCGTAGCGAAGCGGAAGATCACGGTAACTATATTTAAAATGACTAAACATGAGCATGTGACACGGACAGTTCATGGGCTTTAAGGCAAATTCTCGCTCATCCACTTTCGTGAAGTACATATTTTCGTGATAGTTTTGGTAATGGCCACTGGTGTGCCAAAGCTCCACATCTAATACTTGGGGAGTAATGACTTCTTGATAATCGTAGCGCTTATAAACTCGCCTCATAAATTCTACTAAGGAATTATATAAGAACGCACCTTTTGGCATAAAGAAAGGACTGGCCGGTGCGACGGGATCAAAAATAAAAAGCTCTAACTCCTTGCCTAGCTTCCTGTGATCGCGTTTTTTAGCTTCTTCTAAAAAATTTAAATATTGATCGAGTTCTTCTTGTTTGGAAAAGTAGGCCGCGTAAACTCGCTGGAGCATGGGCCTCGTTTGATCACCTCTCCAATAGGCCCCCGCGGTTTGAAGTAATTTAAAGTTAGGCGGGAGGTCGCCGGTATTTTCAATGTGCGGGCCTCGGCATAAATCTAAAAATTGATCTTCGTGAGTATAATAGGTGATGACTTCGCCTTCAGGAAGATCGCGAATGAGTTCTACTTTTAGGGTTTGGTTCATATTTTGAAACATCGCGACTGCGGCCTCGCGAGTAATTTCATGGCGCTTGATGGGGATTTTCCTCTTAATTATTTGGCGCATTTGGGTTTCAATTTTGATGAGATCTTCCGCCACAAGACGGTGATTCATATCGATATCATAATAGAAACCATGCTCGGTCACCGGGCCAATTCCAAACTGTACATTTTCTTTGGGAAAAACTTCTTGAATGGCCTGGGCCATGATGTGGGCGGCCGAATGTCTTAAAACGGAAAGATCATAATTCTTACTGGGTGAATGGCTCATAAGATCCTCAAAGCTCCATTATTGGGGGTAAAAAAAATCTGTCACATCAATCTTACATTTGATTTACTTCTTTAGGAAGTTAAGTTACGTTTTTTACGCCCTTCGTTTTTGAGTGGCAAAGTAGATGAAGTAGAGCGTTTCAGGATCATCTGCAAGTTTCTCGTCTTAACGTTTGGGCATAACGACATTCACCATTCATTCCAATTTGGAAAAGGGGGCCCTTCATGAATTCGACTGTGGACACTCAAGAAACGCTCAACGAGAATTTCTCTCCTAGTCATGGCCAAACACAAACACACGGTCAAATTCACCTGCGATCCAATAATGAAACGGGTTCCTCCATTAGTGCTTCAGCTAAATCGATCGATCAAGCGATTGAAAAATCCCACACCGACAACATTCGGGCCAAAGGCCAGTCCTATTATAAATTAGCAAAAATTTATTATGATAAATCAGAATTGAGAGTGGCCGAAGAATTTTTTCTTAAGGCCCTTGAGACCTGCAGTCTTCCCAAAGATGCTGTGGCGATGATGAAGATTACCGGATTTTTAGTTCGTATCTATTCTGAAATGTTAAAAAAAGAAGATGCCACTCATTTTATTGAAGACTCCAAAGAAGTTTTAAAGATTATGGCGGCCACTCCTGAGTATCAAAATACCGCGGAATATTATTTTTATGCAGGTGTGGTTGACTCTTACTCCAAGAGTACGGAGTCTGCGAAAGAAAATTTTCAAAACGCTTATAAAAAGGCCCAGGAAAAAAATGAACCCGACGTCGTGGCCAAATCTCTTTTATCTCTAGCACAGACTTATTATCACGAAAAAGATTACAAATCCGTCATGAGAGTTCTTTCCCAGCTAGAGCAATTACTTCAAATTATTAATAAGGGCTATCTTAAAGGAAGTATGTATTTGCTTTACGGACAAGTGCTCAACAATTTAGGGGACTCTAAAAAATCTATCGACTACTACCAACTGGCGCTCAAGGAATTTGCTTACAAGTCTTGTTGGAATCTCGTTGGCTATATTTATTGTCACATCGGTATTGCTTACAAAAAAATCACGGAATATAAAACGGCGCTCATGTTTTTTGACTTAGCGACATCTTCGATTAATCCACAAGGCTATAAACGCTTAGGTGAAAAAATTTCTAAAGAGGTGAGTGACGTCAATGACTCGAACGTGGATTTCTTTATCGATCGTCACAACCGCATGATTCAAGTGAAGGAGCTAGGGAGTATCGATTTTAAACACCGCTTTGTTTTACTGGAAATTCTTTATTTACTTGCTAAAAATCCAGGAAAATTTTTTGATAAAGAAGATTTATCTCGCGACATTTGGAAAGATGAATACAATCCACTCATCCACGATAAATTAATTTATACAAGTATATCTAGGCTTAGAAAATTAGTGGAACCCCAGCAAGACAAGAGTAAATATATCATTCGTGGAAAAGACGGGTACACGTTTAGTCCCCAAGTGAATGTGAGGTTTTACCAAGGTGCTGACTTAAATTTTGAATCGGTTACCCACGTGGACATCAATTCGCCGCTCTAATTTAATAATACTAAAGTAGATTTGTCCCGCCTTAAAGCGGTGGGACCTTCTACGTTTGAAATTTTTCCCGTGTATAAAAATTATCTCCCTCCCATATTACAAATCCTAATTCGTTTAAGTCTTAAGTAGTTAGTCGCTGTCGCGAAATTCAAGAGGTGTAGTGACGGAAAAGCCGTCCTTGTTTAAAATACGATTCTTACCAAATCCATCGAAGGATTTTCGTGTTAAAACAGGGACGGCATAATGAGTTTCGCTTACGATGGCCTC
>JARXAH010000021.1 GCA_029865945.1 Bacteriovoracaceae bacterium | reverse complement strand
GTTAAATAAAAATCACAAAAGGCCAACATAAAATGCTAGATAACTGAAATTATTTTCGTTACGATCTATAGCAGAGGCACGTGCACTTGCTTATATTTTGCCGTCATTCTTTTTTACAGGTCTCATACCCATCCTTGCCTCATCTAGTATTCAAAATTTTTTTGGGCAGCATTTGCAATTAATTGAAAGGCTTTGGGTGGCAGAATCCATTTCAACAATCATCATAGGCTGGGTTTACTATAAAGTGAGGGCCCTTCGCACGGCGAAGTGGGTTCTCTCAATACCACTATTTTGCACGGCCCCACTGGTGATAATTTTTTGGCAGTCTTCAGCATATATTTTTTACGGTTGCTTTTTAGTTTATGGCCTTATTTATTTGTATGGTTTTACACGGTATCGTGACGATCTTTTTATGGCCGGAAAGGATTTAAAACAAAGAATTCACCATTCTGCTTTTCACTTAATGCTTACTAATTTTTTACGAACAATTTCAGCTCCCATTGTTGCATTGCTTGTAAGTTATGAAATACAGCAGATGGGAAAGACTCCCTTGAGATATATTATTTCTATCCAAATTTTCATGGGATTGATTGCGATTATTTTTTTACGATTTAAAAGTGCTTCGAAGTGACTACGTTAAATAGCGCAATTAGAGATATTTTTTACCAAACCTAGAAATGGGTTTGGTATTACCTGTTGGATCTTGGAGGATAAACTTGATCGCAAAGGTTGAAGCATTCATCATCGCCACCAGCTTTGCTAAAGAAAATTTTATTCCCAAACAAGATCCCTTGGGTGTCGGCCGCAAGATCATTTAACTCAAAGTCTCCCGGTCCAAAGATATCGTAAATTTCTTTTAAGACTCCTGCTTGAAAAACATCAACCGAATTACATCGTAGAGTGAGCATGCAGGAGATCGCACAATGGCGATTTTTGTCTCGCGGACTGTGTTCCTTGGACGTGCTAACAATGTCACTAAAGATGAGATAGTTGAGTGAGCAAATGGAATCACTTCCGCTCTCAGGAGTGGCCAATGTTAGTGCGGGCAGTAAAGCGATGAGTATGAGAAATTTTTTCATAGCGGGCAATCTATCAAGAATAGTTTAAAAACAAAACTTGAAAATACTTCTCCTCTCAGGTACTCTGCCCATTCAACCATAACTCGCTTGCATCAATAATGTTGTAGGCCATCGACCAGGAGTTTACTATGATTTACGAAGTGGCGCTCGCCGTTAAACCAGAAACTAATGAAGAAAATCTCTCTAAAGTTAAGGAAATTGTTACTGCGACAGTAGCGACTGTTTCCGGTGAAATTTTAGTGAGTGATGATTGGGGCGTAAAAAATTTCGCACAACCGCTCGATAATAAATATGCTAGAGGTCGATATCTCTATTTTATGTACAAGGCCGATACCACCATCAATAGCGAAATTGAGCGAAGATTTCGAATTAATGAAGACATCATTCGATTTATCACAGTTCGCCTTGGTCCTGATGAAGAACAAGAAACGATTTTAAAGAATTACAATAATCCCAATAACCAAACAGTTATGGGCGACAAAGACGAAGATATGGAAAAAGATCGTCGTACATTTTCTAAAAAACGCTCTTGCTGGTTTTCTGCCAATAAAACAGAACCAGATTGGAAAAATCCTCGCACCTATTCTTGGCTCGTCAACGAGTTTGGAAAAATTTCTCCCGCTCGCGTAACAGGTCTTAGACCGTACTATCAACGTATGGCCACTTCTGCGATCAAGCGTGGACGCTGTATGGGATTAATTAGCTTTCTCTCTAATCGCACTGCTTACAGAGACTAGTTTATTTTGTGAAAGAAGAGTCCCTTAAAATTACTCTATTTAGAATTGTTTCTGCATCAGTTGTGTCTGTGGCGCTAGCATCAAGTGTATTTCTCACAATGCTAGCACCCGCACCACTACTGATGATTTATTATTTTAAGGGCCTAAGGCCCTATCTTGCGGCCAATATTCTTTCACTTGTTATCTTTTTCTTTATCGCAAAAATACTTCATGTTCCGGCGATCACCTCCATGGTGACTCAGGTTTTTATTGGAATTCTTGCATCGGTCGTCATCTATAGTCTTAGGGCAAGTCGTCCCTTTATCCTTTGGCGTCGGTTTCATGGAATGTTGCTTTGTCTATTTGCTTCGATTTTGTTTTGTGGGCAGCTAGTGAGAGTTTCTCCTGCCCTGCAAGTTCCTTTGCAAAACTGGATTGAAACTAATGTGGTTAAGTCTCCCCAAATTCAATCCCAAATTAAAGATTTAAAAACCCAACTGGAATCACAAGAGGTAAATTACTTAGTCGATTTACTTTCCAATTCCGAAAAATTAAAAAAAATATTTTGGGTAGAAATTCCTCAAGGAACTATTTTTCTTCTCTATCTGGCCGCTTGGATTAATTTGCTCATTGGGATGCGCACGCTTCGTTTAAGAAATTTAATGCCCTTAGAATCTGACGGTAATTTAAGAAAGTCATCAGAGTTACTCAATCATCCTTCGACCGTTTTTTTTAAAAACCCGGATCTCGTTCTTCCACTCATTGCTGCTTGTCTGGGATTGATTGCTTGGCATTTTTGGCGCGCAGGAATTGGGGCCGAAACATTGTCTTGGAACTATTGGGTATTAAATCTTATTGCGATATCGTATTTTTTTCAGGGTTTCCCCCTTCTTAACCTAAGTATGCAATTTCTTGGGATTAATCGTGGCGTTAGCTCTTTTCTAATTGCAATTACTATTATATTTTCTTCTTGGTTAGTGTCGCTTTTAGGATTTATTGATCATTGGATTGATTTACGTAGTATTATAGTGAAAAATTTAAATAAAAATGGTCCCGACCGCCCTGTGAACAAGTGATCTCAGGACTGCGAGCGCGGAATCAGCTTTGATGGAGTTCAATTATGAAAGTTATCTTAAAGGAAAATGTTAAGTCTCTAGGAAATGTGGGAGAAGTTTTAAATGTAACTCCTGGTTACGCAAGAAATTTTTTGTTGCCACGCAAACTTGCGATCGTTGCCGATGCAGCGAACACAAAAGCGGTTAATGATTTTAAGCGCGCTTTGAATAAAAAAGTTTCCGTTGAAAAAGCGGCCGCCGAAGTTATTAAGGCAAAAATCAACGACATTACCATTACATTAGTGAAACGAGTCGGCGGAAGTGGAAAACTTTTTGGATCCATCACTAACGCTGATATTGCTGCTGAATTAACAAAATCAGGTGTTGTTCTCGAGCGACGAGTGATCACTGTTGACCGCGCCGTTAAGCAATTGGGAACTTATGAAGTAAAAGCGAAAATTTTTCCTGAGGTTGAGGCAAAATTTACTTTGAAAATTGAAATTGATCCTAATCAAGTTGAAGAATTAAAAGTGGCGCAAAAAGAAGCTGCTGAGAAGAAGAAACGTCAAGCAAAAGCAGAAAAAGATGCTAAGGCGGCCGAAGAATTAGCTGCTCAAAATACAACCGTTTCTATGGAAGTTGAAGAAGAAGTGGTAGAGCAGAAACGTGAACGACGACCTGAGAAGAAAAAAAGTAAACGTTTAAGAATGTAGTTACTGTCATTTTTTTTGATAAATTTTATTGGCCTCTCCTTCAGTTTGTGAGGCCAATTCCTTAGTTCTTTTGTTACCATCTTGAAATGAGAAATCCTAAAATTGAAATGCCCCAAGATCAACTAGCTGAGAGATCCCTGATTGGATGCTTACTCATTGATTCCTACGCCTTTGACCAAATTTCCGAATTAAGTTTAAGTGAAGTCGACTTCTTTGATGAGAAATTGGGACACCTTTTTAACGTCATTCGAGAATTGCGCATGCAATCTTCTCCCATCGACTTTGTGAGTGTTTGCTCCAAACTAAACGATTATGGAAAATTAGAATTAGTGGGCGGACAAAGTTTCATTCTTGATCTGATTGAAGAACAAGCTTCATCAGCACACATCTTTGCCTACGCCAAAATTGTAAAAGATAAATCCGTCATCAGGCAAATTATTCGAACCGCCACCAAGGTAGTGGAGACTGGTCTCAATTTTCAAGGCAACGTAACGGAATTTATTTCGGACGTGGAAGCGAACTTTTTTAAATTAACTTCTAAAGTAAAAACGGGCGGCCTTCGAGATTTAAAATCTTTCTTGCGAACCAACATGAAAGACTTAGAAGATATCCACCGCAAAAAAGGGGAAATCTCTGGCCTTCCTACGGGATTTCGCGATCTTGATAAGATGCTCATGGGCATGCAACCAGGCCAGCTCATCGTCATCGCGGCCCGACCCGGTGTGGGAAAAACTTCCTTGGCCATGGGGCTTGCGCTCAATGCGGCCAAGCAATCGGGATTTCCAGCGGCGATATTTTCGTTAGAGATGTTGGGGCCTGAACTTAGTATGAGAATTTTATCTAATGAGGCCAACGTCGATGCACAGAGATTAAAATCTAAAAATTTACTCGACAGTGATCTTAGAAATATCGCGAGAGGAATTAAAGACCTCTCACAACTTCAAATTTTTATTAATGATGAAGCAGATATCAATTTAATTGATATCAAAAGTCAGTGCCGAAAAATTAAGGCCGAATATGGATTGGGACTGGTGCTCATAGATTATCTTCAGCTCATGCAGTCCCACAACAAATTACTTTCTAGAGAGCAGCAAATTTCTGAAATTTCAAGGGGTCTAAAAAATCTCGCCAAAGAGTTGGAGTGCCCAGTAATTGCGCTCTCTCAGCTCAACCGCGCCGTGGAAGCGAGGGTGGATAAGCGCCCCTTGATTTCCGATTTGCGGGAATCTGGTAGTATTGAGCAAGATGCTGATATCGTGCTTTTAATTTATCGGGACGATCTCTACAATCCAGAATCCAAGGAGAAGGGGATTGCAGAGTTAATTGTGGCCAAGAACCGATCTGGTGAGCGAGGCACAGTGAAACTGGCGTGGATTGGAAGTCAGACAAAATTTACAAGTTTGCACGGAAATCCTACAACCCCAACACCGCCGGCCGCTTTACCTCCAGCTGGTAAACCTAACGAAATTTCTCACTCATGATTTTCTCAGTCTTTTATTTAAAGAAGAAAAAAAAATTTCTTTATTTAAAAAATCCCATCAGAGCGACGATCTATGGACTTGATTGGAAGCTAGACTTACTAAAAAATAATATCGAAAAAGAAAATTACGATCTTATCAATTATCTAAGGGATGAGTGGAATCACAAAGTAGTGGGAGGAAATTCCACCACCCACCGAGTGGTGCATTTTTCCTATGATTTTGGAAACATCATTCATGGATTAGAGCTTAAGAATTTTGATAAAAACAAACACTTAGTTATTGATTTAGAATATGATACGGCCGAAGAACTAGCTTGCTTTGATGTTTTGCCTGACATTTTTCAATTAAATTTCAAAAATGAAATTGAGTGGACTGCCATAACTAAAGCGAGCTATCAAAGGCAATTTAAGCAAATAATTTCAGAAATTCGTGAAGGAAATTTCTACCAACTCAATTTAACTTGTCCTTTTATAGGCAATTTTACGGGCGAAAATAAGTTTGCCCTCTCCATGCTCAATCAATTGTTTCATGCGCCAAAAGAGCAATTGGGTGCCATGGCGCATGCAACTTACCTTTCTCCTCTGCAATACTCGCTTATTTCCAATTCTCCGGAACTACATTTTCAAATAAAAAAAAATAAAATTCAGTGCGCTCCGATCAAAGGATCTTTTGCCTTAAAGTCACAAGATGCTATCCAAAAAGAAAAAGCGATGAAAGAAATGTCGCAATCAAAAAAAGAGCAAGCAGAATTATTCATGATTGCGGACCTCATTACCCATGAGTTGAACTCACTACCGGGCCCTAGAGCGAAGGTGGTGAAGAAAAAACATTTTTTTTCAGTGCCTGGGATACTTCATCAGTGTTCGCTCATCGAAAAAAATATAGAGGGAACCTCGCTTACTTGGGAGCAATTAATTCGGGCTACTTTTCCTTGCGGAAGTATTACTGGAGCTCCCAAAAAAGCGGTCATGCAATCCACGAAGGACATAGAAAATTATCACCGCGGTTTTTATTGCGGAGGAACATTATTAAGTGGGCCCAAGCAATCGAAAATGTCGGTCAATATTAGAACTGCAGCAATTGATGAAGGAAAAAAAGAGATTTTTTACGGGGCTGGAGGAGCAATCACCTATCAGAGTAGGGATGAGGATGAGTGGAAAGAAATCTTTATAAAGCTTGATAGCTTTTGTCGGGTGATTGAGGGGGGCAGCACAAAAACTTGACGTCTTATTTTGAGCATTCTTATCATAATATTACTAGGACCATAATGGGCCTAATTTACCGGCAAGGTAGTCACAAGGAGCGTGTCTATGAGTTTAACCATGAAAAAACGAACGAAACTAAAAAAGCGAAGTTTAGATTTACTTCGAAGAATGTTCAATCGAAATGAAATTGAAAAAACGGCTTCTGAGCAAGTTAGGCCGGTTGTTAAAAAAACTAAGAAGCTTGAAATTTTAAATCAAGAATCGCAAAAAGTTGAACTTAATTCTATGCGCAAAGTTTTAAGTTATTTTGTTGATTACGACGGAAATTCCAAAAAATACTCTAAATCAGCACCTATAGAGGTAAAAGAATTGTAAATTTTTCAGTCATTTCCCAAATGAGGTAGAATTTACTTGAGATTTTTTTACATTTAGCTTATGACCCCTAGTAGAAATTATAGGTTATCGAATCTTTTACTAGGGGGAACTATGAAAAATGTTTTATGTTCGGTATTTTTTACTGCTTTTTTTTACAACCTGTCTTTTGCACAAAACACATTTTCGAAAATAAATCCTGAACTGGCTTGGGTTGATAATAAGAATTATACCCTATCTGAACCCAATCCATTATGTGCTGATTCCATTACTTTGGGAGGAATAAATTTTGTTGATCCAAAACCAGAGGATGAATATAAGTTTGGTTATGTAAAATATATTGAAACAAAGGCAGGAAAAAAAGTACCAAGTATTCAATTTATTGCGCCTAAGACTTCTAAGACAAGAGAAGTTAATAGAATTCCTAACGCTCCCAAAGGTAGTCAATCTGTTGGTCATGGATATGCAAAAACGGAAATGGTAGGGGATCGATGTGTTTCCTTATACTCAGATTTTTACAGAATAGAACGTTTTGAATCTGGTGTTCAAGAGGGAGGAAGTTGCGAAGGAGTTAATCCTGATGTTTTTGTTAGCTCAATAAGTGTGACAAAAAGTGAAGACGTAGATTTTTCCATTACGGTAACTAAAACAAATCGATATCGTGATCAGGAAAATGGAAATTCTGTCGGTGATCTTAAGGAAGAAGTTATCACTTGTGTCTATAAACAAAAATAAAAAGATCATTTAATCGATAAATGCCTTAGGTCAAATAAACCTAGGGCATTTATCGTCTTTACTTTAAGATTAAGCTTAAGATTGAGCTTTAAATTTAAAATTCTTAGTCATCCATCCAATTGATCGATCCCATAAAATCCGCTTTCCCTATAGCTACGCCCGCATTTCTAAATAGATCATAAGTTGTCGTAATGTGAAAATACACGTTAGGAATCGCAAATCCATTTAAGTAAGTGGCCCCGTCTAAATGTTTTCCAGGATACCAAGGGAAAGAAATTTTCTTGGATTTGTAATCATTAAAATTTTCTGGCCTAAAAGTTTCTAAGTAGTTAATCGTTTTTTCTACTCTCGCAATCAATTCATCAAACGTTTTTTCATCATCAGCAAAGACCGGAATTTCTTTTCCTGATAGTCGGCCAGCGGCACCTTTAGCATTGTCAGATGCTATTTGCACCTGCTTGGTTAGGGCGAGCATGTCTGGAGCAAATTTGAGATCCAAAAATTTATTGGGATCAAATTTATTGGCCTCTGCGTGCGCCTTCGCTTTCAGCATGACATTTTTAAGTCCTGCTAAGCTAATTGAAAACTGAGTAATCACAAGATCATAAACATGATTGGACATACATTTTCCTTTTAAAAAATAATAGTAAATGAGGGGCAGTGGAAATTTTAAACTAAAGCGATCTCAAAGTGGAGTAGAATCGCATGGAAAGGCGGCCCGAAGTAAGATCCTAAGGATTCTAGAATAAATTGCGCCCAAAGTATTTTAAATTTACCCATTTCAGATTGGCGGCTGTAGGGTTGCCAACATTTTTGATTCGTTTCACTAATCAAGTTTGCGACCGACTATCTATAATCATTTGATTTTGTTATTCAAGGAAAATTCCAAAAAAGAAACATAGTAGAATACGAATAACTAAGAAAATACCAAGATTTGTAATTAATAGTGGGTGAGGCATTACATTTCTACAATTAAAATCCTTAATATTTACTTTATTTTTGAGTCAGAATATATTGCAAGAAAGTGAGATTTTAGTTATGAAAAGATATGCTTTTATAGTCGCTATTCTTGTAAAATTTTTTATTGCTTCTATCTTTGCCAATGAAAAAAATTTTGTTCTCCCATAGGTACTTATTCGCTTACTGGCGCAATTGAAATATGCCGAAATGAAAAAGATTTCTCCAATAAGGAAATTAAAAATTTTAAAAATGAATATTACTCAATGCGAGAACCACAAATTGTAATCAACATTTTTCCAAAATATGAGCCAGGATTTGAAAATCTAGATAAATATCCAAACATCATCCATACTGGCAAAGTAAGTCATATCTTCTCTTCTGGCCGTCGAGGCATTTTTTACACTGAGAATCGGGAATTTTCATTTTCAAAATTAGTTGAGGGCAAAGTTCTTTTCAAGATGAATTCAAAAATTTTAAGCACAACAGGCAATTGTGATGGGAATCCGCATGCAAATGGTGAGCCTGAATGCGATATCTACACGGAACGATTATTCATAGGAACTCCCTACAAAGCAAAAGATTTTTCTGACGAGTTTGAATATAATTACAAACTTGATGGAATTGAATGGAGAGAAATTGAAGGGGATCAAGATTATGCAGGGAATCGTATTAAAAAATTTGAACTTACAAAACGAACCCAAGAAAATTTTGATGATGATGGCATAATAAAAAAAGAATTTTGTTACAAGAGTTATGAATTTAGAAAGTTTTAGCTACTCATTGAGCCGAGTATCTTGATTTGTTTTTCATTTTTCTGTTACGTCTATTTCAAAAATTTCATCATTTTGATTCCCGTGAATTTTTAGAGAAAAAAAAGAAAAAAAGTGCCAACAATCGAACGTTATGAGGGTTGCGTCAGTACTTATAGTTTCATTCGGTATTAAATTAATATAAAATTTTCAACAGCAGCACATGATGACGCTCACATGATTTTTATCAATATTTTCAATCCGTTCATTTAATTAGAATAGTGCTGGTTCATTTCCCTTTGTTTTTCGGAATATTTTTTCTCAATATATTTAGACGGCGGCGACGCCATTTTGACGCAACTCTCATAACAGAGGGGTGCTGGCACGAGTGCAGCGCGCGAGTGCAGTATTTCTTCGCCACGGTAATGTCAAAATTCTTCATATCAAAAAAATAGAGAAATAGAGAAATTTATCGAAAAGGTTTTCTAGGCATTCCTTTTTGGAATAACGGTTATGATTTTTCTATGCTTTTTAGATTTGTTTGAAAAATGTATCGTTCTTATCACTGAGGGGATAATCCTCATTAATTAAACTAACGAACAAATCCTTGGTGACTTGTTTGTTTCAAAGGAGACTTTATGAAGAAATTAATTATGGGAATGATGTTAATGGGATCACTATCAATTTACGCAAAAACCGTAAAGGTTACCTGCTCCGGTGAAAATGAAAAAGAGAGTCTTCAATTTTCGACACCACCAAAATATGATGCGTATATTGAACTCGAGAACGTTAGCGAAGGCCTTTGCCTTGGACTATTATGCTTGGACGATCAAGGCCCAACCTATCTCATCAATACGTATCCTCCCATCCCTTCTAAAGCAACAACTACTTTCTATGCTAGAACAAAAGGTCGTGGTTTTATGCTTATCGTTCCTAAATTAAGAACCCTAGAACGTATGGATATTGGCAGTGATTTCGAAGCGAGTTATCACTTTATTTATGAGGAAAACCCTTATGATCTCGACCCTGCTTGGGTGTTAGAGCGTTCTTTGAAATGCGTCGTTCAGTAGATTGGGTAAAAACGACAAAAAAATTTAAGTTATATGAGTGACATAATTAAGTCGAGGCCTCGGTTGCCTCGCTTAATTAATTTTCCTAAATCTTTAATTCGGTTTTTGTTTAATTTACTCTCAGAGAGAGACGATACGGGGAGCTCGGATAGTTGCTGATGGGCCAGCCTAATTTTTTTAATCATGAATTGTTCACGTTTTCTTAAGACTCGTTTGATCACTTCTGAAATATCTTCATTGGCCACATACATCCGCGTGTTTTGTTCTGAGATTTGGGATTCCTGGATGACTCCGTAAAGTAATAAATCTTTAAGTGTAATACTCACAAGCGCTTTAGAGATGGAGAGTTTTTGCATAATTTGTGAAGCATCAAGCGGTACTTCACTTAGATAAAGATGTAGCCAAATTTCGCCATGAACTTTTTTGAAACCCCAATACTCCATAAATTCCGCCACGAGGTCGCGCAGATTTTCAACTTCTGGCAAAATTTCTTTTGTCATTAATTTTTCCATTTCACTTTCCCCATGTGGTTGCGATTGATTTGATGAGTTATGAAAAATTGATCTATCTTGTGAGGATAGATAAGCTCAGAAATATCTTGTTGTATCTGATCAAAATGGGATTGAGGATGATCTTCGGCGAATAAGATTAAGGAATTATCTTCAAGTTTAAATTCTAATTTTCCATAGAGATGATGCTTGATAGTGTAGGCCTCTAAAATTTCTTTCATCTCGAGAATTGAGAAGAGGCGGCCGGATTTTTTGATCACACCATCCCTTCTTCCTTTAAATTGGAGGCGACCATTTTCAAGGCCCACAAGATCTTGAGTCACGTAAAAACCCTCTGCATCACAAAAATCTTGTACGGGTTGGATTTGTAGTGCTGGTTGTCTTTCAGGGTTCCAATCAAATTTGAAACAAAAAAGTGAAGGCGACTTAATAGAAAGTCTACCTTCCTGATCAATTTTAAGCGAATGAATGTTGATTGGAATGAGGCCGCTACCAAGAGAAGTTTCGGTCGAAATTTGAGGGCCTAATTCCGTCATGCCGTAGCTGCGTAGAATTGGCCACCCGCGAGAAATGGAACGCTGGTAGAGGGCTTCGCTCAAAAAATCACCACCTAATATTATTTTTTTTAGACTTGGGGGTGGCGTGATCTCATGAAAAAGTAAATCATAAAGCTGGGAAGGAACAAGTGAGGTGATGGATATTTGAAATTCTTGAATTTTCTTTACCCAACATTTTGGTGACCAAGTACCGAGGTCAATGGGACGATGCCCAAGGAGGGCAGATCTAAATTCAATAGACGCACCTGAAATATGAAAGGTGGGAAGTGAGATTCCCCAAAGATCGAGAGACGTTAATTGTAAGTGATCATTCACCGCTTTTGCATTGGAGAGCAGGGCTGCTTTTGAAAAGATATAACCTTTTAAATATTGGCCAGTAGTTCCGCTGGAAAGCAAGGCCACATTATCATTCCATTCGTACTGCATGGATAGTTTCAAAATTTCTTCGTTCAGGTTTTTCCACTCTGGATAAAGTTTATTATCTTGGGGCGGAGCAAAAAAATGGAAATTCATTTTTGTTAAGTTAAAAGTCACGTCATCACTCCCAGTTCTTTCCAATTCAAGGAATGCAAGGTTTGATACATTTCTTTTACAACGGACATAGTGTTTCCGTTTTGAAACAAATCCAAATTTTCTTCATACAAGTTAGGTTGCTCAATGCCGTGGTAAAGCGAGAGATCACCAAATTTCATTAATTCTTGGTAAGCATGCCACTGGCCCAATTCACTTCCCTGGTAGGAGCTAAAAATTTTCTTGCGTTTATCACCGGGAACCCAAAATTCTCGGTTGGGCTTGTAAATTTTAATGGCGGAAGGTTTGCCGGGTAAGAAATCTTCCGCAGCACTCCACTGGGTAGCAGACAGCCATGACCAATCGAGTGAGGAGGATGGATCTTCTATATATTCTACCGCTGGGATGATCTCAGGACTGAGCAATTGGTAAAACGAAAAGAAAGTTTCATTCGTGAATAGTCCATTGGCATCAAGGCGAAGTTGAAAATTTTTTTTACGATTAAATAATCTATTTATTTGGGTGGCGTCTTCTCTACAATGTAATTTTATTTTAAAGACTTTATTTTTTGAAATGGTCGTATCACTAGTTTGCTGAGAATAAAGATCAAGAGGAGTGTGGTTGAAAAAGGGAACACATTTTTCCGTAAATTCTTTATTCATTTCTTGAATCGCAAAATGGTAGCATTTTTTTTGTGAAGTCTCTCTTTGCAAAAGAAAAGTATCCAGGAATTCTTCAATCGAGATATCACCAAGTAACTCGTGCGGGAAATAATCTCCATGGCCAATTAAGTTACCACGCTTAACTTTTATATAGATGCCACGCTTCGATGTAACACTGTCTGGCGTTCGTAGCTCTAAGCGATTTAAATTTCGCTTAAGGGTTCTTGAATAGTGGGCGTAGAAAATGGTTTCATTCATGAAGCACCAGCCGGCAATTGGAAAATGAGGATTAAAAAACTAAGCAAATGGAGGGAAGCAAATTTGAGTCCAACGTTTAGCTTTTCTCCTTTTGCTTGAAAAATAATGCGGATGATGAGGCAGGCGAAAACGATCGGGACAGCAGAAAGGAAAGAGAATTTTCCACCTGCAAAAGCATAGAAAAGGTAAGGAAGGATCACTGTTGAGGCGCAAAATAACTGATAGTGCCCTTCCTTCATTCGGGTAGCGAGCGTAAACTTTTTGGCCAGGATATCCAGGCCTCGGTCGCGCAAATTATTGATACCAATTAAGGTGGTGGCGAGAAGACCTAAACTGCAGGCCAAATAAAAACTTTCCCAGGTAAGCTCTAGAGTAAAAAGATAATAAGAACCTAAGAAGGCAAAGAGGCCAAAAAAGAGAAAGACAAAAAGTTCTCCTAATCCTCGGTAGGCGAGTTGCGCAATGCCGCCTGTATATCCATAACTTAAATAAAGAGAAATCACACCTAAGAAAAAGATGATCACTCCTCCTCTTAAAATTAAAGGAATGCCTGCCAGAAAAGCGATCGCTAAACATGCATAGGCCCATTTTTTTACCATTTCAGGAGGAACAAGGCCGCTCGCTGAAACGCGCTTTGGCCCAACT
The DNA here is from genome assembly GCA_029865945.1 of Bacteriovoracaceae bacterium. GTDB lineage: Bacteria > Bdellovibrionota > Bacteriovoracia > Bacteriovoracales > Bacteriovoracaceae > JARXAH01. Next base: position 15,526 of record JARXAH010000021.1, on the reverse strand, counting down.
CGAATTTTGTCGGAACCTTTTTCAAAATCAATCACATCATTAAAAAGGTTGGTTGCGATTTGAATCATCACTGCGGACAATAAAATGAATCCTAATAATAAATAAGAAACATCCTTACCATGGCGAGCGAGAAAAAAAGCGGCCATCGGTGGAACGATAGCGGCGGCCAAGGTTTTTGGGCGAGTTGCAAAAAAGAAATGTTTCAACCGCTGCATAACTACACTACCTTTTCATTTTTTAGGTGCTGCGCCAGAATGGGTAGAATTTCTGGATGATGAATGAGGCGATGTCCCCAATCTAGTCCATGCACCAAAACGCCCCACTTGGAGAGATGTGAACCCAGCTGCGAATATTTTTCATCGTTCTTGCCATATAAAAAAACTATTCGCTCACTGTGCTCTTTGATCCAGCTTGCGAAGCAGGGGAGTTGGGATAAACGCATCGTAGAGAAAGTTTGTTGTAAAATTTCTCTTGAAATAGGCGGCAGTTCATCTCTCATTTGGTCACGAGAAAAGACGTCTAAGGAATTCCAAAATTGTAAAAAGTCTTCATCGCTTTGGGTTTTTAATTTTTGAATGACGAGGTCTTCAAATTTTTTTCGCTGCTCTCGAAGAGTTTGATTAGTTAAACCATAGTGGGCACTTAATAAAATGAGTTTTTTGGGAACGAAGTTATACTCTGTGCAAAATTTTAACGCCCACCTTCCACCCATTGAATAACCCATGATGATAGAGTCAGGAGTTAATAGTTCTAGGAATTTATTTTCCGATTCTTTATGATTAACTAATTCATAGAGATTGTGAGACTGAAAATCACCGCCAAGTTGTAAGTCCCCAGTTTGGCCAAGGAATCCATGGATAAAATGTATCATGGCGCCTCCTTGATCGTTGGGATTTTGGGCCAGGTTACAAATACCTCAATGACTTGGGCATGTGAGATCGCCATTTCGAGATCCGAATGATTCATTTTACTTACCGCTTGATATTTTTTGCCAGCGGCCTCTACGAATTTTTGAAATGAAAATTCATGCTCTAACACTAAGCGTGAGTCCATCTTTAATTCTTGAAAAATTCTTCCACCCTTATTATTGATGATGATTAAAGTAAAATTTTCTGGGAGGGATAGGAGCGCACTTAAATCATAAAGTGTCGTCATGTCCCCTAAGAGACAAAAAAATTTTTCCTTTGAGTTGATTACATTCAAAGAGTTGGCCATTCCGATCGCCGTTGATAGCTGTCCATCGATTCCATTGAGGCCTCGGTTGCCGTAAGTTTTAAAAAATTTAGTTTGAACTTTTTCAAAATTGCGGATGATTAAGGAATTTCCCAGAAACAAGTGAGATCCGTCTGGGATGACGTCGTGAATCGCCTTGATAAATTTTTGCTCTTCTGATAAATCCCCATTTTTTAAGGGTGGAAAATTTTTTTGATGGGAAAGGGGAAAATATTTACTTATCATTTCCCAAAATTGAGGATGCTCAAAAAGTGATTGGGAAGTCATACGAATCACATTTCCGTAAGAAAGTCCTGCGAGCCCTCTCGGATCGAAACTAAAAGTAGGAAGGAGGGTTTTTTCTAAATTTCTCCACAATTTACTTAAGGGAGTATGCCCGATTCTTACGATTGACGTGAATTGTTGATTGGCGGCTGCCTCGAGAAGTTGTGTTTCATCTTTGATACTTTTTGGGTTTGATGATAAGAGAGATTTTGCCCAACTCAAACTTTCAGCATAGATATCTACACCAAGGCCAATTAATTTTTGCACTAGTGGCCTTGCATCCCATCCATCTCCAGAAATTAAAAATAGGGGAGATGAGTTGTTTTTTAAAAATTGATCAAAGGAGGCCCAAGCAAGAGAGTCAAGGGACTCAAGGGAATCATTATTTAGATCAAAAATTTTCGTACTATGCTGATGCTCTACGCCATCTTCAATTAGTACATTTAGGTGGAAAGGAAAGGAAAATTTCTGCATTAAAGGAAGCGCAGAAAAATGAGACTTTAAGTTTAAGTTTGTGTTTAATTTAATTTCAATTTCCGCAAATCCTCTTACGGCAGATTGGGTGATCAATTCGTGGCGCGTGGTTTGAGGTGCCCCTGTTAAATGAAGTTTTTTGGGACGGTCTCCAGAAATTAAAATTAATGGTGCTTCACTATAGTAGGCCTCAAGCATGGCCGGTAAACATTCGGCAACGGCCGTTCCGGAGGTGGTGCAGATAACAACGGGTTGTTTCGTTATCTTAGCAAGGCCCAGAGCTTTGAAGGAGGCAATTCTTTCATCGTTTTCAAAATGTATAATTTTATTTTCAAAAAGAGGCAATAGATATTGGTTTCTCGCGCCAGAGCAAAAGAAAATTGTTGAGACCTCACTAATCATATCGAAGAATGATTTCATAAAAATTATTTCACAAGTAAAACTGTAAAATAGAATTTCGCTTCATCGAAATTTCATTTAATTCAAGTTCCAAAAGGGAATCATTTACAATTCCTGCGCCTGATTCAATAAAAAAACCGTCTTTATTCCACTGAATATTACGAATCGCAACAATGAATTTACCCAATATTCCCACCTCGCCTTCAAGGTAACCAAAGGCCGATCCAAATTTTCTTAACGGATATTTTTGTTGATACAAACTTTTCTGTTCCAGGAATTCCAAGGAATTTTTTTTGGGACTTCCGCCCAATGCAGCGGTAGGGGATAGCAAATTAGTAAGTTTAATGAGATCTTGGGAAGTGAGGGAAACGTGTGAATGAAAAATTTTTTGCAAGTGGATAAGCTTTCCAAAATGCTTGCGATTTGTTTCTTCTTTGCTAACGGAAATACGCATCGCACGACAGGCCTCTTCAATGCCCTTAACAACTAGTTGAAACTCATGTTGATTTTTTTCATTTAAAAGTTCTGATTCTTCGCCCTCTTTTGCTGTTGCCGCTAAAGATTGTAGGGTGAGCGTTTCATTTTTGTAATCCCAAAGTACTTCTGGGGTCGCACCTATCATGCCTTGATTTTCGCTCCAATGACCAAAGGCAGTTGTTCCAGCAATCGAGAGTGAACGCTTTAACCAATGAGCTCTTACCTTGGGTTCGTCGGATTTTGCTTGCGTGGCATAGTACTCTCTGGAGACCAAGACGACTTTTTGAAACGCTGGATTTTCTTTGTGTGCCTGCTTAAAATGTTCGAAATCCTTTGCAAATAATTCATCGTCATTATTTCTTGCTTGGAAATTAATGGAAAATTCCTCAAGCAAATTGAGCAGATCACTTTTTCTAAAACGGTGTAATGACTGGGGGCGATGAACTAGGTAGCTTTGAGTAAAAAAATCTTTAAAGTAAAAATGATGATGATCAAAGAAAGTAAGAGATTTTATTTTAGATATTTCTCCCCCCACCCCAATAATAATGGAGTCAGGAGTTAGTTCCAAAAATGAAACAATGTCTTCCTTTAATATCTTTAGCATCATGGGTTACCTGTTACTCCTTACCTGTAAATTCTGTTAACTCTCAATATTGCCAAGGAAAATTTTCAAATCGGGGATCTCTCTTCTCTAAGAAAGCGTCGCGCCCTTCTTTGGCCTCATCCATCGCGTAGGCAAGTCTGGTGGCCTCACCAGCAAATACTTGCTGTCCTATGAGTCCATCATCGATCAAGTTAAAACCAAATTTAAGCATTTTGATCGCAGTGGGTGACTTCTGAGCAATCGTGTTTGCCATCTCGATGGCCCTATTTTCTAACTGTTCGTGGGACACAACTTCGTTGACCATGCCCATATCAAATGCCTCTTGCGCTGAATAATTTTTTCCTAAGAAAAAAATCTCCCTTGCTTTTTTTTGACCTACTAGGCGGGCCAAATAAGCTGAACCAAATCCTCCATCAAAACTTGCCACATCGGGATCGGTTTGTTTAAAAATCGCGTGCTCTTTAGACGCAAGAGAGAGATCGCAAACACAATGAAGGGAGTGGCCTCCGCCGACGGCCCAACCATTAACCACAGCAATCACCACCTTGGGCATGAAGCGAATGAGCCTTTGAACTTCTAAAATATGAAGTCTCGCAGGAGTTTTTGCGTGGGAATTTTTATATTCATAGCCATGGGGGCCTCTGGAAGTTTGATCGCCACCGGCGCAAAAAGCATGCACTCCATCTTTTGATGAAGGGCCGTTTCCTGTGAGCAGAATAACTCCACAGTGCGTTTGTTCTTGCGCCCAATGGAAAGCCGTTAATAACTCATCCACCGTTTGCGGACGAAAGGCGTTGCGAATGTCGGGACGATTAAAGGCAATACGAATGGCGTGATGATTTTTAAGTTGATGCAGGGTGATGTCATGAAAAGAAAATTCTTTAATTTCGTTCCATAGTTCAGGTTGGTGGGCATTCATAAATATTTTCGCTCCTACTGATGATTTGTATTCTCGTTCGAGTTACTCGCGCAATAAAGGTAAACGAGTCCGCCCATGAAAGATTGATAAGAAAATTTTTTAAAATTCGTGTTGGCGATTAGTAGATTTATAAAGTTTTCGCGGCAAGGAAATTTCTCACTAGATTCGATGAGATAGTGATAGGCCGACTTATCTTTCGAAAAAGTTCCAAGGAGCGGAACAAAAAAGTATAAAATTTGAAACATGATCTTAGAAATTATTTTATTTTTAGGTTTACCGAATTCTAAGATGAGGAGCGATTTTTTGGAGACTCTTCCCAATTCTTTTAGGCCTAAAGTTAAATTTTCCACATTTCGAATACCAAAGGAGATGGTGGTTACATCAAATTGTTGGTCTGAAAAGGGGAGTTTTTGGATATCTTGCACGGAAAAGGAAATCGCTTGAGTTGGCCCATCACCTAATTTCTTTTTGGCCACTTCAATCATCACAGATGAGAAATCGATGGCCTCTATTTTTAAATGAGGATAACGACTCGCTGCCATAAAGGCCAAGTCACCAGTACCAGTAGCGCAGTCCAATAAATTCTTGGGCCGAAATTCTCCCACCTTCTCAATCACTTTTCTTTTCCAGTAGCGATGGATAAAAAGCGAGAGCAAATCATTAAAGAAATCATACTTCGTCGCTAGTATATCAAACATCGGTTTTATCACTTGTGATTTAGGCATAAATTAGTGACTTCTTTTTACCAGATAGTTAATAAATTCTTTAATTTTCGCAAAGGCCAATTCATTGGGATGAATTTGCATGGCATTCATTTCATTTAATATTTGGTGGGCCTCTTCGAGTTCCTTTTGAATTTTATTTTCTACCGATAGAAGGGCGTCTTGGATTTGTGAATCGCTCCAAGGATAAGAGTCGACTTCTCTTCCGCGCAATTGATACATGGGATAGCCAAGTTCCGGATAAAGACTCATTAATTCAAGCGAAGTAAAATTGAGAATGCCTTCTTTTAAATCTTTGGCGAAATCTTTTCCACTGACATGGGAGTAATCTAAATTGTCATCCATCATTTGAAAGATGATTCCCACTTTTAGTCCTAAGTTATGCGCCAGCTTTTGAAATTTTTCCTCTTGATTGGATAAGATCGCCATGGATTCTATGGCCCAGGCAAAGAGGGCACCTGTTTTTTTCTCAGAAATTTGAATCAAATCAGCTTGAGTGACGTCCATCTTTTCTTTGATGTCATCTTGCAAAAATTCTCCCTCCACCATGTCTTTGAGGGCCTGGGCAATATTTTTGAGCAATTGATATTCTTGAATGTCGACTAAATCGCGAATGACCTGAGCTAATAAAAAATCTCCAGCGAGAACGGCGCGGGCATTGGAAATCTTAGAATTGAGAGTGGGGCGATTTCTTCTGATGGTGGCCTCATCAACAACGTCGTCATGAATGAGGGAGGCGCTATGAATAAATTCGGCGGCCTTCGAGACCGCAATAATTTTCTCCATGGGAATGTGAAGCCATTCTCCAAAAAGTTGAGAAAGCGCAGGCCTGACTAATTTTCCATAGTGGCCTAAGTGGTCGTTCAAGAGATCTTGAACAATGGATTTTTGATCCACGAGTTTCAAGTGTTTTAGGGATTCGTTTAAGACGTAACTTGGCATTTGGGATAAAATCATAATTGGCCTATTTTTGAGTTTAAGAAATCTTAAACTGGTTATCCGAATTGGGCAAGTATCCTATACTTTATACATTTATTTATTCACTACCTTTATCGTCTTGAATTTACTAATTAAACTAGGTAAGCTCGCAATCATTAACGACCGGGGTGCCAAAGATTAAAATTTTGGCTGAGATGATACCCGTTTAACCTGATCTGGATAATTCCAGCGGAGGAAGTCACCATGTCCAATTCCTTACCAAGCGTACCAATTTATCAATTACTCTCGTCCCTTGATTGGATTGTATTTTTCGGATTTCAATTTCTAACTATTGCCATTGTTATCTATGGGCAAAGATTGCTGAAAAGTCCTACACGCACTTCGGCCCTCGATTATTTACTCATGGGCCGGCAACTCACCCTTCCGTTCTTTATCGCGACACTAGTGGCGAGTTGGTATGGAGGAATCTTTGGAGTGACCCAAATTGCCTTTGAGCAGGGAGTTTATAACTTTGTGACTCAAGGTATTTTTTGGTACATCACGTACATTATTTTTGCGCTCTTTTTAGTTGATAAAATTCGTCCCTATCACGCCGTCACGCTTCCTGAAATTTTAGGAAAAATGTTTGGCCCAGGTTCTGTGAGGCTCGGCTCCCTTTTTAATTTCGTTAACATTGTTCCGGTGGCCTACGCGCTGAGTATGGGTATTTTTTTACAAACCCTCTTTGGAGGATCGCTTCAACTTTGTATCTTAGTGGGAACTCTTTTTGTGATGGCCTATTCCTTTTATGGGGGATTTAGGGCCGTCGTTTTTTCGGATTTCTTGCAATTTTTAATTATGTGTTTGGCCGTCTTCTTAGTTGCTTTAGTCGCTTACTTCCATTTTGGTGGAGTTTCATTTTTGAAACAAAATCTTCCGGCGGCTCATTTTGATTGGCGCGGAGGCGAGAGCTACGCCTCTATTTTTTCTTGGGGACTCATTGCCCTCGCCACCCTTGTTGATCCTTGTTTTTATCAGCGAGTGTTGGCCGCCTCTCGCCCACAAATTGCGAAACGAGGAATTCTGATTTCCACTCTCATTTGGGTGGGCTTTGATTTATGTACTACCTTGGGAGGCATGTATGCGCGCGCCGTGCTTCCCCACGCGGATCCCAAGCAAGGATATTTCCAATTCGCTCTCGAATTACTTCCGTCCGGACTTCGTGGAGTATTTCTGGCCGGAGCATTCGCCACCATCATTTCTACCTTAAGTTCCTTTATGCACATTGCTGGTGTCACCATCACCTATGATTTATTGCCCAAAAAGTTTCATCATAAAAAAGGCATTCATCAATTGGGATTTTTACTCGTAGGACTTTTTACCATTCTCTTATCCTTTGCTTTTGATGGCCGAATCAAAGAAGTTTGGAAAACCATGGGTAGCTACGCGGCAGGATGTTTACTCGTGCCCATGATGATTAATTTTTGGAGGCCTAAAACCATTGATGATAAAACTTTTCAGCTAAGTGCGATCAGTGGAGCGCTGGCGATCACGCTTTGGAAAATATTTGGTTCATCCGAATTAGACGGTGTTTACGTAGGAATAGTCGTGACGACCTCCATTATTGGATTAAGAAAACTATTAAGCTAATCTGAGCTTGATGGTCGGATACAAGAGGATTATGTTTCACTCTTGATAAGATTAGGTTGTATTCAACAAAGCTTTCGCTACCATAGAGTCATGGGCCCATTTAGGAATTTTTTTGAAATAGGAAATAAGTTTGTGAAAGGCAATGATCTGCCTTTAAAGCTTGCGTTGACCGCTTTACTTAGTGGAAAACACATTCTGATTGAGGATGTTCCTGGTAAAGGAAAAACCATTCTTGCGAAATTTGTAGGCCGCGCCTTAGATTTAAACTTTGGCCGCATTCAATTTACTAATGATCTCATGCCCTCTGATATTGTGGGTTTTAATTTTTTTAATCAAACGAAATCCGAATTTATTTTTCGCCCTGGCCCTCTTTTTGGGGAAATTATTTTGGTTGATGAAATTAACCGCGCCTCTCCACGAACCCAAAGTGCCCTGCTTCAGGCCATGGAAGAGAAAAAAATCTGTATCGAAAATGAAACCTATCCGCTATCCGAGCACTTCTTTGTCATGGCCACTCAAAATCCTCGCGACCAAGTAGGAACGTCTCCTCTTCCTGAATCTCAGTTGGATCGATTTTTATTTAAGTTCAAGATGAATGATTTATCCATTGAGCAAGAATTAGATTTACTTAAGGCGGGAGCTCAACATGAGGCCATCGAGCAGCTTTCGCCAATAATTAGTCGCGAAAAATTAGTAGAACTAAAGAAAGAACGTTTATTAGTTAAAATTCCTAATACCATTTTAGAGTGGATTACTTTTTTTCTTCAAAAATCGAGAATCAGTCAAGAAGTAAATCCCCTGGGCGCAAGGGCCGGTATTGATTTTGTGGAAGCTTTAAGATCTTGGGCCTTTATCGACGAGAGAAATCAAGTTCTTCCGGAAGATGTATCTAAAATTTTTCCTTTTGTTTTTGGCCATCGACTCTTCTCAGGAAAAAATTATTCCGTACACCAAGAACAATCAGAGGCCGAAAGATGGGTGAATGGACTAAAGACCTAATCCTCCCGAATAATTTAGGCCGCTATTATCTGGGTGTGATGCTTATTGGTTTCATTATTTCTTTTGGGTACGCCAATAATTTTATTCTTTTATTTACACTTCTTTGTTTTATTTTTTTTCTTTGGTCTTTTTTAGAAGCTTGGATTCTTAAAAAAAAATTATCACTAGTGGAATTTTTTGTGGAAGATCATCACGCTCAAGAAAAGCAAAAAATTCACCTTCACTGTGGTGATTTAACGGTGAGCTGGATTCAGGAACAAGTTTTTAATCTCGACGCTTACCCAAAAGGTAAATATAGAATCCTTAACTTAAAGGGGGAATATTTTTTTGTCGCTGAAAAAAGAGGAGCAACAGATCTCTCTGCGATTCGCTTATTTTTTAAGTGCGGGCTTGGATTATTTCATACTTCTAAAAAATTTCCCCTTTCTCAGCTTATCTATACTTATCCGGCGATTTCAAAATCCTACGTCATCAAAAACGATTTCTCTGATGAGGTTGATCAATCAATTTTGCCTTCCCTTAAGGCACGTGAATCCCAAAATGGCCCCGATGCGGATCAAATGATGGTGGCGGATTTAAATCATCCCAAGTGGTCGCGGGTGGATTGGAAGCGCTACTCCCACCAAAATAAATTATTTGAACGTATTCGTAGTACACCTTTGTACACCAAAATTATTTTAGATTTTTCGAGACTAAATTCTTTGACTGAAACGGAAGTTTCGCAATTGGCCTTTACGTTAGTAGAGGCCTACCGTGCGCAAAATTGTTGGATGATTAAGAAATTCCCAAATCAAAAATTAGAGGGGCCATTTTTAAGTGATAAAGATAAGGCCTATTGTTTAAGGCTTTTATGCTAGCGGCCGAACGTCGTAAGCAGAGAAAATTTTTCATCATCTCCTTAGTGGTGAATTTATTTTTAGTTTATTTTTTAAGAGAAACGTTAACACCCATCACGATCATTTCATTTTTGATATGTGTAGTGGTGGCCTTCTTCGATTTGCCTACCAAAACTTATTGGAAATTTTTAGTTTTCTTAAGTTGTCCCATTGGCAATTATTGGCAATTTGGCTGGAGTCTTATCCCTGAATCCTCCGTAAACATACTCATTGGTGTCGTAGGAATAAAGTATTTAGAAAATAAGGAACGCCGAGATCTTTATATCATTTTCTTTTGCCAATTATTAATTTTCTTTTCCGGTTTTTTATTTTTAAAAGACATAGATTATTTCTTGTATGTGCTTATTAGTTTTTGCTCACTGGTTTTTGGGATCACTCGCCTGGAAGTTGTCAAAGTCCATCCTAAAGAAGGTCTGAAAGCGATCCTCGTTGGACTTCCGCTTTTTTTGTTACTTTTTTTTATTTTTCCTAGGTGGCAAAATCAAATGATATCGCTTAACACAAATGTGTTTAGGCCAAGTAATCACCAGATTAATCTTCCAGATCAACTTAAATTTGAAGATTTCTCAAATCTCATTTCCAATCAAAAAGAAAATTTTATTGCTTGGACATCGGAACCCTTACCACCTCCACTTTATTGGCGCAGTCACGTGTTAACAGTTACGGATGGGTGGAATTGGACGCAAGATACGCTTATTGGCATTCAAACATTATTGAATCAAGAGTTGCAAAAACCCATTGTGGAAAAGGCATCATTATTGAAACATACGCTTTTATTTGCAGACACACCTAAGTTTTATGTGGGACTTGATATTCCTAGAAAATATAAAAGCTCTCAAGGTGAAATTTATCCTTCTCCCCAATATGGGATGGCCCCATTCCCAAAAAATAAAATGGAAAAAATCTATGATGTTTATTCGCAGATAGATACGAGCGAAAAAACGGTACAAAAATTTAAACTCAACGAACGAAAATCTTTATTGGTAAGCTCTCTTTCTGAGGCAGAAATAAATATTCTGAAAACCCAATTTCCAAATCTACCCACAGAGCTAAACTCCCTGCTTCTCTATTTAGAGAATTATTTTAAGTTACAAAAATTTACTTACAATCCTTCCATTGGCCCACAGAAGTCGCTATCTGAATTTTTGCAGGCCAAGCAAGGGGCGTTTGCTCACTATGCTTCCAGTGTGGCACTCATCTTAAGATGGCAGCAAATTCCGGCGCGCTTAGTCGTTGGATACCTAGGTGGTATTTACAATAAACTAGGAAGATTTTATTCCGTGAATAGTAACCGAATTCATATTTGGGTGGAGGCCTGGGAAGATGGTCGTGGATGGGTTCGGATTGATCCTACGGTATGGATGTCCCAGGGAAGGCTCACGAAATTAGATGCTTTTCTACTCACGGAAGGTGAGCAAATTTCTATCTTTTCTCCGCTCAAGTATTTAAAGAAGATTTCATTTTTGGAACCATTCCTCATGTGGTCGCAAAAGATAAATGCGGATTTTTATTTTTGGATGGAAGAATACAACCGAGATCAGCAAGGTGAGTGGGCAAAAAAATGGAATTGGAATTTAACTGAATTTTACCAGCGGGGAGCTTGGCTAGCCCTCATCTTGGCGATTATCTTCTATCTCTCTTTATTGAAATTACAATCCTGGAAAAAAACGAAAAATCTCCCTTGGTACGAATGGATTAAGATTAATCGTGAACTCCATCGTGACTTTCCAGAAATGAAATTATGGAATTTTTCTCAAAAATTAGAACACTTCAAAAATAAAATAAAGAATAAAAAGGAGAGAACAAAAAATGATCGCAAGTGGTTAAAAAAATTAGAAGCTTTAAGCAGCTTTTTTGATCACAACTTTTCGTGAGCGTTTCGTTTTTGATTCACCCAGTTTACTTGCCATTTTATTTAAGTCACGATCTGGAATTCTCGTCTTAGGATACACAACTTCATTGGGTTTTACGGTTACACCTGCACCCACTACCACGTCGCCAAAAATATTTGCTCTCAGACCAATCGTCGCTCCATTTTTGATAATTAATTTATCGACCACCAAGAAACCTTTCATTCCATAGTGCGCCACTAAGGTCGCCGATCCACCAATGGTCACATAATCGCCCAGTTCTATTAAACAAGGATCACTAATATTGGAAGTATTAATCATCGTTCCTTTCCCCACCTTCATTCCCATCATTTGATAAAATAATTTGTTTAACGGAGTTGGAGTAATAAAATCTAAAAAAGTGTAGCGCACTAAATAGGTGAGAGCATTATGGTAGTACCAAGGAATGACACTTAACGAAAACCACGAAGATCGTTGAGGTTTAAGAAAAGTATTTAAAAATAAAATTTTATTAAAAAAAGGTACAACAAAAACTAAAGTCACTCCATACATGAGAAATCCAGCGGCCATGGAAAAACCGAGCGTGATAGAGTGAGCGATGATCGACCAATCATGAGTGAATTCATGGCCTAAATGATACAACATGACACCTGGTGTGAGGGAGATTCCCATACAAGCAACATAGAGCAAACTAATGGGAGCGAGCATGAGGCCAAATCCGGCGGTTCTAAATTTTCTAAAAAATATTTCTACCGGCCGCTTCCAGCCTTTTAGTGATGAGTCCTCAGAATGCACATCTAGGTGGCGTGCTGTTTTTGAAACGAATTTTATTTTTGATTTCATTGCATTCTTGTCGGATAATTTCTAGAAAACTTAATTTTTGTCGTACGCGCAGCGAAATCCCAAGGAATTATCTTTGGTGGCCAAGGGACAAAAATTTAACAAATAAATCCCTGCCACAGAATAAGAAAGCCAAAATCCACTTCTAAAGGGCACAATTCCAGTTGAGCTTAAATAGGCCTCTCCAATTCCATCCAGGTGCGTTAGCTTTTGATCATTAGGCATAAAAGAATTTTGCGGATAATTACACCACCTATGAATATCTTTTACTGGAACCCATTCATTGGGAGCATTGGGACAAAGCGGCGCGGTATCACTCGCCTCACTCCACCTCACAAATTCATATAAATTGCCTGAGAAGGCCATAATTTTTTCGCCATTTGTTAGCGTATGAAAATTAAGTTGGTTGGCTCTATTTATTTCAGAGGATCCTGCGCCGTAGCCGCATCGTGATTTATAATCAGGAATAACTTCCATCCCCACATTGCCTCGTTTGTAGCAACTTGTGTCTTGAGAATCCACAATGCGATTATCCCTCTTATTACTTTCAATATTTCTTGCTACCGCCATCCACTGGGAATTAGTCATTAAGGAAAATTTTCCAACACGATGATATTTAGAAAAATCAGCGTGAGAGTTAAGTGAAAGACAGGCCTCCTTGGCCTCAGCAAAAGTTATATTTCTATACAAAGAATTAGTAGAATTAGAGATTGGAATATGGCCCTTTTCACTTTTTCTTGCCTCATATTGCATCAAGCAAAATTCACTTGTTCCCAAAGAAAAATTCCCAGGTACTTTTATATAATTAGGCGGGCAAATAAGTTTATCTTGTCCAATCGTAGATATTACTCTTGAGGTAAAGGAATCAGAATTTTGATTAGCTGATATTGGGTCTTGAGTGAGTTGATTGAGATGTTGGCCCTCATTTTCAATCTCACTCTTACTATCACTTTGAGGAGTGCTTCCCATTTTTTGGCACGAGTTGAGTAATAAAAATCCTAAGATTACAGTAAAAATAGTCTTGTTCATTTTTTACCCTTGAGTATCCAAGATCAAAAATAGAAATTGATTCAATGTACTCTTCGGCTAAAAAGCAAAATAGTTTACTTCTTGATATAAACAGTCTGACTCGGGAAGGCGAGTGCAATACCAAGCTCTTTAAAGCGTGCATAAATTTTTTGCAGCACTATTTCTTGAGCATCCATATAAACTTGGTAGTCTGGGCCCTTAACTAAAAAAACTAATTCATAATCTAAGGAAGACGTGCCCAAATTACTTAAGTGGCAGCGATCAAACTTGAGTGTGGGTTGTTCATCAATAATTTCTTGAATGATTTTGGGAACTCGTACAATCAAATCTTGGCCCGTTTCATAATCGATACCTAATTGCTTAACTACTCGGCGCTCTGTCATGCGCTTAAAATTACTAATCCTACTTTCTAAAAGATCTTTGTTGGAAAAAACTAATTGTTCCCCTGAAACGCTTCTCAACCTTGTCGTTTTAATTCCAATTTGCTCCACCGTACCTTTTTCATTTCCCACGACAATAAAATCACCAATCACAAAAGGCTTATCGAGGACGATGGAGAGAGACGCTAATAGATCGCCTAAAATATTTTGCGCCGCTAAAGCGACTGCGATACCTCCGACCCCAAGTCCTGCAATGAGTGCACCGATATCCACGCCCAGATTGCTAAGCCCAATGAGGGAAATAGTGATGATGAAAGAAACTTGGATCCCTGCGTAAATTAAACCTAATGCACCAGCAGAAGAATTATTTTCATCCATATGTTTTTTTAAAACCGTATCTTTCCAGTGAGAAATGAGGTGCAGTCCCCAGATCACCACTTGAAAAAGAGTGATTAAAATAAAGAAAAAATCAAATGCGCGCTTTCCTCCTTGACTGAGATTGATAAAGGAGGTGAGTAGGTATCCTATCCAAATAAAGTGGGTGAGTGATTTTAATTTTTCCAACATATCGACAGCAATGTCGTCCCACATAAGGCTCGTGCGACTGGACCAATGGCGCAATTTTTTGATGACAATTTTCATTGGTAATTTCACCATCCCCACCAGTATGATGGAAGTGATTAAAATGATGGGGATCGATAACCACTGATCATGATTCATAAGTATTAAAAAATTATCCCAACTAAGTTTCACATTAGCTCCTTCATCTTTATCATTTTGAAATGAGGTTATTTTAATATAGGAAAAATCCCTTGAAACTAAAAAAGCTTAAAAATTGGTTGTACGAAAAAATTTTGCGGCCTCTCGTCGATCAACTAAAACAGGGAGTGACACCAAAAACCTTAGCGCAAAGTTTAGCGGTGGGTTTTCTATTAGGTATTTTTCCCATCATTGGCGTTTCCACTTTCTTGTGTGCCCTCATTGCTTATCGCTTCAAACTTAATCCCATTGCAATTCAACTGGCCAACTATGTGGTATATCCCTTGCAGTTCGCCTTGCTCATTCCCTTTTACCGAGCAGGGGAGTGGCTTTTTCAAGTGGAACCCATTCCCCTTAATATTTTTTCAATCTTGGAGCAATTTAAAATTAATTTTTGGGAGGCCTTACAAATGTATGGCGCTACTGGTTTGCGGTCCGTAGTTGTTTGGGCCGCCATCTTTCCTGTGCTCTATTTCGCTCTATCATTTTGCCTGAAATATTTTTTACAATTGGTCGTTGATAAAATGGGATCAACTAATCATGAATAGTCTAAATGAGATTTTTTATTAGAATTTTATTTCTAGGGAATAAGATAAAAAAGTGATAGTAGTTGTTGGTCATTTAATCTTGTAGATTACTTTTTAGAAAGGAGATTCTTATGAAGATAAAATTATTACTCGCATCATCGTTGGTTTTTATTTTGGCAAGCGCAGTTAAGGCCACCTCGGTTTATGAATGTAAATTTTTAAAAAATAATTTTGGAGTTAAAGGATCCATGACATTTACGATTGATGAATCTAACCAAGGAAATTTAGCATTCCAAGGAAAGGAAATTGGATCAAAACTTGAAGTACTAAATTCTAGTAAGAAATCTGAATTTGGAGACGTTTATCCTTTTTATGAATCTATTTATGAAGGTCGACGACGTGGGGCACCGGTTAAGTTAGAGGCCATCGAAAAAATAGTGGGAACTTATAGTTCGTAACGAAAATAATTTCAGCTAAGATAGAGTTTTGAGTTATCGCATCGCTTAAATATTCCGCGAATTTTTTTGGAATCCATCGACATATTTTTTAATTTTTTCTTCGTTAACTTCTTGAGACCTTTCAACGT